>NZ_CP015840.1:0-353194 GCF_000471025.2 Chlamydia gallinacea 08-1274/3 | reverse complement strand
GGTGAGCTCCCAATAACATCACGGGAGTTTCCTTGAACCAAGCAAGAGTAAAGTAATCAATTTGTTTTACTATAAACCACCAGGCAAGGGTTAAGAATAATAGTCCCATAAAAGCTTTGAGAGCTGAAAGAAGGTAGATAACCTGTACTTGGGGAGCCATCCTATTGATAATCCCTAAAAATAAGTCAGACATAAGCATAGCAACGGCAGCAGGAGCACTCAGCTGAATTGTCATAATAAGACAGAGTTGGCACATTTTGATCATTGTTGTCCAGAAAGGTGCTTGTAAAGACATCATTTCCATAGGAAGAAAATGATGGATTGGAAGGGCTTCTAGGGATTGGAGGAGTACGGATAAAATAATTTTGTGACCACCAGATAACCAAAAAACTATGGTTACAAAATAGTGATAAAATATTCCGTGAGGGGAAGTCTGCTCAATAGAAATAAGAGAAGTTGCCCCTTCTAATCCCTGGATACCTTGCTGGTTAGTAATAAAAGATCCTGCTGATTGGGCAGCGTAAAAAGGAAATGCTAGAATAAATCCTATAAATACACCTATGCATAATTCTTTAATCAGCAGGAAATAAAAGGTATTGTCACTCAAATAGTTATATAGTTGAGTTGCCATGAGGACTTTGGGGAAAATAATAGCCATCCAAGACAAACCAATACCAACTTTAATAGGTGCAGGGAATAACTTAGCTCCAAGAAAAGGGACAATAGCAAATATAGGAAGTAAACGGGCAAATAGGAGTAGAAATACACTCCATACGTAAGCAGGAGGCTTTTGAAAAATATAATCTAGATATGTGGAACCGAAAACAGAAACAAGCTCTGGGAGAGAGATTGCCATAACGGTTTATTTCCATTTATAAAAGTTTTGGAAAATTTGTGAAGCAAAGCGATAGATCATATTGCTTAACCATCCTCCAGAAATCATCAGAGTTCCAAAAATGACGACTAATTTAATCGCAAAAGCAAATGTTTGTTCTTGAATTTGCGTGGCTGCTTGGAAAATAGCCACCATAATTCCTACAATAGAAGCTAAAATAATCGGAGGAGCTGAAATAATTAAAATAAGGAGTAACGATTGATACGAGTACTCAAAAAGCATAGATTTGAAACTAGTAGCAAAAGTAATCACGGCATGTCCTTATTTAAAGCTAATCATAAGACCTTGGAGTAACAATGTCCATCCATCTACCATCACAACAAGAAGCAGTTTTAATGGCAGCGAAATCGATAAGGGAGAAAGCATCATCATTTGCATAGCAACCAAGACGTTTGCAGTGACCAAGTCTATGACAAAAAATGGTAGATAAATGAGAACACCTATCTCAAAAGCGTTTTTAATTTGTCCCATAATAAATGCAGGAATGACAATCACGAAATCTGATATCGTCATATGTTCTCGAACTTCTTTAGGGAAAGTTTTTTGAGAAATTTTGAAGAAACTTTGAATTTGTGATTTCGGGGTATTCCGTATTAAAAATGAGCGTAGAGGTTCTTTGGATTTGCTTAAGGCTACAAAAACCGTTTCAGCTCCTTCAGCTGAAAACAAATCTCTAGGAATAGTATTCGCTTGAATTTCTTTCTTGGCATCATTATACATAGCGACCCCAGTAGGAAACATCACATAAATGGAAAGAATAAGAGCGATACCATTTAGAACTTGGCTGGGAGGAGTTTGTTGCACTCCCAAGGCATTCCGGAGTAAAACAAGTGTGATGATAATTTTTAGATAAGATGTGAGCAACATCACTAAAAAAGGCGATAATGCTAAGAAAATAAGGATGATCGCTTGAGTAGTTAGATCTGGATATGTATCAGAAAAACTCCCTGCGGAGAGACGCTCTTGAGGAAGGACATCATCCGCTGTGACACGTTCTCGATATGTAGGCAAGGGACGAGGTTGGGGCTTTTCAGGTTGTTGAGGAGTTGTGACAAGCTCTTTAGGTTGCGAAGGGTTGCAGTGAGAAGGACATGCGTAAGGACTCGTATCTGCAAAACACCACGAGGCACTAAAAATTAACATACACAGGAAAGTACGAAAAATGCAACGCATGATGTCCAATATCCTTATTCTATCTCATCCTGAGTTTGCTTTGTAGGGGCTTGCTGCTGAGATTGAGATATGCTTACAGAGGTTTGTTGTTGTAGTATAGTAGAGAAAGCTTTTTCTAAGGCAGCTAATTGTACGTCTAACTGAGCATTGATAATGCCTGCTTCTGTTTCTATGATGCATCCTCCAGGAGCAACGTCTGCTTGTGGAGATATAATGAGTGTATCCGCATACTCGACTATTTTTTTTAATTCTGGACGACTTTGCTCTACAATAGATAAATCTTTTGGATTTACATGAATGAGGATTTTTTTATGTTGAGTAAGTTCTTTTAATGCTTTGACAATAATAGAAACAATGGTTTCAGGATGGGTTTCTAATTCTTTCCCCAAGATTTTTTTTACACTAGCAATGGCTAAAGGAACGAGAGAAGCTTTAACTTCATCACGAAGATTGTGTAATTCTTTTTCGAGATAGGCAATCTGAGCACTCCAAGCTTCGCTACCTTCTTTGAATCCTTGTTTTTCTGCTTCCTGACGTAATCTTTCACATTCTTGTTTTGTTGCTTCCTTATAGGCTTCGCTATCTTCTTTCGTTTTATTGAGGAGTTCTTGAGCATCAAGAAGAGCAGAAAAAGCCTCTGGAGAAAGGATTTTTTGATTTGGTGTAACTTCGTTATTTTTAAAGATTAAACTAAAAAATTTCATCCACTTAACAGCGTAGCAAAAACCTAATAAGGCATATATTTGGGAACCGCTGCTCCTTTTACTATTTTTATTTTTTATTCTTGCTCGACATATTAAAAAAATCGAGAAAAGTCCTCTTAGAATATATAATCAAAACTTATAAAGATTTTATTGTACTAAGATCTTTATGCATTGTTCCAATTGATTTTTGAAATAGTCACTATGAGGATGTTCATAAAATTCCTTCAGTGCTCGTTCAAAAATATATCCTCGGCCAATATCTAACCTACGGAGAAAATACCAAAAAAAAGAAGCATCTTCTTTGGCTAAAGCTATAGCAAGAAATTCTAATCCTTTCTTATGAATAAACTTACGGAAATCATCTTCCTGATCCCAAGAAGCTAGAAAATTCGTAGTTTCCAGGTGTTTCATAGGATGGGATTGGCAATAAGTAAGAAATAACTGTTCTGTAGGAGAAAGGAGTTTGTGAACCCGGTCAATAATTACCTTATCCACAATGTTTCTTAATTCTTTAGCAATAGTAAATAAGCCAAGACAATTAATTAGTGTCATCTTGGTCGCCCCAGAATAGTACAATATAGCATTGAACGGAGAGGGTGGAAGAAAGATTTCTTCAGTAATACCTGGGGGACGGATTTTTTTGCTTAGTATATCCAATAAATAAAAGGCACCAAAATTAGAACAGCGTTGGCTTGCAGGAGAAATTCCGGGTAACAGAGGCAGTAGTTCTTGAACTAAAGAAGAAGGAAGCCAAGCGAGTAGTTGACTTTGTATAACAGGAGGACATTCTTTAATAGCAACGCTAATCCATGAGGGATGGATAGTAGCTAGCCAACACATGGTAAAGGATAAGGAACTTAAAGGAATATCTTCGAGATGAGAGGGAGTAACTATTAGGTCCTCTGGCAAAAAATTTGCAAGATTATCCTCTTTGGAGTACTTCATTAAAATGTTTAAAGTTCCAAATGTGTTTGCTGTCACTAAACATCCTCATTTTCTTCTGCATCGGAGGAATTTTCTGTAGCGAGGGGTGTTTCCTCTGTTCCTGTTGCAGGTTGCTCTTCTTTTTTCTCTTCAGTACCTTCTGTAACTTTTTTAGTTTTAGTTTCTGGAGTTTGAGAATAAGGAGCAGGATCAAAGAAACCTTTTACCCCACCTAAGGAAAGAATAAGTGTATGAGTTTTCCAAATTACCCAAAGAAGACCACAGGAAATAATGAAAAGAGTCAGAATTAATAGATAGAAGATTAAACGGAATTTCCCTAAAGAAGATTTCGCTAGGATAATTCCCCATACGGAAACATAGTCAACTTCATCAGATAATCCCCAGGGACCATTAATAGTAATATCACTATAAGAAGCTCGATCACTAATTACAGAAACATTTTCTGCAGTTAACCCAGGGACAGCACTCGCAACTAGGCGTTTAATTTTAGAAATCATGATGCTATTAGGATTATCTAAAACACCACGGTGCTTAATATAAACAGATGCTGTTAAGGGTTGGTTATCATCTATATCTGCTGCAAAGGAAATCTGCACACTAGCATCAACAATACCATCCATTTTTCTAATAGTAGACGCCATTTGTTCAGACAGACCTTCTTGATAACGGATCTTTTCTTGCATTTCTGAAGGAACAAGGCCTTGCTTAGCAAATAAATCAAGTAAACTCGTCCCTTTCATTCGCGGAAGTCCTGCTTGATTTAAAATAGCTAAAGCTTCAGTGATTTGCGCAGCAGGAACAGAAATGTCCCATAACTGTTCTGAAGACCCTCCTCCTGTAGAGGCTGCAGCTTGGGGTTGCTTTTGAGCAGCAACTCCTTTGCTAACCAACAAGACAACAATTTCATTTGCATCTCTTCCAGTAAGCCCATGAACAATTAAAGATCTACTGTTACAGCTAGTGCAGAAAAATAAGGTTAGTACAAAGAATAAGCAAGAAATAGAACGACGAAACATAACCCACGCATACCTTTTTACTCACCATAACAAAAGGGGGGATTAGTGCCAATCGTGAACATTAAACAAGAAACACCTTATTAATTATGAATGAGATGCAAGCATTAAAAAACTTTTTATTTGCGATTTATGTAATATAAAAAGTGTTTATTCGCGCGACTAAATGCAAGACCTTTGTTATGACGAATGCTATGAGGCAGAATCTTGCGGTTGTGTTTTTCCTGTTTGTTCTGCCAATTCATGAAGAACTTGATCAGCATTAAAACTAGAACGTACAAAGGGTCCAGAATACACAAACAGTCCTAGTGATTCTCCCACGGTACGATAGTAATCAAAAGTTTCAGGAGGTACATAATTTTTCACAGGAATATGTCGTCGCGAAGGACGCAGGTATTGTCCTATAGTGACAATATGCACTCCATGGTTAGCCAGGTCTTTTAGTGTCTGTTTCACTTCATTTTCTTGTTCCCCTAAACCTACCATAATTCCTGATTTGATTTTTAGGTTGGGGGATGCATATTCTGCTGCTTTTTGTAACATAAAAAGAGATCTTCGATAGGTCGCTTTGTGGCGTACTAACGGAGTTAATCGTTCTATAGTTTCGATATTGTGATTGTAAATAGTTAATCTAGAATCTAATAGAGTGTGTAGAGCAGCTAGATTACCTTGAAAGTCTGACGCAAGGACTTCGATAGTTGCTTTAGGTAGTTCTTGATGCAGAGAATGAATAATGTTGACTAAAGCACTTGCTCCACCATCCTCTAGATCATCGCGAGCTACCATAGTTAGTACAATATGCTTGAGTTGCAACATTTTTGCTGATTGGGCAATTTTATCTGGTTCTTTAGGATCAGGAGGTTGAGGCTTCCTAGTAAAATGAATATTGCAAAATCCACAGCGACGAGTGCAAGCATCTCCTAACGCAAGATATGTAGCTGTTTTACGTGACCAGCAGCGTGTACGATTTGGACATAGAGCTTCTTCACATACTGTAGCTATACCCGCATGTTTAATAGTAGCTTCTGTATCATAAAAAGCCGAACCTTGAGGTAGGGATTGTTTGAACCAAGGGGGGAGGCGATTTGGAACCTGTTTTTTCTTTGGAAGAGCTTGCGCTTCTTTAGAGGAACAATGATTCATAATTTCCCAGATGGAGGTAAGTGTAGTGGAGAGTTCGTAGCTAATAAAGCACTTTCTGCCCAAATTTCTGCAAGAGTGGGATGTGCATGTATTGTTTCATAAATACAAGGCAGAGTGAGTTCATTGCGAATGGCTAAAGTCATTTCTGCTATCAAGGATGCAGCATGTGGTCCTATAACATAGGCGCCTAAAATTTGTTGTGTAGTTTCATGACTAATAATAGCAGCAAAACCATCAGCTTCTCCCATAGCGACAGCTTTTCCTATCGCGCGGAAGGGGAACTTCGTCAGTTTAGCTGGAATATTTTGTTGTTGTGCAGCTTCTAAAGAAAGCCCTACGGTAGCAACTTCAGGGAAAGTAAAGATTACAGCAGGAACTGCTGAATAATCCATGACTTCATGATGACCCGCAGCATTGCGTGCTGCAACATTTCCTTGATGAGATGCTGTATGAGCGAGTAGCCATTTCCCCGTAATATCTCCAATAGCAAAGATATTTGGGACATTCGTTCTCATGGTGTCATCTACAGGAATGATGCCTCGTTCATCACGAATTACTCCTGCATTATCCAACCCAATTGTTTCTGTATTAAATTGTCGACCAATGGCTATGAGGACAACATCGTATTCTTCTGTTTGGCCATTGACGATAATCTTTACATGACTTCCTAAGTCTTCCAAGTGCTGTAAAGAAGCTTTGGTTAACACGCGAATGCCTTGACGGGAAAACTTATCCTGCATAGTTTTAGAAATATCCGCATTGTTGATAGCAAGGATGTGATCAGCAACTTCGATTATAGTAATTTCTACTCCTAAAGTATGGAATAGAGAAGCAAATTCACAACCGATAACCCCCCCTCCAATAATTGCGAGTTTTTTAGGAAGTGTCTCCAAGTTGAGAATTCCAGTAGAACAAAGTATGCGAGAAGAAAAAGGGATCGCAGGGAAGGGACGAGGTTCTGATCCTGTGGCTAATATAATATACTTAGCTGTAAGTACTGTAGTATCTTGACCAAGAACTTTCACTTCTGTGGAAGAGATCAAAGACCCTTTACCTTGGAATGTAGTAATTTTGTTACTACGTATGAGTCCGTCTAAGCCTTGACGTATTCCTTGTACGACAGTATTTTTTCTTTGGACCATAGCAGGATAGTCAATTGAATACCCATCAATGTAAACACCAAATTGTGAGGCTTGGCGAATTTGAGAAACAATACTCGCTCCTACGAGTAGAGCCTTAGAGGGAATGCAACCTCGATTTAAGCATGTGCCTCCTGCTTGTTGTTCTTCAATCAGTGCGGTACGTAGTCCTTGTTGTGCTGCTGTTATTGCAGCAACATAGCCTCCTGGGCCAGCACCAATAACAACACAGTCAAAATCTTTACTCATAGCGAATCCCTAAGTTTAAGTATAAATCGCAAAATTAAAGGCTTTTACGGGGATAGTTTTAAGATGCTTTAGGTCATCGTAATGTTGTATAAGGAGCCTTTTGCTTATTCTAGATCCAAAGATTAATTTTCAGCATTGATTTTTTCCCAATAGGAATTATAATTTAAGTTATGTACTGTAATTGAATATAAAGTATACAAACGAATACATAAGGATAATATTTCTTATGTTGTTAAATTTAGAAGGGGAAAAGTAGGTTATCATGCCATTCGCTAAAGAAGCAGAAGTGCAGCGCACATGCTGGAAATGTGAAGGTAGTGTGTCTATGCATATGCCCCAATGTCCCTATTGTAGTGCATTTTTGCAAGATCCTCCCGTAGCTTCTGGAGGATTTTCTTCTTGTCATATTTCTTTCTCTGAAGGTTCTACTAAGGGGGAAACAGAAGATTTGTTTGCAGTTTCTTCAGAGGATTGGGAAGCTGTTCTCAGTGATCAACAGTCTTTTCAAAGACCAGATGAAAAAACAGAAATGGATTGGAAGTGGCTACAACATTGGCCTCTTGCCGCTCTATTTTTAGGTTCTGGATTGTTAGCTTTTGCTTTAGTCATATTGTTATTTGGCAATACTGAAGGATTAGTACTTAGCTGGCCGAAAAATCGTGCATATTTTTATGGTATTGTCGGGGCGATATGTGCTTATCGTGGGTATTATAAGTTGTCATAGATAAGATGATTACTTAAAAATCCTTCTTTATTCTAGAGATCCACCAATGCTGCTATCACCGCGGTCGTCTTTATAAGAGAGAATGGTTAAGAGGTCTTCTTTATTTAACATATGAAGAATGTTAGAATCTTGCGTGGCAATTACTTTATCTAGGAGACGAACTTTCTTTTCAATGAGGTAATGAATGCGTTCTTCTAGGGTATCCTCGGTCATGAGCTTATAAATAAAGACAGTATTCTTTTGTCCTATTCTATGTACGCGATCCAATGCTTGATTTTCTTTGGCAGGATTCCACCAACGGTCATACATAATGACTACATTTCCCGCTGTAAGATTAATTCCTGTCCCCGCAGCTAGTAGGGAACCTACAAATACACGGCATTCAGGATCCGAAGCGAAGTACGCAATTTCTTCTTTTCTATTTAATGATTTTCCTTGAATTGAAGCATACTTAACACCAATTTCTTCCAGGTATAGTGTAATAATACGAATCATGTGAATATATTGGGAAAAGATAACAACTTTGTATCCTGAGGATAGGGAATCTTGTAGAAGGCGTACGAATGCATTCCATTTTCCTGATTCATGCTCTCGATATTTTTCAGGAGTTTTTAAAAACAGCGCGGGGTGATTACAGATTTGCTTTAAGTGATTCAATAAAGCAAATACATGTAAATAATTTATTGCTTGTTCTTCTGGAGAATCTAATTGTTGAATCTGCATTTTTTCTCGTTTTAATGTAGCAAGGTAGAGTTTTTTCTGTTCTGGAGATAATACACAGGGAATAATAGATTCTACTTTTTCAGGAAGATCGGGAAGAACCAGTTTTTTTGTACGACGTAAAATAAATGGTCGCGTAAGTTTCAATAGCAAATCTTGAGATGAAGCCATCTCCTCACTGATTGTATTGTTGTGAGTTTTTGTAAATAACTTTTTAAACAAGGAATCAGAAGGTAAATAATTAGGCAGAATAATGTCCAAAAGACCTTTAAATTCTAGAAGGTTATTTTCTACTGGTGTTCCTGTGAGTCCTAGCTTCATTTGCACATTTAGGCGACAAAGAATTTTATGAATTTGGCTTGTTTTATTTTTTGCTACATGGATTTCATCAAAAACAGCTACTGTAAATGATAATTTATAAAACTTAGCGTAATTTTGTCTTAACGTTCCATATGAGGTAATAATAATGTCAGTCGGAGGAATGTTTTCTGGTTTGTTAGGCCCATGAAATGAAAAAATACTTACTGTAGGTAAGTGGGTAGCTAATATGTGTTCCCAGTGGGGAAGTACACTTGTAGGACAGACAACAAGAAATTTAGGTCGATCTGTACTTTCTGCAGAATGAAAAACAATATCCAACAGAGCTGCTGCTTGATGTGTTTTCCCTAGTCCCATTTCATCACAAAGAAGCCCCGATAAATGGTGGTTATACAGAAACCATAACCAAAGTAATCCGCTATTTTGATACGGACGGAGTTGATGATCTGTGGAGAAGAGATTTTGAGGAATTGGAGGCAAACACGCTGCTTTCAGCTGAGAGAAAAATGTTAAATCTGCTTCGCTAGCTTGAATATTTTCATGAGGAGATAGGGGAGCTAGAGCATCTAATTTAAAAATATCTGTAACCGTAGCAATGATAGTATCCTCAGAAATTTGGCATTTTTGTGCGATAAACTGTTGGAGAAATTGGAATAGACAGTGTTGAAAATTTAAAAAGCCCGCTGGAGTAAAAGCAAAGCTTTTTCTACTTTTTATTGCCTGAAGCACGCTTCCTATTGGGACGGAACCAACATTCGTCGTTAGTGCTAATCGCAAGTGTAGAGGAGATAGGGGATGAGGACGTTGTATAGCTAGGAGAGTCAATTGGAAGGTTTCAGGAGGACATAGCTCAGGGTCGGTGAATACAAGTCTGGTGTTATGAAAGTTTTGTGCTATAAACTCTGGAATTTGTTCAGATGAAACATTTTTAGGTAATAAAGATAGGGACTGCATATGCGTAGGAAGTAAATGAAATCCATGATTTTCCCAATAAAGAAAAGGACCAAATAATCGGCAGTTTTCCTTTTCCAGTCCTTCAAATATAGGAGTAAGCTGTAAACTAGAGTTCGACGCTTTGCGTACTTCAAATATTAAATTAGTTAAAGGAGGGGGAGAGCTAAAGAAATTGGGAATAGTAAGTAGAAATTCTTCATTATCTGTAATGAAGTTTGGGATATCCTGAGCCTCTACGATTAGGCCATCTTGAACTGGTGAGTCTGATGTGTTTTTTAAAAAGAATCCTTGGCCGGCGTAATAGATCCAAGTGCCATAGTGAATATTCATCACTGCAGAGTTCCCAATAGGATTATAATGGAAAAGGAGGACTCCTTCTTGGGTAATAGCATACGTTAGCTGTCTTTCGGGAGAATGATTCGTAAATACTTGGAATCCTGGCTCACGAATTAATGCCCCCTGATCATGTAAAAATTCTTCAACTTGATCAGCTTTAACTACAAAAGAAGCTTGAGGAGAAAGTAGGCCTGTGACAGTAAATAAGCCTTGGCTAGGTAGATAACAAAAGTCGGGATAAATTAGTTCTCCCTGATTTAAATCTCCTGGAGTATGTAAATAAGCAGAGAAAGAAATAGAACTATCTCGAAGTAAGTGAATATCGTAGTGTATTTGACGCTTTTCATCTTCGTAATGAAGAAAGGATAGTAGCTTTGTTTTAAACTCATGATCTAAAAAAGGAAGCATGTTTATGGAAATAGTTGCCTCTTTTTCAGGAAGAAGCACGTATTGAGATTGAGCTATATAGCCTACAGAGCCAATTTGAGTGATTGGCAAATTCTCGTGATCTTCCTGGATAGGTATTTTTGTAAAGTGGATGGCTGCTTCTTTTGGGGAGACATGGACCTGTGTTATAGAGAAGTCATGATAGTTTCCAGGGAATGTTGTTTGAGAGAAATTAATTTTTGGAAAGATATTTTCTAATGTTTCAAAATTTAGGATCTCACCTGTTAAGACGATTCCTTCCCATTGTAGGGTAAATTGCGTAGGGAATCCTTGACGATTTTCAGTAAAATCTAAACGTGCTCCCGATTCACAACAGAGAAAAAAATATTTAGCTATGCGGTACAGAGAGGATTTTGGAAATGCATTTTCTGTATATACCTCGGGATGAGTTGCTACCTGTATGATAGATAACCAGTGTGCATAGGATTTTGAAGATAATGCGGAAATATTACATACCACATCCTGATGAGATAAAGAATATCGAGAATTCCCTTCGGGGAGTAATTGTGTTTGATTTAAAAAGAACTTTAAAAATAGTGCATACCAAAAAGATTGTGCAAACTTGTAGTGTAGAGGAAGCCAGTTATGGACATCATAAATAGATAAATAAGCAATCATTAAATGGACACAACATTCTCCATCAGGACAACTACACGAGGCAAAAGTTAAATTATGATCACGAAATTTTAGGGTGCTTACCCAATTTCCTTCAGGGGAATCCTCATCGGGAATACGGATAATGTAGCAGTTCCCTGAAAAATCTATGGTAATATCCTGACGATGTTCAGCAAGATATCTTCTTGCTGCGTCGTAAAATTCAGATAAAGAACTTAAAATCATTGTTATTATGCTAACGCACGCATACACGTGCTATTTTAACCTATTAATCGCGAAATAATTGTAAAAGCGAATGTTAAATAAAACAAAGCTCGTACATGACGAAAATTCCATAATTTATACGCAATAGTTCCACATGTTAAAGCAATTAATGCAGGATAACTTAATTGTAATAGAGGTAATAGAAGGGAGCTAATATTTTCAAAATTTAAAATTGAAATGAAGTAAGAGGGTATCAAAGTCAAGATTACCGCATTAGAATATGTCATTTGTTTTGAGGAAATCACGCGAGATAAAAAATCTGCAATAATTCCAACCAAAGCAATTTCGGTAGTTAAACACGCAATAAAAACACAGATCCCAGTTAATAAACTATTTTTCCCAAGAACAATAGTAGAAATCTTTCCTAGAATTTGTCCTTTACTTACATGAGCCAATACACCAGCATGTCTAGAAGCACATAGGGTAAATCCAAAATAGATACATCCAAGAAGTATGGCAGCTAAAACAAAAGCTAATATTAAAGTACGTTTGTCTTTTTTGTTGATTTTTTGAAAATCTAGGGGGGCTTCGTCATCTTTACTATTAGCTAACATTTGTTGAATAGAAATCAATGCGATGGAGCAGAAAAAGAAGGAAGCTAATAAATCCATAGTATTAAATCCTTCAATAACTCCTGCCAGCCATGATTGTTCTTTAGTGAATGCGGGAGCTAAATTGGGGTGCGCTGGGATAGTTAATCCTTTAAAAATGATCCAAAGCAATATAGCCAACATCATAGGGAAAAATACTGTTCCTAGCCATTGAATCAATTTACTTAGCTTACAGGAAAAAATATAAATTAATAAGCAGCATCCTAAGCTAAATATAGGTAAGCTAGGCAACAGAGCGGTCTTAGTATCAGATAGAGATGCTAGGGTTGCATGGGATATAGCAATTGATCTTGGTAAGCCTCCAAAAGGACCTATAAGGCATAAAATAGCTACAACAAATATCGCACCAGGAGTCTTCCCGATCAAAGAAAACAATTTTCGGTAGTCTCCTGAATAGAGTAGCGCACTAAATAAACCCAAAAGAGGAACGCATACTGCAGTAATCATCATTCCCAATCCAGCAATCCATGGATGAGTGTAATAACGACAACCTAAAACAAGGGGAAACACTATATTGCCAGCTCCAAAAAACATAGCAAAGATAGAACCTCCGATAGACCATACGGACAACTTGTGTGCAGAAGGATCCCTACGATTAGAAGCGCGCTTAATCATTATATTTAAAACAATTATAGAATAAATAATTGCTTATTCTAAAATATTTCTCTGTTAGAAAGCAAAATAAATTTCGCATTTATTTAGATAAGCAAGAGTGGAAAAAATCTTAATTTATATAGAGAAACTAGCTTCCTTTAAGCTTACCAGAATTGTCTTGAGCACGAATATAAGCGCATATTACACATTTACTCATCTTATGATGAAGAGCGGGACAGTAGTGCCGCGCATAGTGGATAAGCTGCAAATGAAGCTTAGGAGAATTAGCATTTTCAAAAAAGCGTACAAGGTCTTTTTCTGCTGCTATGGGGCTACGTTTAGTAGAAATTTTCCACCGGTGAGCTAATCTTAAAATATGCGTATCCACAGGAAAGGTGGGTATGTTGTACATAATACTCAAAAATACGGAAGCAGTTTTTCTCCCTACTCCGGGTAATTGCATTAGCAATTCTAAAGAAGCAGGAGGTTCTCCACAGTATTTTTCAACAAGAATTTTCGCTATATGCTGCACATATAGAGCTTTTTTTTGCCCAAGACCACAGGGAGCAATTAATGAGTAAATATCTTCTAACGAACACTGGGCTAGAGCACAGGCATCTTCAGCAAAAGCAAATAATTTAGGGGTAACGCTATTTACGGCTTTATCTGTGGAATTCCCGGAAAGCATGATGGCAATTAACAATTGAAATGGTGTGTTCCATCCAATTAACGAGGGCTGAGGATTAGGGAATAGAGCATCTAAAGTTTTTAAAATGTATTTCTTAATGTGATTATTTCCCAATGCAAAACCTACTGAAAATTTCTCCTAACACAGATTCATTGATTTCTGATCCAGAAAGATTCCCAATGACTTCTAACGATTGCCTTAATTCTAAAGCTACAATCTCAAGAGGCAATTGTTTTGAGAGGTTGTCTTGAGCAGCTAATAGATGAGATTGTACTTTTTGAAGTATTGTGTGGTGACGAGAAGACACCAAAAAAATTTTCTCGCTTTTCCCTAAAGTCTGTTGCTGCATCCATTGTGTTAACCATTCTTTAAGCGAGTGAATACCTTCTCCTGTTTTTGTTGAGATAGCTAATTGAGGTAGGGATGTAGACAGAGTTGGGGGAGAAGCCAGATCGGATTTATTCCACACAAGAAGGGAAGGTTTTTGAAATAAAATATCTGGCAGAGTCGGGGGAGGTTGGGTAGCATCCATAACCCAAAGAATCCCTTCAGCGTGTTGCATTGCTTGAATAGCTCGTTTAATACCTTCTTGTTCAATAGGATTGTTTGTAGTACGTTGACCTGCAGAATCTATGAGACGAATACGCTTTCCTTGTAACGTCCAATTTTCTTCTAGAATGTCTCTTGTTGTACCCGGAATGTTTGTAACAATAGCACGATTTTTATTAGCGAGAACATTCAATAAAGAAGATTTACCCACATTTGGATGTCCTGCTAAAACTATACTTGTTCCTTGTGCAAGGCGTTGACCTTCGTCAAAACTAGACAGTAAATTAGAGGCTATTGTATGGGCTTCAGCTAAACGCTGGCTGGCGTTAGCTAGGTCCGGTTGTTCTTCTTCAGGAAAATCGGCAGCAACTTCGATAAAGGCAAGTGCTTCAATAAGCAAAGACGAAATGCGATGTATTTGTTTTGAAAGATTTCCTTGGAAATGATTTTGAGCAATACGAAAGGCATCTAGATTATCGGCTGAGATCATATTTTGAATAGCTTCAGCTTGGATGAGATCAATTTTTCCGTTTAAAAACGCTCTTTGTGAAAATTCGCCGGGTAAAGCGAGACGAGCTCCTAAGTAAATTAAAGCTTCAAGAATTTGAGAACATGCAAAATAGCCTCCATGGCATTGGAGTTCAATTACATCTTCTCCTGTAAAGGAACGAGGAGATCGCATAATGAGCAGCAATACTTGATCAATGAGCTGTTGATTATGGGTGATTGTTCCTACATGTGCTGTATGAGAGGCGAAGGTTGTAACAGGTCCTGAGAATATACGATCAGCAAGAAGGATTGCCTCGGGGCCTGACATGCGAACAATGGCAATGCTTCCCTCCCCTGGGGGAGTGGCAATAGCAACAATAGTATCGTGTTTAATCATGAAATAGAAGAAAAATAGAACTAACTTGCAGAGTAAGATACCAGATCATCTATTAAAGAGATAGTCTAGATAGACTAGTTTTCAATGATTTTTTATTAATAATTTGGAATATTTTTATTAACTTTTTATAGTCATTTGTTTGGATTACAAGGATTGAATTAAGGTGAAGAAGCCGCAATATATTGATCGGTTAACAAATCGTAAGGTTATTGAGCCTGTCTGTTACGAAAAAACTATGTCTTTGCTCTATAACTCTAAAATAGGAAGATGGATATCTCGTTTGTTATCTCGATCTCCTATTTTCACGCGTATCTATGGCTGGATGCAAAAACAACCATGGACACGTAGAAAAATTGTACGTTTTGTAAACAAGCACAATATTTGTACGGAGGAATTAAAAAAGCCTCTTTCTGAATACTCATCGTTTAATGATTTTTTTACAAGAGAGCTACGGCCTACAGCGCGTTCCATAGCTCCGGGAAAAGATGTTTGCATTATGCCTTCGGACGGCTTTTATCTTGTTTATCCTAATGTTGCCGAGTTTGGTGAATTTGTTGTTAAGTCAAAACGTTTTTCTCTTCCTAAGCTTTTAAGGGACGATGCCCTGGTTAAAAAGTATGACGCAGGGAGTATGGTGTTTTCTCGGTTGGCTCTTTTTAATTACCATCGTTTTCATTTTCCTGCAGATTGTATCCCGGGGAAGGCACGCTGCATTAATGGGTATTTATTTTCTGTCCATCCCATTGCTATGAAAGATAATTTTATTTTCTTCTGTGAAAATAAACGCATGATTACAGAATTGCGGACGGAGTTATTTGGAGATGTGTTGTACTTAGAGGTAGGGGCATTGAGCGTTGGCTCTATTGTACAAACATTTATACCAGGAAAACAATATTTTAAAGGTGATGAAAAGGGTTTTTTTGAATTTGGGGGATCCACAATTATTTTATTGTTTCAGCCCAATAAGATCCGGTTTGAAGCTGATTTATTAAAAAACTCTCGCATGGGATTAGAAACTCGTTGCTTGATGGGGCAGGCTTTGGGGCATGCTTTGAGAGAATAATTTTAAAGACTTTAAAGGTTTTTTTTGGTATTGCAAAGAGAGATAAAAGTGAAATTTGGCAAATTATGTGGCCAGTCATTTTATGGACTTTAGTTGCAAGTTTAACAATAGCTCTGATGTTTAGGATCTATTGTCGCGTTGTCCATTTCCGTAATTATGCGGCTCAGGTTATTCGAGACGTCCGTTTAAGCATGGAACTCAAAGAATGGTCTGCCGCTGAGAAAAAGCTCCTTCCTCTATTAAAAAAACGTTCTTACCGTCGTCAGTGTTTATTTGATTACATGCGCATTCTACGAGCGCTTCAACGCTTTGACGAGGCTGAAATATGCTTAGCTGAAGCCAAGAAACTCCATTTATATGGACCTCGATTTTTTTTAGAAATTGCTTATAAAGCGTATCGTCATGGAGCTTATAAGGAATCTTGTCAGGCTTTTTCTTTAATTACTAATGAGCTTTTTGAAGAGCAAGATGCAGCAAAGTATGCTTCGGCTTTGATGCATTTAGGGCATTTAAATGCGGCTTGTGGTGTTATAGAGCCATGGATTTCGCCTCTTTCCTGCCAGGAAACTTACATTACTGTTGGAGATATTTATTTCGTATCAAAACGCTATTCAGATGCTATAGAATTTTATAATCGTGCTTATGCTCTTGGTCCCTGTCCACTAGAAGTTGTTTATAATTTAGCGCATTCAGCACGAATTTGTGGTGACTATGTTGAAGCGGGAAAGTTATTTCGTAAGTTATTGAGTGAAACTAGCTATAGGGAAGAAGCTTTATTTAATATAGGCTTATGCGAACAAAAACAAGGAAGGTCACGAAAAGCATTATTAATATACCAAAGTAGTGATCTATGGTCTCGAGGAGATGCTTTATTAATGAAACATGCAGCGTTAGCAGCCATGGACCAACGGGATTATCACTTAGCCGAACATTGCTGGAGTTTAGCATTTCAATGTTGTACTTATGCTGAGGATTGGCAATGCGGGTTGAGCTATGGGTTTAGTCTATGTTGTTTAAAAAAATATGCTGATGCTGAAAAGGTGTATCTTAAAGTAATTCAAAGATTTCCTGATTGCCCCACAGCTTGCAAAGCGTTGGCTTGGTTGTCGGGAGTGGGCTATGCTTCTATTGTGACTGCTTCTGCTGGCGTAGAATATGCTAAAAAAGCTTTGCAAGCACAGCATTCTTCAGAAGTGTTGGAGTTATTAAGTGCCTGTGAAGCTCGTACAGGAAATTTTGATGCTGCTTATGAAATTCAGTCTTTTTTAGCAGGGCAAGATATTTCTTTAATTCAGAAAAAGCGGCGCGCACAAATTATGCGAAATTTACGTCAAAAGCTTCCTCTGGATCATCAGCATGTAGTAGAAATGGATACGCTGCTTGCAGCTTAAATTCTTTTTTGCTTTTCTGTGTCTATAAAAAATTTGTCTCTTGTTTTAGGAAGTGAAAAGTAGCACGAAGGAACTTTTGTTCCTTTTATTCATCGGAATCGAGTATGGTATTAATAAATGAATTGGAAGAGTTAAATTATTTTCTAAGCAATTATATTTTGAATTAAGCGACATATGTTAGATTTTCTTAAACGTTTCTTTGGATCTTCTCAAGAGCGTACCTTAAAAAAATTTCAAAAACTTGTGGATAAGGTTAATATCTATGATGAGATGCTTTCTCCCTTATCTGATGAAGAGTTACGCAATAAGACTGTAGAGTTAAAACAACGGTACCAGGATGGGGAGTCTTTAGATGATATGCTTCCTGAAGCCTATGGCGTTGTTAAAAACGTCTGTAGAAGGTTAATAGGCACCCCTGTTGAAGTTTCGGGTTACCATCAGAATTGGGATATGGTTCCCTATGATGTGCAGATCCTTGGCGCTATAGCCATGCATAAAGGTTTTATCACTGAAATGCAGACGGGAGAAGGGAAAACACTAACAGCTGTTATGCCTTTGTATTTGAATGCTTTAACAGGAAAGCCTGTGCATTTAGTTACTGTGAATGATTACCTTGCTCAACGGGATTGCGAATGGGTGGGTTCTATATTGCGTTGGTTAGGTTTAACAACTGGTGTTTTGGTTTCAAGCTCTCCCATAGAAAAGAGAAAAGAGATTTATCGTTGCGATGTTGTCTATGGTACAGCTTCAGAATTTGGGTTTGATTACCTGAGAGACAACTCTATAGCTACCTCTGCAAATGATCAGGTGGGAAGAGGATTTTATTTTGCTATTATTGATGAGGTGGACTCGATTTTAATCGATGAAGCGAGAACTCCTCTCATTATTTCCGGCCCAGGAGAAAAGCATAATCCTGTGTATTTTGAGCTTAAGGATAAAGTTGCTGAGTTGGTGCAGTTGCAGAGAGACTTATGTAATCAGTTGGCCTTAGATGCGCGAAGAGGGTTAGATGCATTTTTAAACGTAGATATCCTTCCTAAAGATAAAAAAGTTTTAGAAGGTATTTCAGAGTTTTGTCGTAGTTTATGGTTAGTAAGTAAGGGGATGCCTTTAAATCGTGTTTTACGTCGTGTCCGAGAGCATCCTGATTTACGCGCTATTATTGATAAGTGGGATACGTATTATCATGCAGAACAAAATAAAGAAGAAAGCCTAGAAAAGCTGTCAGAACTGTACATCATTGTTGATGAGCACAATAATGATTTCGAGTTAACCGACAAGGGTATGCAACAGTGGGTAGAAAAAACTGGTGGCTCGATAGAAGATTTTATTATGATGGATATGGGACATGAATATGCATTGATAGACAATGATCCCAGCCTTTCTCCAACAGATAAAATTAATAGAAAAATTGCAATTTCAGAAGAAGATACTCAAAGAAAAGCACGAGCTCATGGTTTACGTCAGCTATTAAGAGCACATCTGTTAATGGAAAGAGATGTGGATTATATCGTTCGTAATGATCAAGTTGTCATCATTGATGAGCATACCGGGCGTCCTCAGCCAGGCCGTCGTTTTTCTGAAGGGCTACATCAGGCTATAGAAGCTAAGGAGCATGTAACCATTCGTAAGGAGTCTCAAACTTTTGCTACTGTAACATTACAGAATTTTTTCCGTTTGTACACCAAACTTGCCGGTATGACGGGAACAGCAATTACAGAAGCTAGAGAATTTAAAGAAATTTATAATCTCTATGTTTTACAAGTGCCTACATTTAAGACTTGCCAGCGTGTCGATCATAATGATGAATTCTATATGACCGAACGAGAAAAATATCATGCGATTGTGAATGAAATAGTTCGGGTTCATGGGCAGGGTAATCCTATTTTGGTAGGAACAGAATCAGTTGAAGTTTCTGAAAAGCTGTCACGTATCTTAAGACAAAATCGTATTGAACACACGGTATTGAATGCAAAAAATCATGCTCAGGAAGCAGAGATTATTGCAGGCGCTGGAAAGCTAGGTGCTGTTACTGTAGCAACGAATATGGCAGGTCGGGGAACAGATATTAAGTTGGATGATGAAGCTATCATTGTTGGAGGATTACATGTTATTGGTACAAGTCGTCATCAATCCCGCCGTATTGATAGACAATTACGAGGGCGTTGTGCACGTTTAGGGGATCCCGGCTCTGCAAAATTTTTCTTATCATTTGAAGATCGCTTGATGCGTTTGTTCGCTTCTCCTAAGTTAAATGCTTTGATTCGCCATTTTCGCCCTCCTGAAGGTGAAGCGATGTCGGATCCTATGTTCAATAAACTTATAGAAACTGCTCAGAAGCGGGTTGAAGCAAGGAATTATACTATTCGTAAGCATACTCTGGAATACGATGATGTTATGAATAAGCAAAGACAAACAATTTATGCTTTGCGTAATGAAATCTTGCGCTCGGATGATATTCTTGGGTTAGTTACGGAAACAATTTACCATGTTTCTTTGATGGTTGCTTCATTGTTAGTAAGCTCGGATCGTCCTTCAGGACATTCTCTTCCTTTGTTAGAAAATTGGGTAAACTATTCTTTCCCCATAGAGTTAAATGTTAAGGAATTAAAAGCACTGCGTACGTTAGATGGTATAGCAGAGGAGGTTGCTAAAAAATTAGCGGGTGCTTTTCACAAAAAATTTGCTTCTATGGTAAAGGAAATCTCTACTGCTGCAGGATCTGATGTTGATGCTCAGAGTATGTGCCAAGACATTATCCGTTCGGTCATGGTCATGCATATTGATGAGCAATGGAAGATCCACCTTATAGATATGGATTTACTACGTAGTGAAGTCGGATTACGTACTGTTGGGCAGAAAGATCCTTTAATTGAGTTCAAACATGAGTCCTTTTTACTGTTTGAGAGTCTTGTCCGCGATATTCGCATCGCGATTGTTAAACATTTATTCCGCTTAGAATTAACTATGACAGAACAGCGTCCTCAAAACGTTATACCTGTAGTTGCAACATCTTTCCACAATAATGATAATTTTGGACCGATGGAGTTAACTATCGTAGGAGATAGTGACGAGACATAGGAGAAAATGTGGCATTGGGCTGGGCTAGCTTCCAGCCTGTTACCTTCTCTGTAATTTAAATAAATGAAGACCACGGTGACCAAGAAGATGATCCATCTTCAAGATGTCGAATCCAAAATGTTCTATGATTATCCCCAATTAGGAATTGTACACGATGCTTCATATCTAAAGCAGTCATGCAAATAATAATATTATTTAATGATTCCGATCCCTTAGGAAAGTCTTCAGGAGCATTAATAAAAGTTTCTACATCCGTGGTTAGTAAAAAGTCGGGCTCTAATAAAGTATTAAAATCGCATTGCTTACTTTGAATGGCTTTTGGCGGGATAGTAAACCATAACTCCCAATCTCCTCGAAGGCAACTGCGTGTGTAGGCATAGTTATCATTGCTAATATAAAACTGACGAATAACACCTTTTAAAATAGATTCTCCAAGAACTATAAGAAGATCACCAGCATCTTTATCTTCTTCGACATATACACCAGTTTCCTGATATTTATCTAAAGAGAGTGCTTCTTCTGAGCAGGAAAGAAACTCTTCGAGTAGATCTTGTTCTTCTTCAGCTTTTGATGCGTCAAAATGATCATAGTTCATAGTTAAAATCTCCAAGAAATAATTAATTTGTTTTTATTTTTTAAATAATAATAATTTATTTTTTTAACAAATTAATTTGTTCTTTTCGCTTTTTCTTTAAATTCTAAATCAAAAGGTATCCCGTACAAATTAAAAGAGGTTTTTAATGTATTTTTTAAATAATATTCGTAATGTTTAGTTAATAATGATTTTGCATTTATAAATAATAAGAATTTGAAGGGACTTGCTGTTTTGTGAATAGCATAATAAATACGCAGCCGTTTTCCATGAATCACTTGAGGATGGTGCTTTTGTAATGCTGTCATTAGGGTTTTATTTACACTAGATGTAGGGACTTTATTAGAAAGAGTTTTATAAAGTGCGTCAATAGAAGAAAAAATTTGATTGAGGTTACGTTTTGTAGTTGCAGATATGCAAAGGACGTGAGCATTGCCTATATACGTATCTGTGGCGCGTAAGTCACGAATAAAGTGTTCCATGCGTATTCCTCGCATTAAATCCCATTTGTTTATAAGGATAATGTGAGGTTTCTTATGTTTAGTAATTAAAGAAAGAATGCGTTTGTCGTAGGAAGAGAGTTGCTGTGTCGCATCAATGACTAATAAGCAAATATCCGCGCGTGCTATGGCTTTTTCTGTTCTTGCTGAGGAGATCCACTCTATAGAATTTTTCACGCTTTTCATTTTTCTCAAACCTGCGGTATCTATAAATAGATACGAATGTCCGCGATGAGAGTATAAAATATCCACATTATCTCTAGTTGTCCCAGGAGTGTTATCAATAATGCAGCGCTCTTCATTTAAGAGGCCGTTGATGATAGAAGATTTTCCTACATTAGGACGTCCAATGAGCGCAATTTTTAAAGGGCGGAGGTCTTGAGGAGGAGGAGCAACAAAGGGAATTTCAGTATCTTCGTATTCTTCAATTATATTGGCGTGCGTATCTAGATGATGAATATTTTCTATGCTTTCTGGTTCTATGCTGTGTGCAGGGATATGGGCCAGAGATTTGATTTTATCTAATAAGCGATCAATATATTTATCATGACTTGCTGATATAGGAAGAACTTCGGGGATTCCGATTTTATATAATTCGTGAATACGTTTTTCATCTTGTGGAGTGTCTGCTTTATTTGCGACTAAGATGATTGGTTTTTTTAGTGGCAACAGTTGTTTAGCAATTGTGGCATCAGTCTCAGTGATTCCGCAGCGAATGTCTACAACGAGAAGTAATATATCAGCTTCATTCGCTCCTGTTAGTGCTTGTTTATAAATATGTTTTTGAAAATGATCTTCAGAATGCTTATCGACGCCTCCCGTATCAATCACTTGAGCAGGGACACCCCAGCCGGGGATATTTCCATACAAGCGATCACGGGTTGTACCTTCTTGGGCATTAACAATAGCTAAAGATCGCCTGCACATGCGATTGAATAGCGAAGATTTCCCTACATTGGGCCTTCCTAGAATAGCAATTCGCAGCATGATAAACTCAATTAATCCTGTTTTGAATAAATGATAGGAAAAATAATAAAAGCTAAAAAATTAAATCTAAAGAAATAAAATTGATAGTGAAAGTGTTTTTATAATTTTACTTCCAGAAACCTTTTTCTTTGAGAAGAGATAAAATTTTGTCTTTATCAAGACAATCGTGCTCTATAGAAAGGGTTTCAGCTTCTTTGAGAAGGTCTCCAAGTAGGCGACCAGGGGCAATCCCTTGAGAGATTAAGTCGGCAGCGGAAACCAAAGGGGAAGAATTTTTAATTCTTAGTATAAATTTTTCTAATCGATTTTCTAGATCCTGTACCCGAGAGATAAAGTGTTGTTGTTTTGAGGGGTCTTTTTGCATTGCTGAGAATAAGGTTAGCAGTAGGTTCGCTGTAGGAGAGGCTAAAAAGTGGGCCCAGAAGACACGATTATTTTGGATATTTTGAAACTGGGGTAATGCTTTGTACCATAACTCGATAAATTGTAATTCTTTATTTGAAACGCGTAAACGAGAAAAAGCTACATAGGCAGCTTCTTCACTGACTCCTTGAAATAGAGGGAGTAGGAAAAGAATTTCAGGGAAGTCCTTAGGATTAAGTTTTTTAGAAAATTCAATATTTGCTCGTAAGAGACCATAAGGAACATCTCGCAATTCTGGGAAGATGACGGTAATAACTTTTAATTTAATCAGAAGGAGAAGAGCGTCATGGGGTTGTTTGTTTAACATTTTTTTAAGCTCTTGCCAAATCCTTTCAGGAGACACAGAATGGATTAGAGTGGGGGCTTCTTTGATAATTGCGCGTTCTGTTGCGGGATCTAAAGCAAATCCTAAGGAAGAGCTAAAGCGTATAGCACGGAGTATGCGTAACTTGTCTTCTGAAAAGCGTAATTTGGGGTGTCCAATTGCACGAATGACGCGTTTTTCAATATCTTTTTGTCCTTCCACGAGATCGAAGAGTTTTTCTTCAAAAGGATCGTAGTACATCCCGTTAATTGTAAAGTCTCTTCGTAAAACATCCTCTTTCATTGAAGAAAAGACCACGTGTTGGGGATGTCTACCATCTTCGTAATTCCCATCACTACGAAATGAGGCTACTTCAAATAGGCGACCGTCTTCTTTAACAACGATGATACCAAATGCTGCTCCTAATGCTAAAGTATTGGGAAAAATAGTGGAGACAATTATAGGGGAGGCATTGGTAGCTATATCAATATCTTGAATGGGTTTCCCCATGAGCATATCACGAACACAGCCGCCAACAAAATATGCTTGATAACCCGCATTGCGTAACCTTGAAAGAACCTTTTTTGCAACTTCTAGGGTTGAGGTTGTCATGATATTCCTAAATCAAGAAGAAAAGAATTTTTTATGCTATGGCTTCAGGAGTTCTTCTAATAATTATAGGAGCCTTATGTTCTACAATAGTATCTTCTTGAATTCGTATAGCTTCTACTGTGGGATCTGAAGGAATTTCAAACATGAGATCTCTAAGTAGATTTTCTAACATCATACCCAGAGCTCGTGCCCCTGTTTTTGCCTGCTTAGCTTTCTTTGCTATAGCATATAAAGCATCTTTTTCGAAAATTAACTTCACGTTTTCTTCTGCAAATAACTCAACATACTGTTTGACAATAGCATTTGTCGGTTCCGTAAGGATAGCTACAAGTTCATCCAAAGAGAGTTCTTCACAGTTTGCAATGCAATTGAATCGTCCTACAAATTCAGGAATCATACCAAAAGCAATAAGATCTTCGGTTTCTACTTTTGTCAGTAGGCGATCACGATCTTTTTGAGAGAAGTCACCCTGATCATCGGAAAAACCAATGGTTGTTTTCCCAAGGCGTTTGGCAATGATTTTATCTAAATTAACGAAAGCACCACCTACAATGAATAGAATATTTTCCGTATTTACGCGGATGTACTCTTGATTAGGATGCTTCCGTCCTCCTTTTGGAGGTACATTTGCTGTTGTTCCTTCAATAATTTTTAATAGAGCTTGTTGTACACCTTCACCGGAGACGTCGCGTGTAATAGAGACGTTTGCTGTGGTTTTCCCAATTTTATCAATTTCATCAATATAAATAATACCACGTTCAGCTCGAGCTACATCATAATCAGCAGCTTGTAACAACCTTAAAACAATGTTCTCAACATCTTCACCTACATACCCAGCTTCTGTTAGAGTAGTGGCATCAGCTATTGTAAAGGGCACATCTAAAATTTTAGCTAAAGTCTTAGCAATGAGTGTCTTTCCTGAACCCGTAGGGCCCAGGAGTAGCACATTCGATTTCCCATAGCTTATGTGTTTGTTATTTAATAAAGCGCGTATGCGTTTGTAGTGGTTGTATACTGCAACAGCAATGGTTTTTTTTGCTCGCTCCTGCCCAATTACATATTCATCAATATGTTTTTTTATTTCTTTTGGTTTTAAAACTTGAATGTCAGGACTTTGTATTTCTGTTTCTGGAGTGGAGTTTACTGGTTGAGAAGCTACGGGCTTTTTGTCTAAAATTCCTGAGCATAATTTAATGCAGTAATCACAGATATAAACGGAAGGACCTGCAATAAGCTTTTCTACATCTTTTTCAGAACGACCACAAAAAGAGCAAATAGTAAGATTTTTTTTGTTCATAACCACTCTCTAAGAGATAGCATCTTTATCTTTTGTATCTTTTGCTGAGGTAACAACCTTGTCAATTAAACCATAAGCAATAGCTTCTTCAGCTCCCATAAAGAAGTCTCTTTCAGAATCTTCTATAATTTTTTCTACGTGTTGACCTGTACACTCAGCAAGGATGTTAGCAAGGTGACGTTTTAATGTTAAAATTTCCGCAGCTTGTAATTGAATATCCGCGGAAGTTCCTATGATACCTCCAGAAGGCTGGTGAATCATCATGCGACTATGAGGTAGGGCATAACGTTTTCCTTTTGTACCTGCAGATAGAAGTAAAGCTCCCATAGATGCTGCTTGGCCTATACAATACGTATTCACATCACATCCCAGGAAACGGATAGTATCATAAATTGCTAGCCCTGCTGTAATGTAGCCTCCAGGGGAGTTAATAAAAATTTGAATATCTTTTTTAGGATCTTCAGACATTAAAAAAAGCAGTTGCGCAATGACAGTATTTGCAAGCGGTTCAGTAATTTCTTGGCCAATCATTACAATACGATCTTTTAACAGACGTGAATAGATATCCATGGCGCGCTCGCCACGACCTGTGTCCTCGACCACATAGGGAACCAATGTCATGTGCATTTCCTCTCAAAATAGTTTTCTTCTCACACAGCATTACGACGTGCAGAAGCAATTTATAAAATAAATACTAAGGTATTTTTATGCTATCTACTTGCAAACATGCTTACGCAATAAAGTGTTGAATTCTATGTTTAAGACTTTCTTGGGTCAAGTATTTTCCTCAGATGTATATTTTAAGACAGTGCTACATGTTCTTTTGCTTTGGAGAGAACTTTTTCCAAAGCTTTGTGATAGGTCAGACGATCGCGAGCAGCAGTTACTAATTCTTGCAAAACCTCATTAGAAATATCTTTAGGGGGCTGCACGCCAAAACGCTCTCGTGAGCATACATCTATCATATGTTGAAGCTCTTCACGGCTAATAACAAGTTTCTCATCTGAGAATACTTTGTTAGTTAGGAAGAAGAGTTTTAATGTTTTTTTTGCTTCTTCTTCAGCTTCCTTAAGTAAATCAGCTTTTTTAGATTCGAGTTCTTCATCAGAACAATATTGAACTAGTCGAGCATTGAGTAACTTTTCTTTTGAGAACATTTCCACACGTTCTGCGAGCATTGAGGCAGGAAGATCAAAGTCAGCAATAGTAGCAAGAGCATTTTCCGCGTTGGCGAAACGCTGCTGATTTCGCTTGCTCTCGGCTTGATTTTCCAATTGAATACGTAGCTTTTTCGTGAGATCTTCTAGAGACTCAGCTTGTAATTGGCGAGCTTTGTCATCATCCAATTCTGGAGCTACAACTTCAATGACAGAGTTTATAGTAAATATTAAAAGATCACCGTTAAGGAAGGATTGTATATCTGTAGAAGCGATGGTTTCAGTAACACGATCTCCTGCGGTAATTCCTAAAAATTTTTCTCTGAAAGCATCGGACATATCCTCTTTGCATAGCTTGAAGTACCTGTTTTCAAAGATAGGTTTAAGAGTGCTCTCTTCATGTTGGTTCGTCACATGAAGGGATAATGAGATAAAGTCTCCCTCCTGAGAAGGACGTGTTACAGGGGTTTTGGTTGCAAAGAAGTAAGAAATGTTGGTTAACCCTGCCTGTAGTTCTTCTTCAGTAATTTCTTTTTCTTGCGGTTCTTCAATTTCAGGTAACTTGTCCCATGAAATCTCAGAAATTATAGGAAAAGCTTCATAGATAAAATCTACCTGGCCTCCTTCGTGTACATCCACTTTAACTATGGATGTTGACTTAACTGCCTTAGGAGAGAGGGGACGGCGACCTCCTACAGAAGACAGGGCTTGATATGCAGATTGAATTAACAATTGATTTAATTCTCTACTTACCTGGCTGGGGTAACGCGACAGAATCATAGCGTTAGGAACTTTCCCTTTGCGAAATCCCGGAAAGGAAACATCTTTTTTAATTTTTTTTATAGCTTGTTCTTGAAGTTTTCCTACGAACGAAGGCGAAACGCGGACCTCAGCAGTAACACTGCATCCTGGCTGCTCTTCTAAATTAATAGAGAATTGCTCGTTAGAAAAATTTCGAGACACAAAACTACCCCTTGAAGTTTCTCTGGAAGAAAAGCGGGTGATGAGGCTTGAACTCACGACCTTCACGTTGGCAACGTGGCGCTCTACCACTGAGCTACACCCGCACAAAAAGTAGCATTTTAGATATTTGATGAGTTTTTAGCAATGACTAGTCGATTTGTACTTAGGGAGCATGTAGTTCTATCGTAAAATGAGTAGGAATGTTATTGATAAAATTTTTCATTGATTTAGCATGGGCAAACAGGTACAAGTAAGCTGTTTAAAAAGAACTCTGCGGTTTAGAGGAGAAATGCTTAATTTTCGCAAATTACGACGAGATTTTACAGCTAATATTTTGCAGGATGGCAAGGAACTTTTTGACCAAGGAGCTGTGATTAATGCAAAAATTATTTCTATGACTGGAGAGACGGTGTGCATAGGTACACAGGTCCGAGGTGCGTATGACAACGTATATGAATGTGAAATTGAGGTGGATCGTTCGGAATCCGATACTATCGATTCGAATTGTGACTGTTCATACAATTACGATTGTCAACATATTGTGGCTCTATTGTTTTACCTGGAACAATATTTTAATGAAATGGTGGTTGCTTATTCTCAAGAAGCTAATTTGGATACGAATGAAGAGATTAATGAAGATGTGAAAAAAGAGCTTCAGGAGGCATTTGTTGTTGCTGCAACTAGGGAAGAAGAGCGTAAGGATCGTGAGCATCAAAAAGAAATATTAAGTGAATACATTCATGCAGCAAATACATTAAGTATTAATCCCTTTTTCTTACCTAAAAAGGAGTATTTAGACAAAAATGCTGCGGAACTTGCTGTCTTATTTGTTCCTTCTAATAATTCTGATGAAGTTTTCCAGGCAAATCAACATGTAGAGTTTCAGTTAATTCTTCGTCTTCCAGGTCGCTCCAAGCCTTTTTATGTTTCGAATATTAAGACTTTCTTAGAAGGAGTGTTGTATCAGGAGCCGATTATCTTGAGTGGGCGTCGTTTCTTCTTTACGATGCAATCATTTAGTGCTTCTGATCGCAAATTGATTGATTTATTGATTCGTTACGTACGTTATGCAAATCAGGTAACAGAAGAAAAATTATTAAAATCAGCATATCTTACATTAACATCTTTAGGTGTGATTTTATCTAAGATGTATGAACATCAAATGGCCGATCGTAGTGGAACTCAATTAGGTGAAAAAGAAAGTTTTTCAGGGATATTTTGTAGAAATCTTGAGGAACCTTTATACTGGTCAGCTTCTCCTGCGAAAATAAAGTTTAATTTAGATTTTTTTGATACCCCGTATAAAGCTTTATTAGTTACTCCTTTGGTTCTCGTTGATGATGATGAGTTGCAGCCAGAACAAGCGATTCTTTTGGAGTCTAATGTCCCTGGTATTATTCACAATAACGTGTACCATCATTTTGCTCCTCAAATTCGTCGTGCGCATTTACGTTCTTTCTCGCGTTTACGTGACATTACGATTCCAGAAGCTTTATTTGGTTCATTTAGGGAAAATGCTCTTCCTGTTTTTAAAGAATATGCGGAAGTCTCCAATGTTGAGGTTTTAAACTCGTTTGTCACTCTTCCTTATGTTGAGGAGGTTCGTGGTGTATGTGATATGAGTTATTTGGATGGAGAATTAGAAGCTAAATTATACTTTATTTATGATTCTATAACTATTCCTGCGACTTCATTTTCTTTAACATATCAAGATGTCCGTGCATTTATTCGCGAAGACGGTATTTTGGCTAGAAATCTTGTTGAAGAGCGTAAAATCATTGAAGAGGTCTTCTCCGGATTTGTTTATGATGAGCGGGATGGGGCATATCATGTAAAGAGTGAGAAGAAGATAGTTGAATTCATGACAGAAACGATTCCTAATAACCAACATCGGATTACGTTTAATTGTCCTGAAACTCTGTCGGATCAATTTATTTATGATGAAACAGTGTTTGATCTTTCCTTTAGAGAAAGTTCTGAAATTGATTCTTATGAAGCAGAACTTAAGGTGAATGGGCTTCTGAAGGGGATTAGCTTAGATTTGCTATGGGATTGTGTTAGTGCTAAGAAGCGCTTTTTGGAGCTGCCTAAGAAGGGACATAATGTTAAGACAGGGCGTAAAGGTAGGCCAGGGGCAGCTAAATTACCATGTATTTTGGTTTTAGATTTAGAGAAGATTTCTCCTGTAGTACAAATTTTCAATGAAATTGGTTTTAAGGTTTTAGATGACTTTGTAGAAAAGTGTCCTCTTTGGAGTTTAACAGGGATTTCATCAGAGCTTTTTGAGGGACTTCCTGTCAATTTCACAATGACAGAGAAATTAGCTGAAATACAGAAACAAATTCGTGGTGAAGTTGCCTTTGACTTCCAAGAGATTCCTCAGCAGATTCAAGCAACCTTGCGTAGCTATCAAACTGAAGGGATTCATTGGTTAGAGCGTCTGAGAAAGATGCATCTTAATGGTATTTTAGCTGATGATATGGGATTAGGCAAGACTTTACAAGCAATCATAGCAATTACGCAAAGTCGCTTAGAAAAAGGGGCGGGATGTTCTTTAATCGTTTGCCCTACCTCTTTAGTATATAACTGGAAAGAAGAATTTCGTAAGTTTAATCCCGAGTTTAAGGTAGTTGTTATTGATGGAGTTCCTGTTTATCGTCGCAAGCAGTTAGCAGATTTATCTAAATATGATGTAGCAATTACTTCTTATAATTTGTTGCAAAAGGATATCGATATTTATAAAGACTTTGTTTTTGATTATGTTGTCTTAGATGAAGCACATCATATTAAAAATCGTACGACACGTAATGCAAAATCTGTAAAGATGATTCGTTCGGGGCATCGGTTAATTTTAACTGGAACACCTATAGAGAATTCTCTTGAAGAATTGTGGAGCCTATTTGATTTCTTAATGCCGGGCTTATTGAGTAGTTATGATCGTTTTGTCGGAAAATATATTCGTACGGGCAACTATATGGGGAATAAAGCAGATAATATGGTTGCTTTGAAGAAGAAGGTAGCTCCGTTTATTTTGCGACGTATGAAAGAAGATGTTTTGGAAGATTTACCTCCAGTATCGGAAATTTTATATCATTGTCATCTTACGGAATCGCAACGGGAATTATATCATTCTTATGCTGCCTCTGCAAAGAAGGAGCTTTCACGTTTAGTTAAACAAGAAGGATTTGATCGTATACATATTCATGTGCTTGCTACTCTTACGCGGTTAAAACAGATTTGTTGTCATCCTGCGATTTTTGCTAAGGATGTTCCTGAACCAGGTGACTCCGCAAAGTACGACATGCTTATGGATTTACTTTCTTCTCTTGTGGAATCGGGGCATAAAACGGTGCTTTTCAGCCAGTACACGAAGATGTTGAGTATTATTAAACAGGATTTAGAACTACGTGGTATACCGTTCGTATATTTAGATGGTTCTAGCAAGAATAGGTTAGAATTAGTCAACCAATTTAATGAAGATCCTGGGTTATTAGTATTTTTGATTTCTTTGAAAGCAGGCGGTACGGGTTTAAATCTTGTGGGGGCAGATACCGTAATTCATTATGATATGTGGTGGAATCCTGCTGTAGAAAGTCAAGCTACAGACCGTGTGCATCGTATAGGTCAAAGTCGTTCTGTATCTTCATATAAGTTAGTTACTTTAAATACTATTGAGGAGAAAATTCTTACTCTCCAGGATAGGAAAAAGAGCCTTGTAAAGAAAGTGATCAACTCTGATGATGAAGTCGTTTCTAAGTTAACTTGGGAAGAAGTTCTAGAATTGCTACAGATCTGATACTATGGCCCCACATCGAAGTTTATTTAAAATAAAAAACCTATCAAATCGCTTATATAATACAGCTTTAGGCCGTTTTGATAGGGTTTTCAATTTTTTTTCTGGTAATGTCGGTATTGATTTAGGAACAGCGAACACTTTGGTTTATGTGCGAGGTCGTGGGATTGTTCTGAGTGAGCCTTCGGTAGTTGCCGTTGACGCGCAAACACACACGGTTCTTGCTGTAGGGCATAAAGCGAAAGCTATGTTAGGTAAAACCCCACGAAAGATTATGGCTGTTCGTCCTATGAAAGATGGGGTGATTGCTGATTTTGAGATTGCTGAGGGTATGTTAAAAGCATTAATTAAACGCGTGACCCCTTCGCGTAGTATGTTTCGTCCTCGGATTTTGATTGCCGTACCCTCGGGAATTACGGGGGTAGAAAAACGTGCTGTTGAGGATTCTGCGTTACATGCAGGTGCTCAAGAAGTGATCCTGATTGAAGAGCCCATGGCTGCGGCTATTGGGGTGGATCTTCCGGTACATGAGCCTGCAGCGAGTATGATCATTGATATCGGGGGAGGAACAACCGAGATCGCTATTATTTCCTTAGGGGGTATAGTTGAATCTCGTTCTTTACGTATTGCTGGTGATGAGTTTGATGAATGTATTATTAATTACATGCGTCGTACATATAATCTGATGATTGGTCCAAGAACTGCAGAGGAAATTAAGATTACTATTGGGTCTGCCTATCCTCTTGGAGATCAAGAACTGGAAATGGAAGTCCGTGGGCGAGATCAAGTTGCAGGGTTACCAATAACGAAAAGAATTAATTCTGTAGAAATTCGAGAGTGTTTAGCTGAACCTATTCAACAAATTATTGAATGTGTGCGTTTAACCTTAGAGAAGTGTCCTCCAGAACTTTCAGCTGATTTAGTTGAACGCGGTATGGTTCTTGCAGGAGGAGGCGCTTTGATTAAGGGATTGGATAAGGCTTTGAGTAAGAATACAGGACTTTCTGTAATTACCGCTCCTCATCCTTTACTTGCTGTGTGTCTAGGAACAGGTAAAGCGTTGGAGCATCTAGATCAATTTAAGAAACGCAAAGGGAATATAGTATGATGGGTGCGTGGAATAAAGAGATTCAGCATAAAGAGTTAAAAACATGGATAGAGGAAGTTTCTGTTTTAGTTACTCCAAAGGATATCTATTTATGTGATGGTTCAGATGAGGAATACGCGAGGTTAAGTGCTAAGATGCAGGAGCAGGGGATTTTTATTCCTTTGAATCCCGAAAAGCACCCGAATTGTTTCCTAGTGCGTTCTTCTCCTGAAGATGTTGCTCGTGTTGAACAATTTACCTTTATTTGTACTCCGAAGAAAGAGGACGCTGGTCCTACGAATAATTGGCGAGATCCGCAAGAGATGCGGAAAGAGTTACATGGACTTTTCCGTGGATGTATGCAGGGAAGGACGCTGTATATTATTCCTTTTTGTATGGGGCCTTTGAATTCCCCTTTTTCTCTTATTGGGGTGGAAATTACTGATTCCCCCTATGTCGTGTGTTCGATGAAGATCATGACGCGTATGGGGGCAGAAGTGCTGAAGTTTTTAGGAACGTCTCGTCCATTCCATAAGTGTTTACATAGTGTTGGGTATCCTCTATCTCCAGGTCAAAAAGACGTTGCCTGGCCGTGCAATCCTAAGAATATGCGGATTGTTCATTTCCAAGATGATAGTAGTGTGATGTCTTTTGGTAGTGGCTATGGAGGGAATGCTTTACTTGGGAAGAAGTGTGTGGCTTTACGTCTAGCTTCCTATAGAGCGCGTCACCAGGGATGGCTTGCGGAGCATATGTTGATCATTGGGGTTACAAATCCTGAGGGGAGAAAGAAGTATTTTGCTGCTTCATTCCCTAGTGCATGTGGTAAGACAAATTTAGCTATGTTATTGCCAAAGCTTCCAGGATGGAAAGTTGAGTGTGTGGGTGATGATATTGCATGGATACGTCCCGGCAATGATGGAAGGCTTTATGCTGTAAATCCTGAGAGTGGTTTTTTTGGTGTTGCTCCAGGAACATCGGCATCCACCAATCCCAATGCTTTAGCTTCTTGTCATGCGAATGCTTTATTTACAAATGTTGCGTTAACTCCGGATCAGGATGTTTGGTGGGAAGGATTAACTAGCCAACCTCCCGAGGGTCTTATCGATTGGCAAGGAAATCCTTGGACAGGAGAGGGGCCTGCAGCACATCCGAATTCGCGGTTCACAGCTCCTGTACAACAGTGTCCCGTTCTTGATCCTCAATGGAATAATCCGGAAGGGGTTCCTTTAGATGCGATTATTTTTGGTGGACGTCGTTCTGATACAGTTCCTTTAGTTTACGAAGCTTTAAGTTGGCAGCACGGTGTAACTATTGGAGCGAGTATGTCTTCAGCAATTACAGCAGCTATTGTTGGGGAACAAGGGAAATTACGGCATGATCCTTTTGCCATGCTGCCTTTCTGTGGTTACAACATGGCACAGTATTTTGATCATTGGCTATCGTTTGCTAAAAATACGCAATTACAATTACCACGTATTTATGGTGTGAATTGGTTCCGTAAAGATAAAAATGGTAAGTTCTTATGGCCTGGATTTAGTGAGAACCTCAGAGTTTTGGAATGGATCTTTCGTAGAACAGATGGAGAGGACATAGGCGAACGAACTCCTATTGGTTACCTACCTAAGGAATTTGCTTTGAATTTGGAAGGGTTAAATCTACCTTCGCAAGTTGTTCAGGATCTTCTTTCTGTAGATGTTTCTGGGTGGCTGAAAGAAGTTGTGAATGTTCGTGAGTATCTTAAGATTTTTGGATCAGATTTGCCTCAGATAATTACGGATGAATTACTGAGAATAGAAAATGAATTAAATACTCGAAGTCATTAGTAATTTATAGTTTAATTTGCAGGAGTTTTTTTTATTTTTTAAAATAATTTTTTTTATTTTAAAATTAAAAAAATGATTAATTGTCTTCTGGATAAATTACTGTGACAATACAACCTGCATACATTACTTTTAATCGCAATATTACAGCAGCACTGCTTGGTAATCAAGTGGATGCACCAATGGAATTGTCACAAGCTGCTATTCTTTTTCAGCAATTAGATTTAAAAGCGAAGGGGTTGAAGAGATCTTTGGGGTTGTTGCAGGAGGTGCAACCTCAGCGTTTACCTTCAGTTCCTTATTCTGAGATTCCTGGTAATATTCTTGAACTCTCTCCTTCTTCTCTGATTTCTTTGCCTAATCAAGATCCCACAGATGATGAACAGAAGGCAATTTTGGATAATCCGAATTTAGCTTCTGCACAATGTTATATTTCTGGGTTAGAGGAATCGTTTGCAGATTGGTTAACACCTGTAGATCAGGGAGGAATAGCTGATCCCTCCGAAGCTGAAACCGAACTTGTTCGGGAATTTCAAGTAAAACTCAGCACATTAAAACAGTTATTTACTGTGGGGAGTCAGCCTACAGAAGAAAATTATAAAGCATTGTATGCCTTACCAAGAGAGTTTGTCGCTGCGGTTGAGGAACTTCAAAAAACGAATTCTTCATTAAAAAATAAAGTAATCAATTTCTGGAATAACCTGATGTTAGTGTACAACTCGATGGTCTCACTTACCTATCCTGTTGTTGATGATCTAGCTGCGCAAATGGCGGACTTAGCTTTAAATGTTGAAACGGCTAATCGCGTGATTTCTATCATTCGGCAATTTGCGTATTCTATTAAAGATTTCTTTACACCTCTATGGAATCTTAATAGTAGTGTCAGGAATACAGCAGATACCTATACAGCTTTAGAAGCCGGTATGAGCAAGACGTATATCTTACTTGGAGATTTATACCGTCAGCTTATGGAAGGATATGCTCCGAATTCTGAAGACGCTCTTCCTCAAGAGATTAAAAACGGTATTGATATTTTTTTAAAGTCTCTTAAGGACATTTCATTAAGTCTGGTGCAAAATCAGAAATGTTATTTAAATAATCTGCTTTCTTTCTTATTTGCTTATGCTGTTGCAACGGAAATAGCTGCGGAGAAATCTCAAATTAACCAGAGTGAAGTAACCACAGCCCTTAATCAAGAGAAAGCTTACTGGGCTCAAAGATGTATTTCGGACTTTGATATTACTACAGCTTTTACAGCTTTAGTATCTACTCCTTTTACCTATTTCCAGGTGAGTCTTTTTGATAGTAATAGTACTACGAATATATCTGGGGCAAATCCTCTGTTCTTTAAAGAGGCTATTGAGATTGTTACGACCTATGGCGATATCATGTCTCGAGATGATTACTCAAAGGTTCTTAAAGGAATGGAAGACAGTGTTCAGGAAATTCAAAATAAAATTAATGAATGGACAACACAATCTGCAGAGTTGGCAAAGCAAAAGCAGGGCTTAGACCCTTCCCAATTGAATTATTTCGATACGATGAATGCGGATAAAAAGACTTTCGTTGAAAGTTCTCCTTTGCAAACGATTTATAAATCTTTGATGCTAGATAAGTATTTACCTAATCAACAACGGATTTTAGAGACCTTGGGGGATCAAATGATCTTTTCCAACAAGGCAGCACGTTATATGAATAGGTTGATTAGTGTTATTACTGCTTTTCAAACATCGGATGTGTATTATTCTATGACAATTTATTTACGTCAGATGAATTTGCAAGATCTTCCTGATGCTATTGGAAAGGCACGAGATGCTTTCCAGAAAGAGGGAAAGCGTTGTGCTACGGACAGGAAGCGCTGTCAGAATGCAATCGAAGAAATTGGTAAAATTTTAGAAGAATTAGAGACAGATACTGAGATCACCACAACACAAAAACGAGAATTGCGATTGAAACTGAAGGATTATCGTGCACAATTAGAGATGTTATTGCGTAATTTAGATAGTTTGGATTGTTTCCTTAAACATGTAAGCTTGGACCCCGAACAAAATCCTGATGATGTTGATACAGCTTTTGTTGTGAAAATATCAAATACTACGGTTCCTGGATATGATCGTATTCTTTCTATTTTAGAAAGTTTTGTGATTGAAGGTGGTGAGAATGCTGTGGTTTCTGGTGGCGCGAAGCAGGTATTACAGAGCATGGAGTCTACTCAACAGGATTATACTACATTTAATCAAAACCAACAGCTTGCCTTACAGTTGGAATCAGCAGCGATTCAACAAGAGTGGACTATGGTTAGTGCTGCTTTAGCATTACTGAATCAAATATTTGCCAAATTAATACGTAGAATTTAGAACATAATAGGTCTTATTATGCATACCTCCCCTATACAACAACAATCATGTATGCGCATTACTGAACCTGCATTTACAGAACGTCGGGTATCTCCTGCTGAAGTTGCTGCTGATTATGCTAAGATTAATGAAGTCGCCTCGCAATTAAAAATCATGCAAGATTTGTTGCAAGAGGCAAGCCATTTTGGGATGAGTAAGGAGTTGTTTACTTCTTTCAAAAGGGATGTTTTAACTGTAGGTTCTGAGTTATCTGTGATTCAGGGAATGTTAACAGAGAAAGAGAATGTTGAGACTCGTAAACGGGAAAATAAAGCATTTCAGAAATATCTTGATAATAAGCTAGCACCTAAAGCATTAACAACGGCTGAAGAATTAAATCCTCTTCCTGATTCGATTATTAATAAGATGCCTTTTCAATCTGCATTCGCGTATATTTTGTTAGATAAGTATATTCCGTCACAAGAGAGTGCTTTATATGCTTTGGGTAGAGAGCTGAACCTTGCAGGATATGCTCAAACCCTTTTTAGTCCTCTTTTAGAGGTAATTAAAACATTCAATTCCTCTCCTATTGCCTACAATTTAGGTTCATATATTGGTCAGACGTCAGGAACAGCAAATTTTGCCTATGGTTATGACATGATCAAGGATCGTTATGAGGAAGAGAGATTGCAGTTACGTAATGATTTGCAAAACGCTACAGATGCTCAAGAACTTCTGCAGAAAATTGCTCAAAAAATTCGTGACAATAATAGTCTTCTAGAATCTCAAAAAACACAGCTTTTGAATGTTGTCCAAAGTTACAATGACGAATTAGATGTCTGTATAGAGGATATGAAAAATCTGATGTTAAATTTAAATGCTCTAGTTTTTATTCCTGGTAATAGTGAATATGAAGCTTCCTATACTATTATGGGTAGTGGGTTTTCTATTGTTGCTTTACAAAATTTAGAGCAGCTTGTTGTTGATGGGGAAATCAATATAGATACAGGAGTAGCCAAAGGAGGATTATTAAACTTTTTTAATACCTGTCTTTCTGATGTGCAAAATTATGGAGATTTAGCACAAACACATCAATTGATGTTAGAATTGCAAATGCGCGCTATGCAGCAAGAATGGAGTATTGTTTCGGGTTCTTTAAAGTTATTGCACAATATCTATCGGACGTTAATTAATGGATTCACTTAAAAATGTAATCCAGCCATAACGTTAATGGCACGCTGACAACCCCAGCGACCTTCGATGTTGTAGAAGAAATTATCTGTAACGCATGCGGTAATACCACAGCAAAAATTCACCCTGTGGAAATTCGTGATTTTACGCACTTTAAAGTGAAGATTTGTAAACTGATCTTCTAGTCGTTCGAAACTATTTTTAGGTGCAGTGCGTGAGGCATTGCCTACAGTTACAGCAACATAAGGAAGGATATAGTCACTAATATAGGTGGTAAGGCCAATATTTGCAGACCACTCTTTATAACTGAGTTTACCACTAGAGTCTTCGAAATAGACTTCAGGGTTGGCCTGGCTGTTTACAATGATGTAATTAACTGGGCAGGCGGCGTGGCGGTAATCCGCACCAATACCAATGAAGGAAACACCGTCTTTCCAAATAATTTTTTTCACGCTTAGATCCCAAACGAAACCATAATTAGTTTGTAGCTCAACCAAGCCATCGGTAACTTGAGATTCTGATGCTAAAGGAGAAGAAGTATAATCCCGATAAGCGTTTAAAGGAAGACGAAAGTATTCACGTAGCCCTCCAATTTTCACATCAAAGCTGACGTCTAGTAAAGGAATTGCAGCGGGTGAGTTATCTTGGATAGCAAAAGAAGCGAATATACAGCTAGAGCTGACTCTGGAATCCATGAGATCAAAGTTAAAGTCTTTTAGTGTAGAAACCACTTGGGGAGTAGGACCAGTCCCCGTAGTTGTTACGGAAGTCACTACAGGAACATTTTTCACACTAGCACTTTCAGAGAAGATATAATCCCCAGAAAATCCAATTTTCAAGCTTCCAGAAAGTGCGGCAAAGATATTCGTACCATTACAAATTTCAAATGAGCAAAAATTATTGTATTCAGGATTAATTCCTGGAATAACTGGATAGGCGGGATTCCCTGCTGCCATAGCATAAAGGGATGAGGATGAAAAAGTTCCCCATAAAGTTAAGAAAGTCAGAGATACTAGACGTAGATGCTTTTTCAGCTTACTATTCATTTAGTAGATGGCCTTATTTGCTATGTGTAATTAAATTCACCATTTACCAAATGATACAAAAATGTACAAATGAAAACTCTGAAGAGATAGAACTGTTGTGTAGGGGATTCTACACACGATTCTTGTTATAAATATTCTTCTTTTGTGCTTCTTTGTAATAGAGCTGCGATTGCTTCCTTAATGTCTAAGTTTTCGTAAAGAACACGGTAAACACCTGTAGTTATTGGCATGTCAATATTATGATGATTCGCAAGTTGGTGTGCAGATAATGCTGTGTAGGCGCCTTCAACAACCATACCGATTTCTTTTTTTGCTTGCTCGAGGGTAAGTCCTAGAGCAATTAATTTCCCAAATTTTGTATTTCTACTTAATTTAGAAAAACATGTAGCACAGAGATCGCCTAGACCCGCGAGTCCATTTAGAGTATCAGGACGACAATCCATGATGGTTGCGAACTTTCGTATTTCATGGAGGCCTCGAGTGACTAATCCTGATTTTGCATTATCTCCAAACTGGAATCCATCGGAAATCCCACAAGCAATAGCAATGATGTTTTTTAAGGCTCCTCCTAGGGCAACGCCTCTGAGGTCACTGTTAGGATATACTCGGAATTTAGGGGTTAAGAATGCCTTATGAATTTTTTTCAGAGTTTCAGGGTTATAGGCACTAATGACTACAGAACAAGGACAATTTTTTAGTACTTCGCTGGCTATGGAGGGACCACTAAGATAGCCTAAATACTCTTTAGCCGAGTCCCCAAAGATCTCCAGAACAATTTCGCTGAGGAGCAGTCCTGTGTGTTGCTCAATGCCTTTAGAAGTAATGACAAAAGGAACTTCTAAGTTTGTAAGAGTTTTGAGTTGTTCAGATACAGGGCGTATTCCTGCTGAGGAAACACCCTCTACGATCATAGAAGCATCTTCTAGTGCTTCTGCCATATTTGTTGTAAAGGTCAGGTTCGGATGTATGGGGACATCAGGTGCTAAAGGATGATGTTTTTGAACTTGTAAGTGCTCAATTAACTGAGGATTACGAGCCCATCCCGTAACACGGTATCCTTTATTCGCTAGTAGGGAAGCTAAGCAAAATCCCCAAATTCCCATACCTAAATAGGCAATTTTTTCTTTCATGAGGCCTCAAAAAATGGTTCCTCGAAAAACGCTTTATTTTCCCAATGCAGGAAAGTAGAAGTTGAAGGATAATAAAAGTCCGCTTCTAATTCAAATGTTGTGTTTGGAGAAAGTTTTTTTCCTGTGACTTTGTGAAAAATTTGTCGTTCTCTTTCGGATAGAGCTTCTCGGACAGTAGCTAAACTATGATTTCCTTCAAAATTTTTTAGGGGAGCAAAACATTCTTGACGTGGATAGACAAGAGTTTGACAGCGTTTGCTATAGAGAAATAAATCAAAGATAAACTCTTCAAATTTCCAAGAATTTTTTTCTGAAGAAGGCAACATGCCTAGGTGCTTTGCATGTTTTTTTACTTTATATAGGGGGAGTTCTCGACAAGCAGCATGAGCAATGAAATCCATGGATAAGCAATATAATCCAATATTAGCTAGTCCATATTTTAATGTTCCATCTGGGTTAGTTGCAAACCGCTCATGTTGTGGAATTTCTGAATATTCAATAACAGAGGTTTTTCCTGAGTCGTGGGATTCAATGAGAATTCCCACATCTTCGATAGCAGTTTGACGGAGAGCTGCTTTTATGGAGACTTCATTATTTTCTATAGCATGGAAACCACAAAGTTCGACATCGAAAGGCAAGGCAAGAGGATTATCAATAGGGATTACACTAACCATTTCAATCCCAGCCGATTTCCATTTTTTCCATAAGCCCGAAGTATAAAGAAGAGTAGCTAGGCAGCCATTGCCATTAGGACCTAGAGAGAGTGTATCTTTATCTTCTAAGAAGAGATCTCCCGATAAAGAAAGAAGAGGCCATAATGGCTGGCAGAAGAAATCAACTTGAGCAGGGTCTAAGTGAAAATAGTTATTGGACTCAAAATACGAGAGTGTCAGACGGTTGTTTAGAGGAGAGGTCATAAATGCTAAAGGAAGAGGCTGATTAGCAAGTTTACTTGCGGCTCTAACCTTCTCTGCTACTAATTGAAATAATGGCTTTTTTTTAATTGGAGATACTGGGAAGAGTCCTTTAGGTCCGTCATATTTTAACCGAGATCCTTGTCCACCAGCAAGAACAACGCAGGCTACTTTTTTTTCTTTTAAGAGTTTTGTTCCTACTTGGGTACGTTCTGGGATTTCCCCTGAAGAGGCAAACGAAGTTAACGGACGGAAATCTTTGGGTTTTTTTCTTGGAGAAGTGATGAGCTTACGCTGCTTAAAAAAGAGATTATTATCTATGGAAACTATTTGATTATAAAGGCGTTGTTTTTGTTTTGAAGATAGAGAGGACCAAAACTCAAGAAGATGTTCTTGATTTATAGATTTAAGTTTTTCTGTTAATACGGACATTTCCATGATCGATGGAAAGATTGCAGAGTTGGTCATTACAGTTAGCCTTGCGTTCCTATCTCTTAGTGTTAGAATACTTGTTATTGTTGATCTTTTCGATGATTTTTCTGCGATGAATTACTGCCAATAGCTTATCCTGGTGCTCTTGTAGATGTTTGCAGCAGATTTGGCGATGTTTATAAATAGATACTTGTAATGTTTGCAAGTGTTCTAACAAAGAAGTATGATGTTCCACATTATTACGGTATAAAAATTGTTCTTTTCTGATGTTAGCGACTAATGTCCTGTACTCTTTGATACGAGTAAGTTGTTGAGATAGATAATATTTTTCGTTTTTTAAGTATTGTATTTTTGATGTGAAATTATAAATTTCTCTCTTTAATAGAGTAGAAAGACTAATGAGTTTCTGATTCAATGTTCCCTAAATGCTCGAGTTCTTTTAATGTGTTTTCTAACTGGCAGTAGCTTGATAAAGGCTGGGATAGGAAGTTCTTTATACTAGGAAGAATTTTAATTGCTTCATCTAAGTTTTTATCTTGTCCAGGGACATAAGCTCCTAGTTGAATAATGTCCAAAGCTTCATGATAAGCTTTTAATAAAGCTCGGAGTTTTTCGGCAGCGGCATAGTGATGAGGTAAAGCGAGTTTTTTTGCAGATCGAGATAAACTAGATAGAATATCAATGGGTGGAGATGAAAAAGCTTTTCCTTGGTTGGTTAGGAAGAAATGTCCGTCCAGTAGAGATTTTAAATAATCAGTAAAAATATCTGGATGGTCTAAGTAGTGTAAAATTGCATATAATGCTGTGATGGAACCGCGATCATTATTTCCTGCACGTTCTATGAATTCTGATACATGGTAAAAGACAGAAGCTGCATAGTGGTGTGCTGTTAGAGTTTCTCCGGTTGCTAAGGCAACCTCTTGAAGAGCGGCTATCCATCTGGATAAAGAATCCATGATAAATAGCACGTCATGGCCTTGGTCACGGAAGTATTCCGCTATGGTCATAGCAGCGCGACCTGCAATGACTTTAGTAGGAGCTGTTTCATGTGCGGGAGAAATAAGAATAATGGTGCGTTGTTGTTGCAACCCCACGGAATGCTGTTCTATATATTCACGGACCTCTCTACCTCTTTCTCCAATGAGGGCTATTACATTAATTGTAGATTGTGATCCCGTAGCGATTGCTGACAATAAAGAAGATTTTCCGCTTCCAGGTTCTGAGAAGACACCGATCCGTTGTCCCTTTCCTAGGGTTAAAAAGGCATCAATTGCTTTAATTCCTGTAGGGAAAATCTCTTGCACAGGCTTACGAGATAATGGAGAGGGTGGAGAAGAGATTAATGGCTGAATACGTGTTTTAGGAAGATTTCCTTTATTATCCACCGGATGCCCAAAAGCATCTATAACACGACCTAGTAAACTGTCAGAAAGATGCAATGAAGGAGGGCGACGTAACGGAATCACCTCGGTTCCTAAAGCAATATGGTGCATAGGAGATAGGGACATGAGTAAGGTAGTTTGGTTGTGAAAACCGATGACTTCTGCTAGGAGGTTGGGATATTTTTGTGAGTGGATTTGGCAGAGTTCTCCCAGGCAAGCAGATAATCCTTGAGCCTCTAAAAGATTCCCAGATACTTTAGAAAGAAGTCCGCATGTACGATAGGGTTGCCAATAATGGAGTTGATTTTTTTCGTAATCTAAGTTTGTCATGCTGTTAAAACAGAAAGCAAATGCTCTAATTCTTCTCCAATTTCTTGTCTGAGGATTCCTGAAGGGGTTTCCATTTTATATCCTGATTTTTTACAGGAAATATCGGGGAGAAATTCTGCCTGTTTAATGAGAGGGATTTCTTGTTTGGTTAACCAGTCTGTGAGTTTTTTATAGTCCTCAGGATGGAGGAAGATCTTGATGGGAGATAGCGACTTTAGTGTTATGTGGTGTTGCAGTGCCGAAGAAATCAGTAAAGCGAGTTCTTCGCTATTATCTAATTTTCTATAAAGGAATTTTTCACAGGTAAGAATAGCGAGTTCAATGAGTTCTATTTTAAGTTGTTGGGGAATTTTCTCTATTTCTGCAAGCATATGTAGAGACAATTTTCGGAAGATTTGTATTAAGGATACTAATTCTTCAGGAGTATTATAATCTACAACCTCTCCTTCAGGAAAGTCATCTTCCCAAGGACTTTTTTGCGATGTATTTTCAGTATTAGCTAGGGAACCAGAGGAGGAGGACAGTGTCACAGGGCACCTAATTCTTAATATTTAAACTTCATCACTTGATTTTTAATATCTTCGGGCAGTCTATTCAGAAGTGCATTCGCTTTTTTAGAATCTAAATATGACAAGATGAGCCCGATTTTTTCTGGAGATTCTTTTTGTAATACCTCTATCAGCTTTGTAATATTTATTCCCTGTTTTATTTTGGATTCCGGAGGAATCTTTTCATAAGCATAGAAAGCAAGATAAAAACTTGCTAAAGCAATGATGCCTAAACTGGCAAATAAAATAGCACTGCCTATGAAGATTTTATGTAAAGGGGATGTCTTTGTGATAAGATTAGAAGAAAACGGAAAACGTTCAATAGTTGTTGAGCATGAATCTCCGCAGATTTTTCCTATAGTTTCTTGAGTGTGAATGAGTAGATTTTCTCTTGCTTCCTTAGAAAGTTTTTCTAAATACTTTTCATTAATTGTTAGTTGTATGGTAGGAAGAGACGGTGTTTGCACATAAGTTAAAGCAAAATGTTCTTTAGGAAGAATTTTTCCTAAATAACCTTCACATGTAGTAAGTAATAAAGAGGAAGGTGTAACTTCTCCAGGAGAATAGGTGTTGCCTAAGGTATCAGAGAGGGTGATATTTTCTTTCTTAAGATTGGGCACACTGCTTAACAAATAGTCTGTGATAGAAGATAAGAGTGAGGGAGAAAGAAGCTCTTTTTTATGGGGAGTAAGGATCACAGATATTTGTGTCGGATGTAAGGATTCTTCTTCAGAAGATAAGGATAGAGCAACTGTAGCATGTGCTATGGATTGAAAAGTTGTTAAATCCTTTTCTATTTGCTCTTTTTTAGCCAGGGACTCAAGGAATTTGATATTACCTATTTGGCTAAATTGAAACCATCGGGGAGATTTTTTTTCAGATGGTAAATTAGACGATGGTATAGGAGATGAGGAAGTTTTATTTAAAAAGAACGCGCAACTTAAAATAGCCAGGATCGCTATAAAGCTTACAGGAGAAATTCCTAGAGACACACATTTTCTTTTTAAGAATTGAAAAAACACAACAATCCTCAAGACAATAATGAAATAATTATAGAGTTATTAACATTTCATTATTCTCTACAAAAAATGAGAATTATTGACAATTTGGTAGCTTTTCAAAGTTAATAATCCGTAGTAGAGTGTGGTGGGGAAAAGTTTAAAGACTCCTCATTTACTTTAATTTGTAATTCGCTATACACATAAGCGCGTAATAATTCTCCTATGGAATTTAATGTGGATCCTATAGCTGAAAAGCATCCGGAGCAATTTCCCGCGTAAGCGATAGTCACTATGTTACCTTCGAGATGTTCTATGGTTACACTGCCACTGTCTAAAGCTATATAGGGAGAAATTTTTTCTTCTGTTAAGGAGCGCAAAGCCTGAAGTTTTGCTTCCAGAGATAGTGCTTCCCAGGCTTCTTGCGTATAGGGATGAGCGTCTTCAAAATTATGAGAACGTAGGGCATCGTTTAGGGGGGGGGAGCCGTCTTCAATTGCGGTATCTATACATTGTTGAACAGCAGAATCTAAAGCATCAATAATGCAGTGGTATAGAGGAGTATAGTGTTCGGGGAGAGCAGGGATATCCGGATGTGTACGGAGTTCCTTATCTATGGCATTTACTGATAGATCATAGGCTTGAGCATAGGTTTTCCCTGTAACTAAATTGCAAGTAGTTTCTGCTAAAACAAGAAGGAAGGGATGGCCGAAGTATTGAAATTTTGCATCGACAATCTTGCCATTTGTTTTATCAACAAGCCAATAGAAGATCACAAGATTCCCCATAAGCCGGTGTCCTTGATGCCCAATAATTAATTGAGTATTTTTAATTTCAGCGTCTTCTGAAGAAAATGTCCCGGAGCAATAAAACTTATAGAACGTTTTTATAACTTTAGGTGAGACATGTGCCCACAAGGCTATAGGTTGAAAAGGAATTGTCATATTGAACTCGTCAAAGCAGATTGTAAATGCTTACTCCCTTCTTGGATAGCTTCACCTAGAGAGGAAAACTGGGTGTCTTTGGTTCTTTCTGTGAAGGAAAAATGTAAGGCTTCATGGCAGAGAAAAGGAGAAACTCCACAATTTTGTAGTACTTGCGCTAATGGAGGAAAACGTTCGTAGCCTAACCCAGGATATATTCCTTTTTGGTGAAGGAAAAATGCTAAGCTTTCTGCGGGAATATTAGGGAAAGTAGCAAGCAAAACATTGGGGAGTTTATTTTCTAACTCGGGGAATAGAAATTGGACATCTAAAGAAGTTTCTTCAAGTGCTTGAGTAAGTTTTTTACGTAAATTTATTGATGCAAGCATTAAAGAAGAAAAGGAGTCTAGTCTTTCTTGACATGCAATTTTTAGTGCGGCTACTGAAGCTAAACATAGTTGTCCGGGCTCTTTTTGGGGTAGCCATAGATGGAAAAATCGGCTTAGAGATTTCTTAATAAACATTCCACCGAGATGACCAATTCCTCCTAAAGCAACTGAAGAAAAAGTTAGAATATCTGCCTTGAGCATTTCAGGAGTTATTGGGGCACGTCCTAAGATATCGCAGAGATCGAGATGGAACACTAGACCGCGATCTTGGCATAAAGGCTGCAGCTCATGGATAGGTTCAATCAACCCAGTCATTCCATTGGCTGCAGATAGCGAAAAGAGTAATGTCTGAGGTGTCAAGGCATCAATGAGTTGGTTGGTTGAAAGTCGCCCTGAAGAGTTTACCGTGACCCAATCGTAGGTAGCTCCCAAGCTTTGCCGATGACAAATGGCATCTATAATGTATTGTTGCTCATGAGAAGCAACTAATAGATGGTTTTTCCCATGGAAATAAGTACGATTTTCTAGTAATGCGGCTACGATAATAGCTGTAGCGTGGGGAAAGTGTGGAATAAAATGAAATTCATGAGTGGATGTAGAACACCCCACAAGTTGGCGCGCGATTTCCTCAGTATCATTAAGGAGTCGTAAAGCAGATGATGGGGTCAGAGAAAAAGGATCAGAGTACAATACAAAATCCTCCCGCACTGCGGATGAGGGAGGAATCGCTTGTTGGTTATTTAACCAGATAGTCCGGGATAGCGTTCGAAGGTGTGGTTTGTCCATGAATATATTAACGGTTTACCTGTAGGAATTTCTAAAGAGAGTACCTCTTCCTCACTTAATTTTTCTATATCCATAATCAGGGAGCGCAAGGAATTCCCGTGGGCAGAAACAAACACATGCTTTCCATTTTTTAGTAGAGGGACAATATTTTTTTGAAAATAAGGAATGGTTCTCTCCCCTGTATTATAGAGGCTCTCCCCTTGAGGGGGCGCTACTTTGTAACTTCGTCTCCATAGCCGTACTTGCTCTTCTCCAAATTGTTTTGCAGTTTCCTCTTTATTTTTTCCTTGAAGCTCTCCGTACATTCTTTCGTTTAATGCGCTAGAACGGTATAGGGGGATCATGTTGCTTTCTTCATTGCTGTAGATCTTGCTCATGAGTTGATGCTGTGGGTCGTCGTGGATAATGTAAGGAATTTTTTTAGAATTATGATGGGTCATAGCAAGTAACGCAGTCATAAGACTTCTTACGAGAGAAGAAGTAAAGATACAGTCGATGGGAAAATCCCTAATGATATGTCCTGCTTGCTGGGCTTCATCTATACCTTGTTGGCTGAGGGGGATATCAACCCATCCTGTAAAAAGATTTTTTTCGTTCCAAACGGACTTTCCGTGTCTTAATAGAATAAGAAATGTCATGGCTTCCTAAATACTAAGGTAATACATAAGCATAAAGACAAAGGAACTTTTGTCTAGAATAAAGCGTGTTTATAACAATATTTTTTATAATTTAAAGAACTGTAGACCTCTATACCCCATCTTAGGCAAAATATAAGTCTCGAATGGAGAGTGTTATGATAAAAAAAGTACGTCTTAATAAGTTCTTAGCTTCTGCAGGGGTTGCTTCACGAAGAAAATGTGACGAAATTATTTTTTCGGGACACGTATCGATAAATGGTCGTGTAGCTTCGGGACCTTTTGTCCTGGTAGATGAGGAGAAAGATACTGTCAAGGTGAACGGTCGCTTAGTTAAACAAACGAAGAAAGTCTACTTTATGGTACATAAACCTTTGGGATATCTATGTTCCTCTGAAAGAAAATTTCCAGGATCGAAATTGGTTATTGATTTGTTTGCTCATCTCCCGTATCGGGTATTTACTGTAGGAAGATTGGATAAGGAAACATCGGGATTACTATTAGTCACGAATGATGGAGAGTTTGCTAATAGGATGATCCATCCCTCGTTTGGTATTACGAAAGAATATCTGCTCAAGGTGAATCGTGATGTCACAGGGAAGAATCTCCAAGATTTAATGGAAGGAGCTATAATTGACGGTAAGAAAATACGCCCAGTTTCTGTAGAAAAGGTACGTCGTGGAACGATTAAAATCGTTGTTAATGAGGGGAAAAAGCATGAAATTCGCTTATTTGCAGAAGCTGCGGGGCTTCCTCTTTTAGAATTGAAACGTATTCGTATCGGAGGACTAGTTCTCGGTGGTCTTCCCTACGGGGAATACCGTGAACTTACAGATGCTGAGATTCTCGCTTATATGTCCGGCTCACAAGTTTAGTGTGTTTATGGTTTTTTCTATGCAACCTATGACAATATTTTTTTCAGTTCTGTTTTCTAGTGTTTGTCTTGGTGTTGTTTTTGGCGCGTATTGCCAGTTATATTATCTTATTCAGACTGTCTTATTGTCTTGGAAGTTGCTAAGTCGTCATGCTATTGCTAAACGTCAAGCATTACTTTCTCTAGCGGTTTTTGGAGGTTACTCTACGACACGTCTATCTCAAGAAATCGATTTTCTTACTCAATATCATCATATTTCATGGAGGCAGTTTTTAAAATATGGGTATGACATTCTCTTCGCATTTAGTGAAATGGAGGATGCTCAGCAACAGCTGCTTAAAGAGATTTTAGAGTCTCTACAAGATAGAAACGAAAAGGAAATTATTCCATTTATAGAAGATTTTTGGGCAAGCGATAATTTGTTTGCTTTTGAATCCACAGCTTATGAACAAGCTGTAGAGAAGTACCTAAAGCAACGCTCGCGGCCGATATTTTGGCTTGTTTCTCAAGTATTTCATTTTTTAGATTTACCCGCTGTATGCTTCTCTCGCTAATGTGTGAGGGAATGCTGAAGAAATGATTGTTTGAGCGTGGTAGGCTAAAGTATCTTTGACTTGTTTTAAATCAATGCTGTGTTGAAGAAGTATAGCTAAGGAAGTTGCTGGTTGTTGAATACTTATAAGATCCTCAGGCAGGCTATTTCCATTGATTCCTATTCCTAAAACAACTCCTAGATAGCCCTGGGAAGGAAGGGTTTCACTAAGAACTCCACAGAGTTTTTTCCCGTTTACTAAAATATCGTTTGGCCATTTTATTGTAGCATGGAGAATCTCTAGATCGTGCAGAAGTTGTAAAACAATGTCAGTCCCTAAACGAAATAACCGGCTAATATCGAGATTGAATTCTGTGATGAAAAAGCATAATGATAGAGTAATATCCTTACTGGAAGATATCCAAGAGCGATTAAATTTTCCTTTGCCTTCTGTTTGATTTTGTGTAGAGACAATAGTAAGAACATAGGGATTCCAAAGATGCATTAACTGTTTAGCTGTTTCATTTGTTGATGGGGTTTCCGCTATTTCGTAATGCACAATTTTCATATTTTTACAGGTAATTTCATTCTTTAATGATTAAGTATTATGAGAAATATTAGATATTTCAGCTATGTGAATTTGTGGGTGTTTTTTATCATTATTTTACTCATGGCTATTAGTGTAGTTGTTATTTCATCCATGGATACATCTGCATTGTTCATGGCACCTTCAAAAGGGGTATTTACTCAAAAAAGCATGATGCAAATACGTCATTTTGCTTTGGGGTGGATGGTCTTCACTATTTGCATGTACCTTGATTATCATAAGCTAAGAAACTGGGCTTGGCTACTTTACTCATTAATGATTTTAAGTCTTGTAGGGTTATTCTTTGTCCCTACTGTGCAAAATGTGCATCGTTGGTACAAGATCCCTTTTATTGGTTTGAGCGTACAGCCATCAGAATATGCTAAGCTAGTTGTTGTGATTATGTTGAGCTATACTTTAGATGTGCGTAAATCCGTGATTGCATCTAAAATAACAGCAGTTCTTGCTTGTCTTGTGGTAGGCGTTCCTTTTTTTTTGATTTTTAAAGAACCAGATTTAGGAACAGCTCTAGTTTTGTGCCCTATAGCCCTAGCTATTTTCTATTTAGGGAATATCCACCCTCTATTTGTGAGAATTTGTTCGATTATCATGGGTCTGGGTATTTTGTGTTCTTTGCTTATTTTTTCTGGCATTGTTCCTCATGATAAAGTGAAGCCTTATGCATTAAAGGTGATTAAAGAGTATCAATACGAACGTTTAAGTCCCTCTAATCATCATCAACGTGCCTCTTTAATTTCTATTGGATTGGGAGGAGTCAAAGGACGTGGATGGAAGTCAGGGGAGTTTGCAGGGAGAGGTTGGTTACCGTATGGATATACAGATTCCGTATTTTCTGCATTGGGGGAGGAATTTGGCTTAGTAGGTTTATTTTTTGTCTTATGGTTATTTTACTCCTTAATTTGTTTTGGTTGTCGTACTGTTGCTGTGGCTATAGATGATTTTGGCAGGCTTTTAGCAGCCGGAATTACTGTGTATATTTCTATGCACGTTTTAATCAATATCAGTATGATGTGTGGGTTGCTACCTATTACAGGAGTCCCCTTAGTGCTCGTGTCTTATGGAGGCTCTTCAGTAATTTCCACTATGGCCTCCTTGGGTATTTTACAAAGTATTTATAGCCGGCGCTTTGCTAAATATTAAGTTATTTTAGCAAGCGTAAGGCATTAAGCCCTACGATAATTGTACTGCCCTCGTGAAGAATCACGGCTAGCCATAAGGGAATGATTCCCAATGATGCTGGCCAAGAGACACAGAGAATAATAAAAAGAGCTAGTCCTAAATTTTGGGTGACAATTTTACGAGTTTGTTTTGCTTTTCGAATTATCCACGGGAGGGAAGAAATATTGTCGTGAAGAAGCACGATATCGGCAGCTTCTATAGCAGTAGCGCTCCCTGCTTCTCCCATGGCAACCCCTACTGTAGCTTGCGCTAAAGCTGGGGCATCGTTAATTCCGTCGCCCACCATAAGAATCTGCCGTTGTTTTGCAAGTTCTTGTATTTTATGTAATTTATCAGCAGGAGATAAGTCAGAAAATACTTCAGAAATCTCTAAGAGTTTTGCTGTGTTTTGTGCACTGACGTAGTGATCTCCTGTGAGCATGCTAACGCTATAGCCTTCTTTTTTTAATTCCTGCACAATCTTTTTTGCATTGGGACGAGGTGTATCTTTGAAATAAAAAAGAGCACAGTGCGAACTTAGGTAAGCAAGAGAACAAATTTCTCCTCTTTGTTTTGCTAGAGCAACATGGTGTTCAATTTCTTGAATATAGTTCGAGGGGATATTGTGTAATGCGGAGGTAACTCGACCTACAAAAGCTTTTACTCCTTGAAAAATTCCCTCTACACCTTGTCCTGGAATTGTATGGTATTGGTCCGCAGTTCTAGGAACAATATGGTTATTTGTTAAGTAGGTAACAATGGCTTCCGCAATTGGGTGGGTCGAGGATTGCTCTAGGGCTAATATCGAAGGTAAGAAATCCGGATTATCTGGCCCAAAGATGTCGCATCTGATGCAAGTAAGCTCTCCTGTAGTTAATGTCCCTGTTTTATCCATAACAATAGAATTACATGAGGCTAAGCGATCTAAAATAACCCCTCCTTTTAAAAGGACTCCATGTTTTGCACAGGCATTGATCGCACTTAAATAAGCAATGGGAATAGCGATAATTAATGCGCAAGGCGAGGCAGCAATTAAAAATGCTAAAGCACGATATAAAGCGCTGTGAGGACCTAAAAAGGGAATAGAAGTAAATAAGGGGAGTAAAATAGCGATAGCGGTAGAAATAGCAAAAATTGTAATAGCATATTTTGAAGAATATTTATCCAAGCGTTGTTGTAGGCGTGGTTTAGATTTTTGTGCTTGAATGACAAGATTGATGATATGAGCAATTGTAGAATCTGCTCCTGTTTTTAATACACGAAGATCGAAGCTCCCCTCAAGGTTATGTGCTCCTGCAGGAACGAATGACCCCTGCTGACAGGATTTCGGTGTTTTTTCTCCGGTGAGGTGCATGAGGTTAATTGATGAAGATCCGTGAATAATTTGTCCATCTAAAGGCACTACCTCGCCACTTTTAATGCGAATAATATCTCCCACCTGAACTTGATTCACAGATATTTTTTTCAGATTGCCTCCCTCAAGGACAACCCAGGCAATTTTAGGAGCTAAGTGCTTTAACGAAACTAAAGTACTTTTAGCTTTGCCCGATACCATTTGCCCTAAAGATTCGGATATTGCAAACAAGACAAGGAGTAAAGCTCCTTCTAAAGCACCACCAATAAAAATGGAACCAAAGGCTGCGGATGTCATCAAAATATCAATATTGACAATTTTTTTAGAAATGTCATCCAAGGACTTAATTAGAGCTGGAGTCCCTGCGAGGAAGAAAGTCAGGATAATAAATAAATGAGATACATTTTCCGCATGAAACCAATAGGTAGTTAAAGCAAAAAGGTATGTGCCTAAAGAAAGGAAAGCAGATTTTAATGATAAATTTCGACTGAGCGAACGATTTTTTGGGGATAGCATAGGACTAGTTTCTTCAGACATTCCTGATTCAAAAAAATTGTTTAAAATTTCAGGAGAAAATGGAGTGGAAAAGAGTTTAACAAACACTGGGCTACCTAGATGATTCCATTATAATAGTTTTATACATGTACATATCATACTAATGGATGTTAAGAAAATTCCCAGGATCCAAACTACTTCAGAAATAGCGTCATTTCCAAGGATTTTAGCTTTAATTAACGAAAGGATTCCAATAAGCACAGAGGAGAAAATGCCTGCTACTGTATAGCTCGCACAAAGAATTAGAGGGAGGAAGCAAAGAAGCCCTAAGCATCCACCCAGCATTCGGGTTCCTCCCTGGTATAGGGGGTGAGGGAAACTCTCCATAGAGATATGGAATTCTTCGCGAATCATGGTATTGAGCAAAAGAGTAGAGTCTGAGCTAATATAATCCACGATTTCTTCAAGCAGAGGAGACTTAAAGCCGTGATTGCGGTAAATAACAGCCAGTTCTTGTTTTTCTTGTTCTGGATGCGCATCGATTTCTTCTTTTTCTTGGAGCATATGCCTATGGGTAAGCTCCATATATGACCAAGCTTTTTTTGCTTTTAGACAGCTTTGATAAAAAATAAAGCCAAAACTTAAAGAAATAAATAATTTAGTTTGGGGAAGCTGTGGTATGGGCATAAGAAAAAATAATGTTCGGATAAAAAATAAGAATACTCCTATAGATAAAGCATCATCTACCAAATGATATATAAGACCTTTTCTTGTAGTGTGTGGTTCTCCCATACATACGCGGTGTCGATCTCGAATATCTTCTATATGTTCTTCTGGCGTGCAGTTATTAAAGTGAGCGTATTGTTTAGCTGACATGGATCCTACCCGATATTATTATGTTTACCTAAATTTAGCTATTCTACGGGAACTAATTGTTCTTGATTGCCTAAATAAGGGCGCAAAACTTCAGGAATAATTATGGAGCCATTTTTTTGCTGGTTATTCTCTAAAATTGCAATAAGTAGGCGGGGTGTAGCTAATCCTGAACCATTAAGAGTGTGGACAAAATGGAGCTTTCCTTGCTTGTCTTTGAAACGTGTTTCCGAACGTCGAGATTGAAAATCCGTACACTTGGAAATAGAAGAAACTTCGTAAAAAGCTTGCTGTCCCGGTAGCCAAACTTCAGCATCAATAGTTTTAGATGCTGTAAATGACATATCTCCAGAAGAAAGTAGAGATAAACGGTAGGGAAGTTGCAGCTCTGTCAAAATTTCTTCAACAATGCCTAGCATTTTTTCAAAAGCAGCTTCCTCTTGATCTGGAGTAGTAAAGGCAAACATTTCTACTTTATTGAATTGATGTATGCGGACTAAGCCACGTTCATGAGCACCTGCGGCGCCAGCTTCTCTACGGAAGCAGGGAGTGTAAGCAGCATAATATAGAGGGAGATCTGTTTCGTTTAAAATCTCTTGAGAATGAAATCCATTGAGAACAACTTCTGCAGTTGGAATAAGATAGCGATACTGTTCCCCATCTTCTACACGATAGTACTGACCATTAAATTTAGGTATTTGCCCAGAACCAAATAAAATATCATGTTTTACCAGTAAAGGTGGAAGCCAAAGCTGCATTCCATGAGATTGTTGTTTCTGTAATAAATATGTGAGCAGAGCCCACTCTAAAATAACCCCTTGATTTTTATAGGCTACCCATCCGGATCCTGAAGTTTTTGTAGGGAGCTTAAAATCAAAAATTTGTAATTTTTGATTCAACTCCACATGATGTTTGGGAGGGAAAGAAAATTTTGGTAAAGAACCCACGTTTTTAATTACTTGATTTCCAGTTTTATCAGGACAGAGGGGCACATCATCGTCGGGATAGTTTGGAAGACAAGCCATTAAATTATGTAAATCTGAACTTTTCTTTTCAAGAATGTCTTCTAATGAGGATATCTTGTTAGATAGTGCCTTGACTTCACAAACCATTTCAGTAGGGTCAGCATTTTTAGCTTTGGATTTGTGAATTTCCTCTGAAAGAGTCTTTCTTTGTGCTTGCAAAGCTTCAACATCCGTTTTTAATTTTCGGACTTCCTTATCTAGGTTAAGAATGGGAGACAAAGAAATACTAGGATCTTTTTTACGTAGACGAGCTTCACATTCTTCGGGAGTCTTGCGTATTAATTTTATATCTAACATTCTAGTGTCTCTTGTTTTAGATCCTTTATGCTAGGCTTAGTATATGGAAGATTTCTCCGAGCAACAACTATTTTTTATGAGAAGAGCCATTGCTCTGGGTGAAATGGGAAGAATTTCCGCTCCTCCAAATCCTTGGGTAGGTTGTGTAATCGTAAAAAATGCGAAGATTATTGGAGAAGGCTACCATAAAGGACCAGGGCAACCTCATGCAGAGCGAGAGGCATTCTATTCTTCTAAAGTTTCCGTAGAAGGGGGTGATGTTTATGTGACTTTAGAGCCCTGTTGTCACTATGGAAATACTCCTCCTTGCGTGGACTTGTTAATACAACACAAGGTGCGGCGAGTGTATGTTGCTCTTGTAGATCCTGATCCTCGTGTTTCGGGTAAGGGCATGGCTGCTCTTCGGAAAGCAGGGATTCTTGTTTATGAGGGATTGGGAAAGGAAGAAGCTGCGTTGTCTTTACAACCCTACCTTCATCAAAGGCGACAGAGATCTTCTTGGATTTTAATTAAGACCGCATCGACTTTAGATGGTCAAGTTGCGGATGCTAAGGGAAAGTCACAATGGATTACTTGTTTAGAAGCCCGTCGTGATGTGGGGAAATTACGTGCCGCCTCTCAAGCAATTGTTGTGGGATCTCAAACAGTAATCCAGGATAACCCATGGCTAACTGCGCGCACGGAGTCAGGGGAACTGTATGCTCGACAGCCTAAACGTATTGTTTTAGATAGTGTAGGAAGGGTTTCGCCCCAGGCTCGGATATTTCATAAGCCGGAAAGTGCTTTATACGTTACTACAACACTTTGTCCTCTAAAGCATCGAGAAAATTTTCAGAATCAGGGTATTGACATATTCGTCACTCAACCCTGGGAAGGAAAAGTGCATTTGTTGGAGCTAAGTCAATATTTATCAAATCAAAATATTTTGCAAGTGATGATTGAAGGAGGTCCTACCCTACAAACAGCGTATATAAAAGCCAACTTAGCTCACGCGATTGTTTTGTATATAGGAGGTAAAATTCTCGGAGATCAGAGAAAGAATATTTTTGGAGATTTAGGGTTACAACTAAGTTCTTCTAGGAAACTTCTTTTGAAATCTTCAGAAATTCTAGGAAATTCTTTAAAGACATTTTGGGAGTTTGTTTAGCTAATTAGAGACGGGGAGAATAGATTGAAGAGAAAAGCATCTTCCAGTAGCATTTTTTCAGAGAGTGGGTGGATTCTCGGGAGGAGGGAGCTTCCATGGTCAAGCCTGATGATGCTGTTGGTGAGGGGTGCTTTGATTCTATAGAGCAGGCATTAGAGGATATTGCGAAAGGCAAATTTGTCATTGTTGTCGATGAGGTAGACAGAGAAAATGAAGGTGATTTAGTAATCGCAGGTGAGAAAATCACCGTAGAAAAGATGACTTTTCTTCTTCAACACACCACAGGGATTGTTTGTGCTTCTTTGGATAGCCATCGGTTGCAACAGCTAGATATCCCCGTAATTTCCGATAATCAGTGTCATTATAATACTCCCTTTACTTTATCTGTTGATGCTGCACAGGGAATCACGACGGGTGTATCGGCAGCAGATAGGACGCGTACTGTTGAATTGTTATCCAATCCTTGTAGTCGCCCCGAGGACTTTGTTCGTCCCGGCCATTTTTTCCCTTTAGTAAGTGCTCCGGGTGGGGTGCTTAAGAGAGCGGGTCATACGGAAGCAGCTCTTGATCTTATGCGTTTGGCTCATATGCAACCCTGTGGCGTACTCGCAGAGCTTGTCAATGAAGATCATACGATGATGCGTCTTCCCCAAATTTTAGAATTTGCGAAGAAGCACAGCCTTTCCGTGATTTCTATCACAGATTTAATCGCACACCGTATGTTGTCTGAAAAGCTAATTAACCATGTTTCTTCTGCCCGTCTGCCTACAGAATATGGAGAATTTGATATTCATGTCTATGAGTCTGTCCTTGATGGTGTACAGCACATTGCTTTGGTAAAAGGTGATGTTCGAGGAAAGCAAGATGTCCTTGTTCGTGTGCACTCCGAATGCCTTACGGGAGATATTTTAGGATCTTCTCGTTGTGATTGTGGGAAGCAGTTGCAGTTAGCTATGGAATTTATTTCCCTTGAAGGACAGGGCGTTATTGTTTACCTTCGTGGGCAAGAAGGCCGAGGTATTGGTTTGGGACATAAAGTGCGTGCCTATGCTCTACAAGATCGTGGATATGACACAGTGGATGCAAATTTAGAACTAGGGTTTCCCATAGACTCTCGAGACTATGGTATAGGAGCCCAAATTTTATTTGACTTGGGGTTAACAACGATTAGACTAATTACCCACAATCCTCATAAATATTATGGTTTGCAAGGATTTGGATTAAAGATAGTCGATCGTATTGCGCTGCCAATACATATGTCAGAAGATAATGCGTATTATTTACGAACAAAAAAAGAACGACTGGGACATTGGCTAGACTTTCCTCCAACATGAAATTTCTTTAGGAAGTGATATGAAAGAATATAAAGGTAGAGCATTAGCACAGGGTGCTCGGGTAGCTATTGTGGGATCTTGTTTCCACGAGCCTATTGCTGATTCATTAGTCATAGGAGCCCAGCAGACATTTTTAGATTTTGGTGGTTCGCAAGATGATTTAACAATAGTACGCGTCCCCGGAGCTTTTGAGATTCCCTGTGCATTAAAAAAACTTCTTACCTCCCAGTCTTCCTATTCCGCTATGGTTGCTTGCGGTGTTTTAATTAAAGGGGAAACAACACACTATGAGCATATTGCAGATCAAGTCGCAGCAAGAATCAGTGAGTTATCTGTAGAGTATAGTCTACCCATTACGTTTTCTGTGATTACTGCCCCTTCAATAGAATTGGCATGGCAACGTGCTGGACACCATAGGGAAACTCATTTGGGGAGATCGGGTATGCGGACAGCACTAGAAATGGTTAACTTATTTACACAAATATAAAATCATATGATTTGTGATCCTATAGAGCAATACTGACAGAACCATTTAAGTGAACACGAACGGCAACGTTTTCTGAAAAAATATCCAACCCACCGCAAGAGCCCGAAGTTTGTGAGAAATCTAAAATAGTTGCTTGATCAAGGAGATGTTTTCTTAACATTTCTTTGTGAACTTTCAAGCTTTTTATAAGCAAAGACAATACTGTAGTGTAAACTTGACGTAAGCGGTTGTCTGGATTGGATGCTGATATTCCTTGACCCGCTTGCAATAATCCAGAGATAAGATTCGGCAGACCACGAATAACTAAAGGAATATGTTCTCCTTGAGCAGTATAAAAATTATTGGTTAAGCTTTCTATGTCCTCAGGAGAGAGATGCTTAAAACTTGAAGCTAAAGACATGGCATCTGTAGGCGATAGTTCCATTAATGTAGCCAGGCGAACTAAAACCATATCATTTTTGGAAGAACCTTCAAAACCTAAGCGATTAGCGCGATAAGTAAAATACCGAGAAAAGGCCTCTTCTACGGTAGCATGTTGTTGTAACATAGATAAAAGAGGAACAAAATTGTAATACAATTCTTGAGAACATGTCTTCTCACCACAGACATCTAAAGCATGAAGATATAAGTCTAAAATAACTAAAGGGCGTTTTGCTCTTCCCGTAGAAAGAAGCTGGGAATTTGGTGTCGTTGTAAGGTTAAATAAAGCGTGGTAATCTGCTAAACATCGTAAAGATAAGAATACTTCCTTTTGCTCTGGCGAAAGTCGAGAAAACGAAGGACTGAGATCTGGAAATGCTTGTAAGACATGTAAAGCTTTAAAATAGAATGCATCAATATGAGATTCTGAAAAATAGGGTTTAAAAAGAGCAACAGCTTTTAATGAACATCCTAAATATTTTAGAATAATGGCAGTTTCTAAGATTTTTAACGTATTATCAAAATGTTTCGGAGAGTTTAAAAAAAGCATCAATTGCTTATGGATAGTTTGAAATTGTTTAAATGATAAGCTGTCTTCAGGAGACTGTAATTGGCAAAGTTGGCCGTAAGCTTGTCTTGATCCTTGAATAAATAAATGAAGATAAATCAGACTACGTATAGCTACGTCCAGAGTAGGAATTTTCCTTTCAAATAAAGATAAAGAATAGTGGGTTTTAAAATTTCCTGAGAGGACGTTGTTTGAGATCGTTGAAGGTTCTGCAAGCCATAATAATTCAGGATATTGTCGGAGCTTAGCTTCTATCCAAGCGTCAGAGCCTATTTTTGTTTTGTTAAAAGCAGGAGACGACGTAAGTAAAGATGAAATGGAGTCTCCGTAAGAAACCGAGGGTACACTTAAAAGGCAGCACAGTAAATAAACGCCCCGTATGGTAAGGATTTTTAGCATAAGATCCCCTCGTAATCTATATTTCATTTATTCAAGAGCTCAACAAAACCCCATGTTGATAACAAAATGACCAATAACAAATCAACCCGAGAAACTCAAGAGACGTTTTCTTCATTGTAGGAAGAATATGCTTTACATATACATGAATAATTCACCTACCTTTTTAAATAAATAGAGGATGTATTCATTTTTAATTTTAATTTATTATTTTATTAATCTAACGAACATCGAATGTTTTCCTCATAGAAAAAGTCGTAAGATAGCGAGAAAGACTATCCATATAAATCTAATATGATTTATACTTAAGAAGTACTCTATTAATTGTGTTGACAAGAGTTAATTAGCCAGTGTTTTCTACTAACCATTTAAAAAATAGAGAAATGAGTCAGGATAAAGATGTTGTTGCATCTTTTGAATTGCATTTCCTTGGTTTTTTAGAAGAGAACACAGTACAGCGTTCTTCCCAGTCCTGCTGTACTCACGGCTACTTGTCCCAACCCTCCTGTGAATTGAGTACTATAGTTTCAAAGTGTCTTGATGCACATAAGCTTTCTATTTCTACTTCTACCTCCGTGTTAAGTTCAATCGGGCGAATCTCCACCCACACCTGCCTTGTGCAAGGGGAAAGGAAGCTGGAGCTTGGAGGGAACAATGGTGCAACTTTCTTAGAGCTCTGAGAATTCTAGAGCTTCCTTTCCCCTAAGAAGAAGCCGGTTTGTAGATGTTTTCAATGATAAAAAGAGTATGAGAGTTAGCACTCAAGTGGAGATAGCATGTTATATTTTTTGGAAAAGTTTAATAGTTATTTAATTTCATTTGGCATTTTCCCCATCATTATATTTCTTGGTGGATTATTTACGTGGAAATTAAGAGGTTTGCAGTTTACTGGTCTAAAGCTTGGGTTTAAATTCATGGTAAGCAGTAAACAAGCCTCTTCTGAAGAAGGGCAGATATCTCGTTACGAAGCTGTCGCTGGTATTTTAGCTGGTAACTTTGGCACAGGAAATATTGCAGGTATGGCAGTAGCATTGGCTTGTGGAGGCCCTGGAGCTTTAGTATGGATATGGGTTGGGACTCTTTTAGGAGCTATTGTTCAGTATTCGGGATCTTTTTTAGGAGTGAAATACCGAAAATTTCATTCTCGTACGAAAGAATTTATTGGTGGCCCTACCGCATGCTTAGCCTATGGTTTGGGTAATAGGTTTCTTGCAAGTTTATTTTGCCTATTCACAATTATCACAGCATTTTCAGCAGGAAACTGTGTGCAAATTAATTGTATAGTTCCTTTATGTAGTGACACTCCGTTAGTTAAAGTTGTTCTTGGAGTGATTATAGCATTGACAGTTGTTCCTGTTCTTATTGGAGGGAATCATCGTATTTTACGGTTCTCAGCAAAAGCTATTCCGTTTATAGCAGGTTTTTATATTATCTCTTGCTTTATTATTCTTGCGCAACATAGTGCACAAATTTTACCTGCTGTAAAATGGATACTGTTCTCTGCATTTGGAGTCCAATCTGCTATCGCAGGCCTTGGCGGCTATACGTTGATACAAGTCCTTTCCACGGGAATGAGCCGAGCTATTATGGCTACAGACTGTGGTAGTGGTATGGTTTCTATATTACAGTCAGATTCACGAAGTAACAATCCTGTTATCGATGGATTAGTTACACTACTCCCTCCTATAATTGTTGCCTCTGTGTGTTCGATTACGATGTTAGTTCTTCTTGTTTCTGGAGCCTATACATCGGGTTTGGAAGGAACTTTAATGGTATTACAAGCGTTTACAAGTGGCCTAGGCTCCTTGGGAGGAGGTATTGTTATTCTTGCCATGGCCTTGTTTGGTTATACAACAATATTAACTTGGTTTGCTTGCGCTGAGAAAAGCTTATCATATATTTTCCCTGGGAAACAGGCAAACTTATGGTTAAAGTTTCTTTACGTTTTTATTACGCCTCTAGGCGGGGTCATTGATACGCGTTTGGTATGGGGACTTGCAGATACAGGATTTATTGGTATGGTAATTTTGAATTGTATCGCTCTAATTGTTCTGATCAAGGATGTATTAGAAACGAATCAGCAGGTTGCTCTTCTTAAGCTAGAGAAAGATCTTGAGATGGGGACGGTGCAGCGTTAAATATTCTGAGTAGTTCTCGGGGAGAGAACTACTCAGAATCTTGTAGATTCGATAAAGAACTTGATCAGTACAATTTCTTAGTATTTCTTAACATTCAAATTTCTATAAGACGCCTCCCCCTTAGAGGAAGAATCTTACTTTATTAAGCTTCTTAATAATTATCAGCGTATATTTATTTTTTTAATCGTTTGTGATATAATTAATTAGTTTTAATTTTAATTTTTTAATAAAGTAATGAAAAAGTCTATCTATAAGTATGGTTTTAGTGGTTTATTATTTCTCGTGAGCTTGAGTGGTTGCTGCTTGAACCCTTATGGATCCAAGCAGTCCTCAAAAAACTCACGTGATATAAATCAAGAATCTGTTACACTACACAGTAGTGAAAACAAAACTCCTCGTTCGCGAAGATTATTTTCGCGACGTAGTCAGAAAAAGAGTACGTCTCAAGTGCAGATGAATTTTAAGAAATACGAAGATCAGGTAACAGAGCAGGATAAAAAAGATATTTCCTTTGTCGTAGCGGCTGCTGCTGAAAAATCCTCAATATCTTTAGCTATGTCTCAAGCTGAGCTTAAGACAGCGTTGCATCGTATTAAAGAATTGCATCCCCTAGCTTTGTTAAAATTTGTAGCTGAAAATTCCTCATTGATTGAAGGTATGAAAAAAATGCAGAGCCGAGATTGGATCTGGAACATGTTTCTGAACGAGCTAAAAGAGGTATTTTCTCAAGCTGTAGCACAGGGAATTATCAGTGATGAAGATATTAACGACTTCGCTTCTTCTCTCCATCTGGATAAAGAGATTGTTTCTTCTGTTGTTCAAGGAGAGAAATGGCCCGAGCTTTTGGATATGGTAATGCAAATTTCTTAGTCCTAGCTAAATCACGTGCTTTTTTAAAAAAGAAGCTAATGATTTCTTTTATAAGACAATTGAGTTCAAGATTGTTAACACGTCTAGTAGCGTATTTCTCACATGAAAATTAGAAATCTTCCCTTGCTGGTAAGAGTATAATCCTTCTATGTAGATTCATATTGTTGTAATGGGAGATAAAAAAGTTACTCTTCTTATATTGAATGAAGAACCTCAGATTGGTATTTTGCAAAACTAGAAATGCGATGCTTATTGGAGATATGCTATGCAGTTACTTTCACCAGAATTTTCCTATGGACAACCGATTCCACGAAAATACACGTGCCAGGGATTAGATATTTCCCCTCCCCTAATATTTAGTGAAGTACCTTCAGAGGCTAAAAGTTTAGCCTTATTGGTTGAAGATCCTGATGTTCCAAGTTATGTCCGAAAAGATGGTTTATGGATCCATTGGATTGTATACAACCTTTCTCCGTCCATAACTAATCTTGCAGAAGGCGCGAATATTTTTGCTGTTCAAGGATTGAATACGTCAGGGAGCGTAGGCTATCAAGGCCCTTGTCCTCCAGATAAAAAACATCGCTATTTCTTCTATCTCTACGCTCTTGATGTAATTTTACCAGAAGAAGAAAACGTGACCAAAGAGCAGTTGCTGGAGGTCATGGAGGGACATGTTTTAGAAACTGCGGAGTTAATGGGAACATATGAACAAAGTTAAATCAGCTATTCTTCTTCAGGAATAAATTCCGCACGCTTTCTGCGATGTTTCCAGTATAGAGGGCCGTAGTGATAGCAAAGTTCCTCACCGGCTTCTATAGTTTGCATGGTGCGTATAATGATATGAAATAATCCATCTTGAAAAACACCAATAGCCTCGACATTAGGTTGATCACTATGATTAATAAAGCGTGTGAAGTTCCCTTGGGAACCACTATCAATGGTGAAGTATTTCCAAAACCCTGGAGAAAGAGGATAACGAAAACAGTAATCATTTTCATCTAACCAAATGGCTTGGCGATAGCGAAGTATCCCTGTGTATTCGCCTATGTAAGTCCATGCAGGAATTCTTTCTCGAGCAAAGACTCCATAACCTATATACGCATTAATCCAACATATAGCAATAGGGGGCATGGGTGGCGTGATTAGATCACGTTTATGTAGCTCCCCTAACCATTTGGCAAGAGGAGAAATTGAATGTTTTTTTTGAGCCTTACGGCATAGTTTACGTACGTGTGCCTCTACTTGCCAACTTTTAAAGGTAAGGTAAGGAAGAAATTGAAAGTTTAATAATTGACAGGCCCTTTGCATAGTGTAAGGGCTGCTTTCTTTCCAGTGATGATTTAAAGAAATGTATATAGTTTTCATTTAGAGAAGATGTAAATTTCATACGTTTGTTAAAGATCCATTGAAGTAAATGGGATCAGATGTTTTATGTTTTTCCGCAATTACAGGGATCAAGGACGTCACGTTTTCTATCAAAGAACATACTGTAGATACAGCGAGTTCAGGTGAATTCGATTCACTAGATAGATGGGCAAGATAGATTTTCTTTATTTTAGGAGTAAGAATTTTCTGTAATAAGGTGCCACATTCTTGATTTGAAATATGACCCAATTTGCTTAATACACGTTTTTTGTAGATATCAGAGCGCGAAGATTCATGTACCAATTTAGGATCATGGTTGGCTTCTATAAACAAGTAGTCACAATCGTAAAGTTCGTGGATAATCCATGAAGTTATCCAGCCTAAATCAGTACAAAATCCAAGCTTCTCTTGATGATAATGAAAAACAAAACCTACAGGATCGATAGCATCATGAGGAACATTAAAGGTTTGAATGTGTAAATCATAAAAAGAAAATTTCGATCCTGTAGAGAAAATCTTAAATATTGGATGAATGCCTAGAATCTGGCATAAACTACGAGCAGTTTCTAAATTACAGATAATGGGAGTATTATACGTTTTAATGAAGCTTTTAATTCCGGAAATATGATCGGAATGTTCATGAGAAATAAGAATAGCTTGAATGTCTTCAGGATGAACATTTATGGAAAGAAGACCACGAGTGACCATTTGCTTGCTAATTCCTAAATCTATTAGAATTTTACAAGATTCTGTCCCCAAATACGTACAATTTCCCTTGGAGCTCGAAGCTAAAGGAAAAAAACCTTCCATAAACTATCCTTCTTGTGGGGGCATTTGTATTAATACTTGGCGGGGCTTAGCTCCTTCTGAGGGACCAATGATTCTTTCTTCTTCAAGTTGATCTATCAAGCTCGCAGCTCTAGCATAGCCAATTTTTAGTTTCCGTTGTAAGAAAGTCGTGGAGGCATTTCCTGTCTGAAGAACTAAGGTTTTTGCTTGATGGTATAAAGGATCTCTCTCCTCACTATTTGTGGGGACAGTTGTTTCATAAGTATCAAATGAAGGAATCACATACTTTGTTAGGAAACGAGAACACAGATCTTTAACGACTTTATTAATATCTTCGTCACAAATATAAGCTCCTTGAAGGCGCATAGCACCAAACGAGGAAGGGGAAACAACTAACATATCACCATTCCCCATGAGATTTTCTGCTCCGGGTTCATCAATGATGATTTGACTATTGACTTTGTTCGCAACTTTAAAAGCAATTCGAGAGGGAAAATTTGCTTTAATCAAACCTGTAATTACATCGCGTGAGGGACGTTGTGTAGCTAAAATTAAATGAATACCTACGGCTCGAGCCATTTGAGCTAAGCGGATAATGGGAGTTTCAATATCCTGAGAAGAAGAAAGCAAGAGGTCAGCTAACTCGTCAATAATTCCTACAATAAAGGGCATTTTTTCTGGAATTTCTTTATCATAAGAAGCTTCAATTTCTATATTGCGTTCTCGTGAATTAAATGCTTGGATATTACGTACACCTAAAAATCGTAAAATTTCATAACGCAATTCCATTTCCTTAACTAACCAGATCAAAGCGCTATGTGCATCACGAGCTTCTGTAATGACTGGCGTTAACATGTGAGGAAGCTGGGAATAGCCTGTTAATTCTACTTTTTTAGGGTCAACAATGACTAATTTAATATCCGAAGGTAGTGATGTCATAATTAATGACATAACAATAGTGTTAATGCAAACAGACTTTCCTGATCCCGTAGTTCCGGCAATAATTAAGTGCGGCATTGTGGCTAAATCTGCTAAAAAATTCTCCCCATTTGCTTTTTTCCCAAGTAAAAGAGGGATCTGTAACTTGCGGTTACATTTTTGATAATCTTCTAATAAATCACGGAAATTTACAGGTTGGGGATAAGGGTTGGGAATTTCAATACCTACAGCAGCTTTGCCAGGAATTGGAGCGATAATTCGAATACTGGAAGCTTGTAAATTTAAAGCAATGTCATTTTCTAAAGCTTTGATTTTTTGAACCTTAACCCCTGTGTTAGGCTGGACCTCAAATGCTGCTAACGTAGGGCCAAAAGAAATATTACCTATTGCTGCTTCAATCCCAAAACTTTCTAATGTTTGTTGTAGGAGCACAGCCTTTTTTTGAAGTTCTTCATAAAGGGCTTCGGGTTTGATATTGTCGCTTTTACTTAGCAAATGGTATTGAGGTAATTCCGACTTTTCTTTTTTCAACACAGGCAGGGGAGAAGGTCGAATAATTTTTTCATGGGGATGTTGTGGTAATACTACAATTTTTGACTCTGATGAAGTAACTCGTGCTTTGTCTACAGAGGGTAGAATACGTTTTTGAGGATGCGGAGTTACAAAGATTGTTGTTGGATCTCCAGAGTCTATAGCATTTCGATGAGCAAATTGTTCATTTTCTTCCATGGGCAAAGATACCGTAGGTGTAGGAAATGAGCGTAAATGCATTTTTGTTGATGTAGGAGAAAGAACTTTAAGTGAAGGCTTAGGTAGATAATTTTGTTTATTTATGAGTCTTTTTAAGATGCTTTTGCAAATACGCCAGCAAGCATGTAGTTTGTTTTTGAGGAACTTTTGTAGGATTTTTTTTTTAATTAGAACAATTCCCCCGCAAAGATAGAAAATAGAAAAGAAGAGGATGAAAGAGAAAATAAGACCAGTACCTACAGAACCAATTAAATGTTTTAGACAGAGTGATTGGCCAGCATACAAGTTATAAAAAGGAATACCTCCTAAATAAGAAATAGGAAAATGCATTCCTAGCACGACTTTTTTGGGAAGCCGAGAGTCTAGAAATAAAGGAAGAACTCGTGCTGGGGAGAACATAGATAGAAGGATTGCAGAGCAAATAGGAATAGATGCAAACGCAAGTGCTTTACGGCGCAGAATTTTTGTTGGAGTGTTTTTAAAATGTAAGAAGGATAGCCACAAAAAATATGGGGGAATGAGGAATGAGGCTACTCCAAAACAATATAAAAGAAAAAAACTCAACAACCAACCGAATAGGCCAATCCAGTTTTGTGTGCAGGGTTGATTATTGTGAAAACTCCACAAACTTAACCCCGAGAAACATGTCAAAAATAAATAAATGCTAGCTTTTACGGTACAAGATATGGAAGGCCATAGGGAATATTTGGACTTTTGTTGCTCTTTCGCCATGAATAAACGCTAAGTTTTTAGTGGAGTGAAAATTTATTCTAATACTTGGTTATAGCAAGAATAACAAAAGAAACAAAGAAGATAAACGAGGGCGAACGACGGGGCTTGAACCCGCGACCTTCGGAACCACAATCCGACGCTCTAACCAACTGAGCTACGTTCGCCATAACGCATGGAATATTATCCCGAAAATAATATTTATCCAAGCTAAAAACCTTAATATAGGCAAGATAGCTCAATAATCAGGAAGAGATAGAGGATTTTAGTTATTGCAAGCTATCTTACTACACTATCCATATTCCCCATATTCCATAAGTGAAAGCATGTAATCAAATTTTATGTTGAAAACACAAAAGTGTTTCTTAAGACAGTTCCCAATAATGAATAAAGAAAGGGGATAGGATATTCTGAATATATATATTTTTTTTTTAATTGCATAAGGTAAGGGTTGATTATCTTTCAAAGATCAGAAAAAAATGAAAAATACGCAAAACTCGCGGCTTTCATTTTCCTGCTCAGAATATAATCAGAGGGCATAATATTTCGTCATGGTTTTTATAGTTCCGAAAAAAAATGAGTGAAATAGGTTGTGCAAAAAATAGGCTTTTTATAAGATGTTGATTTCTTCTTTTTGCGAATCACAAACGAAAGGAAGAAATAGCCCACACTTCGATGTGAGCAGGAAAATGAAGGCTTAATTGTTTAGGCTTTCTTCTTGACAATGCAAATGAGATAGAATGCAGGCCAGTAAATGCTTGTTTTGGATTTTAAAAATCCGTTAGTTTTTTAGGTTTATTTTTTTCTGAGAATTTGATCTTGGTTCAGATTGAACGCTGGCGGCGTGGATGAGGCATGCAAGTCGAACGAAATAACACTTCGGTGTTGTTTAGTGGCGGAAGGGTTAGTAATACATAGATAATCTGTCCTCAACTTGGGAATAACGGTTGGAAACGACCGCTAATACCGAATGTGGTATGTTTAGGCATCTAAAGCATATTAAAGAAGGGGATCTTCGGACCTTTCGGTTAAGGGAGAGTCTATGGGATATCAGCTTGTTGGTGGGGTAATGGCCTACCAAGGCTTTGACGTCTAGGCGGATTGAGAGATTGACCGCCAACACTGGGACTGAGACACTGCCCAGACTTCTACGGAAGGCTGCAGTCGAGAATCTTTCGCAATGGACGAAAGTCTGACGAAGCGACGCCGCGTGTGTGATGAAGGCTCTAGGGTTGTAAAGCACTTTCGCTTGGGAATAAGAAAGATTGGCTAATATCCAATCGATTTGAGCGTACCAGGTAAAGAAGCACCGGCTAACTCCGTGCCAGCAGCTGCGGTAATACGGAGGGTGCTAGCGTTAATCGGATTTATTGGGCGTAAAGGGCGTGTAGGCGGAAAGGAAAGTTAGATGTTAAATCTTGAGGCTCAACTTCAAGCCGGCATCTAATACTATCTTTCTAGAGGGTAGATGGAGAAAAGGGAATTCCACGTGTAGCGGTGAAATGCGTAGATATGTGGAAGAACACTAGTGGCGAAGGCGCTTTTCTAATTTACACCTGACGCTGAGGCGCGAAAGCAAGGGGAGCAAACAGGATTAGATACCCTGGTAGTCCTTGCTGTAAACGATGCATACTTGATGTGGATAGTCTCAACCCTATCCGTGTCGTAGCTAACGCGTTAAGTATGCCGCCTGAGGAGTACACTCGCAAGGGTGAAACTCAAAAGAATTGACGGGGGCCCGCACAAGCAGTGGAGCATGTGGTTTAATTCGATGCAACGCGAAGAACCTTACCTGGGCTTGACATGTATACGATCGCGGCAGAAATGTCGTTTTCCGTAAGGACGGATACACAGGTGCTGCATGGCTGTCGTCAGCTCGTGCCGTGAGGTGTTGGGTTAAGTCCCGCAACGAGCGCAACCCTTATCGTTAGTTGCCAGCACTTCGGGTGGGAACTCTAACGAGACTGCCTGGGTTAACCAGGAGGAAGGCGAGGATGACGTCAAGTCAGCATGGCCCTTATGCCCAGGGCTACACACGTGCTACAATGGCCAGTACAGAAGGTAGCAAGACCGTGAGGTGGAGCAAATCCTTAAAGCTGGCCCCAGTTCGGATTGTAGTCTGCAACTCGACTACATGAAGTCGGAATTGCTAGTAATGGCGTGTCAGCTATAACGCCGTGAATACGTTCCCGGGCCTTGTACACACCGCCCGTCACATCATGGGAGTTGGTTTTGCCTTAAGTCGTTGACTCAACCTGTAAAGGAGAGAGGCGCCCAAGGTGAGGCTGATGACTGGGATGAAGTCGTAACAAGGTAGCCCTACCGGAAGGTGGGGCTGGATCACCTCCTTTTAAGGATAAGGATAGTTGCCTTTTAGGCAGCTAGACTAGGTTGGGCAAGTGTTTGGTAGAGTTTGCATTCTATTTCTTTTGCATTGTCGAGAGTTTGTTTTCAAAACATTTAGTTGTAATCAAGTGTTATTGTAAATAATGGTAACAAGTATAATTCACATATAATAATAGACGTTTAAGAATATATGTCTTTAGTTAAGAGTTAACTTGCATGGATCAATAATTTACAGACCAAGTTGTTAAGAGCTATTGGTGGATGCCTTGGCATTGGCAGGCGATGAAGGATGCGTTTACCTGCAGTAATCTTCGGTGAGCTGGTATAAAGCTATGACCCGGAGGTCTCCGAATGGGGCAACCCGGTAGATTAATTGTCTACCATTGCATATTGAATACATAGGTATGCAAAGCGATACCCGCTGAACTGAGACATCTTAGTAAGCGGAGGAAAAGAAATCAACGAGATTCCCTCTGTAGCGGCGAGCGAAAGGGGAACAGACCAAACCATATTTTTAATATGGGGTTGTAGGGTCGATAATATGGGATCTTAAGTTTTAGTCGAATATTTCTGGAAAGTTAAACGATACAGGGTGATAGTCCCGTAGACGAAAAAACAAGAGACCCTATTCGATACCTGAGTAGAACTAGACACGGGAAACCTAGTTTGAATCTGGGGAGACCACTCTCCAAGTCTAAATACTAGCCAATGACCTATAGTGAACCAGTACTGTGAAGGAAAGGTGAAAAGAACCCTTGTTAAGGGAGTGAAATAGAACCTGAAACCAGTAGCTTATAAGCGGTCGAAGACCTATAGCTTCTTCGGAAGCCATGGTTGACGGCGTGCCTTTTGCATGATGAGCCAGGGAGTTAAGTTAAACGGCGAGGTTAAGGGATTTACGTTCTGGAGCCGAAGCGAAAGCGAGTTTTAATAGAGCGTTTAGTCGTTTGATTTAGACACGAAACCAAGTGAGCTATTTATGACCAGGTTGAAGCATGGGTAAGACTATGTGGAGGACCGAACCAGTACATGTTGAAAAATGTTTGGATGAGTTGTGAATAGGGGTGAAAGGCCAATCAAACTTGGAGATATCTTGTTCTCTCCGAAATAACTTTAGGGTTAGCCTCGGATATTAAGCTTTTGGGGGTAGAGCACTGAATTCTAGCGGGGGCCTACCGGCTTACCAACGGAAATCAAACTCCGAATACCAAAAGTGAGTCCGGGAGATAGACAGCGGGGGCTAAGCTTCGTTGTCGAGAGGGGAACAGCCCAGATCGCCGATTAAGGTCCCAAATTTTATGTTAAGTGAGTAAGGAAGTGATGATTCTAAGACAGTTGGAATGTTGGCTTAGAGGCAGCAATCATTTAAAGAGTGCGTAACAGCTCACCAATCGAGAATTATTGCGTCAATAATAATCGGGGCTCAAACATAAAACCGACATCGCGGGTGTGTATGTAAATATACGCGGTAGGAGAGCGTAGTATTCAGCTGTGAAGGTATACCGTAAGGAGTGCTGGAGCGGATACTAGTGAAGATCCATGGCATAAGTAACGATAAAGGGAGTGAAAATCTCCCTCGCCGTAAGCCCAAGGTTTCCAGGGTCAAGCTCGTCTTCCCTGGGTTAGTCGGCCCCTAAGTTGAGGCACAAATGCGTAGACGATGGAGTAACAGGTTAAATATTCCTGTACCACCTAAAACTATAGCAATGGAATGACGGAGTAAGTTAAGCACGCGGACGATTGGACGTGTCCGTATCACAATGAGATTGGTTAGTAGGCAAATCCGCTAACAGGAGGTCAGGTTGTGGTTAAGGGAAATCTTCGGAGGAACTGATAGTGTGGCGCGAGGCTTTCAAGAAATAATTTCTAGCTGTTGATGGTGACCGTACCTAAACCGACACAGGTGGGCGAGATGAATATTCTAAGGCGCGCGAGATAACTTTCGTTAAGGAACTCGGCAAATTATCCCCGTAACTTCGGAATAAGGGGAGCCTTCTAAGGTGATTGCATTTACTGCATGAGCTTCGGGGGGCCGCAGAGAAATGGCCCAGGCGACTGTTTAACAAAAACACAGCACTATGCAAACCTCTAAGGGGAAGTATATGGTGTGACGCCTGCCCAATGCCAAAAGGTTAAAGGGATATGTCAGCCGCAAGGCGAAGCATTGAACCCAAGCCCTGGTGAATGGCCGCCGTAACTATAACGGTGCTAAGGTAGCGAAATTCCTTGTCGGGTAAGTTCCGACCTGCACGAATGGTGTAACGATCTGGGCACTGTCTCAACGAAAGACTCGGTGAAATTGTAGTAGCAGTGAAGATGCTGTTTACCCGCAAAAGGACGAAAAGACCCCGTGAACCTTTACTGTACTTTGGTATTGATTTTTGATTTGTTATGTGTAGCATAGCCAGGAGACTATGAATGTTTCTCGTCAGGGAGGCAGGAGTCGCCGTTGAAATACTGGTCTTAATAGATTGGGAATCTAACATTATTCCATGAATCTGGAAGATGGACATTGCCAGACGGGCAGTTTTACTGGGGCGGTATCCTCCTAAAAAGTAACGGAGGAGCCCAAAGCTTATTTCATCGTGGTTGGCAATCACGAGTAGAGCGTAAAGGTATAAAATAGGTTGACTGCAAGACCTACAAGTCAAGCAGAGACGAAAGTCGGGCTTAGTGATCCGGCGGTGGAAAGTGGAATCGCCGTCGCTTAACGGATAAAAGGTACTCCGGGGATAACAGGCTGATCGCCACCAAGAGTTCATATCGACGTGGCGGTTTGGCACCTCGATGTCGGCTCATCGCATCCTGGGGCTGGAGAAGGTCCCAAGGGTTTGGCTGTTCGCCAATTAAAGCGGTACGCGAGCTGGGTTCAAAACGTCGTGAGACAGTTTGGTCTCTATCCTTTGTGGGCGCAGGATACTTGAGAGGAGCTGTTCCTAGTACGAGAGGACCGGAATGGACGAACCAATGGTGTGTCGGTTGTTTTGCCAAAAGCATAGCCGAGTAGCTACGTTCGGAAAGGATAAGCATTGAAAGCATCTAAATGCCAAGCCTCCCTTAAGATAAGGTATCCCTATGAGACTCCATGTAGACTACGTGGTTGATAGGTTGGGTGTGTACGCACAGTAATGTGTTTAGCTAACCAATACTAATAAGTCCATTGACTTGGTTTTTGTCATAAGAAGAGCCCTATAGGCTTTTCAAATGAAATAGAACGATCAATGTAAGTTACGCTAAAGACGTTCTTATGCGTCTATTAGTATACGTGAGTTTGCGTTACAAGAGTTTGCTTGGTGATAATGGAAAAAGGGGTACACCTGATACCATTCCGAACTCAGAAGTTAAGCCTTTTATCGCCGATGGTACTATACACAAGAGTATGGGAGAGTAGGTCGTTGCCAAGCTTTTATTTACCGTAATTCTTAGATTTTCAAAAAGAGAGCATGTAATATGCTCTTTTTTTTTGTCTTGATATTTTTATATTGTGTGAGAACGATCAATGTAAGTTACGCTAAAGACGTTCTTATGCGTCTATTAGTATACGTGAGTTTGCGTTACAAGAGTTTGCTTGGTGATAATGGAAAAAGGGGTACACCTGATACCATTCCGAACTCAGAAGTTAAGCCTTTTATCTATACGTATTGTTGGTTTCAATATTTCTAGGTGCTTAGAGGCTATTAAGCTGTCTAGCTAGGTTTTACAAGTGATTTTTATTCTTTAAGTAAAGCGTTACCAATTTCTCTATTTAGAATTCTATACTCTAGAAAAGATGAAGGTTTTCTTGTTACGAGAGCATACAAAGTAACGAGAAAACCTTCTTGTTTTTATATAAAGCTTAACTTCCAAAATCATCAAGAATAATTGAAGAGCGCTCAACGCCATAATTATCTAACAATGTTAAAATACTGCTATTGTGCAGTGGTGGACCACATACATAGTATAGGTAATCTTCTGGATTTTTTAATTTGCTTAATTGTCCAACTTCGAAAGCTCGAAATAAAAAATTCGTTTTTTCAGGATCGTCTTTTGGCCAACCTGAAGCAAGATCCTCAGGAAGAGGTTCTGATAAAACCAAATGATAGTGGAAGTTAGGAAACTCTTTGTCTAGTTTTTCATATTCTTCTTGATAGATGTTTTCTTTTAAAGAACGGGCCCCATACCACAGTGTAATTTCTCTTTGTGAGTGTTTATCTAATAATAAATCTAAAATATGACTTCTGCCGAATGAGGACCCTGCACCACCAATAAGAAAGATTAAAGGGCGAGCATTATCTCGCATAAAAGATTCCCCGTAGGGCCCAGATACAGTGATTTTATCTCCAGGTTTTAAAGAAAAGATGTAGGAGGAACATACTCCCCAAGGAATATTAGGATCTGGGGCATTGTTAACTATGGGAGGGGTAGCAATACGAATATTGAATTTAATTAAAGGAAGTTCTGCAGGATAGGAAGCTAGTGAATAAGCCTTATTTGAAGAATTGGCCTCTAAGGAACTATTATTGATTGTTTTATCGAATAAATGAAACTTCTCCCAATCACTATAATATTCGGGAGACATTGTTTGTTTCCAATCTGAAGTCTGTGTTTGATATGGAGGTACGCTAATTTGTAAATATCCTCCAGGCTTAAAAGGAATAAGATGATTAGAATCAATAGAGACTACAAGCTCTTTGATAAAGGTAGCTACATTGTTATTAGAAATTACCGTCCCCTCCCAAGAAGAGGCATGTAAATAGCGTTCTTCTATTTCTAAACTTAAATCATGCTGCACTTTAGTTTGGCAAGAAAGACGCCATCCCTGCTCTATTTGCTTTTTAGAAAAAGTAGCTAGGTCTGTTTCTAAAGGTGAATCCGCATTTTTTATGATTTTTACCTTACATTGTTTACAGGTTGCTTTGCCTCCACAAGGAGAGGGAATCGGTATACCAGAATCTAAGAGAGATGATAAAAGTATGCGCCCACTGGGTACTGTTTTTGTTAGTGAATCATCATTATTGATTTTTAGTTTGCACGGGTGCTCTTTGATGAGAAATTTACGAGCTAAAAGAATAATTCCGGAAAGCATCAAGCCTATAATAGAAAAGGCAACACTCGCAACACTAATGAAATATAGACCTGAAAGCCAAGCCATGATCGTGAAAATCCCTGATGTTATGAATAGCTTATAGGGTCAAGTTATAACTTGGCTTATAAAAAATCAATGTAGATCTCTTTTCTATAGTAGAAGGCAACTCTCTGTATTTTAAAGTGCTTATGCCTTGGTGCCATCAGGTTTGAATACTTCAGAAATAGCAGCTTTTAGTATTTCAATTTTCCCGGAAGCTATGTTGAGTACTACAGTATGTTCACGAATTTCATCTATAGTACCTACAATACCCATAGCTGTAACTTTATCCCCACGAGAAAGCTCGTTTCTACGTTTCTCCATAGCTTTTCTACGTTTTTGTTCGGGTCGCCATAAAATGAAATAGAAGAATAAAATAGCAATCCCTAGCATAATAGCGGGTTGGGCAAAGGTATTTCTCCCAGAAGTGCTATCTTCATTTGCTAAGAGAGGAAAGCTTCCCATAAATAAAGTAAACATGAATAAATGTGCGAACATTCCACCACCTGTACATCTATTAATTCAGAGAGAAGGTTAACACATTGGGAAGAGTACGTTCAATGCTTTTCCTGGGAGTCCTTTGCTTCTAGTAAAATAATATTTTCTAAATGGGGAGAATGTGGAAATTGATCTATAGGTTGCATTTTTTTGATTGAGTACCCTTCTGCAATTAAACGACAACATTCTTCAAATTGTACTTTGGGATTACAAGAAACATAAATAAGTTTTTTTGGAGCAATTCTTAAAAGATATTTCAAAGTTTTGTTTTGCATGCCACAACGCGGAGGATCGATAATAACAACATCAGGAGGGGGACAATCTTGTTGGCGTTTACAGAAAGTCTGAACATTTTCTAGATACACTTCGACACGAGATTGTTTGTTATTCATAATGATATTTTCTTTTGCCGAGGCTACGGAGTCGGGAATAATTTCTATGCCAATGACTTTTTTTACATAGGTAGAAAGCATGATTCCTATTGTTCCTGTGCCGCAATATAGATCTACTAAGGTTTCATCACCTTGGGGCTGTATGAACTCTTTAATGACTTCGATAATCTTTTCATTTTGCTGAATTTGGGGTTGAAAGAAACTTCGTGGGTGAATGTAAAAAGTCGCGGAATTTTTATCTTTAGGTAATGTTAATTTTTGTGTAATAAAAGCATTACCATGCAAAAGATGGGAGCGGAAATATGTTGGTGTATTTACTTCACTACATTTTTCTTCCCAGATAATAGATGTTATGGGTAGAGAGGAGTTGACAAGAGAGCATTTCCATTGTTCTATGATTGCTCTGTCCACAGAATACTCTTTTCTTGCGGATGTAGTAAGAATGGTCATAAGGTGGTGTTCAGGACCTCCAATGCGTATTGTAAGTGTGCATAGCGATCCTTTATTTTTTGGAGGGTAATATGCTTGGAGTTCTGGATAGGCTTTCCACCAAGATCGTGTTAAGCGAAGAATTTCCATAGCATCTTTATGAATCATAAGACAATCTGTAATGGGAATGCCTTTTTTAGGTTTAGTAGGGGTAATAAATCCTAAGCTTTTTTCTCCTTCATATGTTTGATGAAAAGAAAATTCCATTTTATTTCTTCCTCCTAAAGTGGGAACACAAGGAAGGACCGGAAGAATATTTTTATCTGAAAAAATAGGAGAAAATAACTGATGGAGAAGGCGTTCTTTTATTTTTAAAGAATTTTGATAATCAGATTGTGGTGAGGAACATCCTCCACAAATAGGGAAGTGTTTACAATTGACTTGCATGGTTATAGCAAACTCCAAAGTCAATGATGCTACCATATGTTCAGGAAAATTACGCTAGGAAAATCTATATGCTACTTCAGAGAACGTAGGATCAGAGAAAAGGGAATAATAGTTTAAATAAAAAAGAGGATAATTGTAAAAAAATTATAATTACCCTCTCAAAACCAAGATAGGGGGAAAGAAGTTATTTTCTTAAGAGATGGGATTTAGAACCTTTTTTTGTTTTTACAGCAGCTTTTTTTGCTGAGGTTCTTGCTTTTGGTTTTGCTTTTGCTTTTACAGCAGTTTTTTTTGCCGGAGTTTTTGCTTGTTTTTTGGCAGCAGTTTTTTTTGCTTTAGCTGCAGGTTTACGTTTCATCAAACCAGCTTTTTCAGCTTTGATTGATTCTTTTCGGTATAGTTTTGCAATTTTTTCTAATTTAATAGAGTCTGTACGAACTCTTTGAGCTGCTGCTTTATTTCCTTTTTCGGCTTTGTCTAAATCATGCTGGATACTTTCCAACAGATCCCTCATTTTTTTTGCCGTATCTTTTAGCGCCATGAAAAGCGTCCTCTAGTTGTAGTTTTAAACTATTTTTACTTGTTTTAATTTTTAATTAGTTTGTTTGTTCAAATTCATGCAACATTTTTTTTAGAGAAAACAATAGAGATAATCCTCAATGGATTTTTATATGGAATATAGTTCTTTGTTTATCAGTATGTTATTTTGACAAGTTCTATTTATCTTTTTTTTCATACAAGTACGTTTTGGTTCTGGTAAAGTCGAAAAGGAGGATGCGGTATTTTTAAGGTTTAGCTGTATTGGTAATGATGATTTCGTAGAAAAGACATTTTTTAAGTAATAGTACTCTTTTTCTATTCTTGAGATTTGCATAGGATGTATTTTTAATACTGATTTTTGTTTATGCTTATTCTCCAGGGCTATGGTAAATCACTACTGATGATGAAAATGTATCGCGACTTATTTGTACGTGTTGTTCAGAGTTGCTGTATTTTGCTGGTAGGATTTCTGAGTATTTGTGCTTCACCATCTCAGAAGCTTCCTTTTGGTCATTATTGTGCTGATGTACACACAGCATTAAAGGCAGAGAGAGCATGTGATGAAGTTTTTTCTGGATTTGTAGATCGCATTATTGAAGAAAAAACAGAACTGTCTTTACGGGATTGGGAAACAATTGCATTTTTGGTGCGAGATTATGTTCAAGTAAGAATAAAACAAGGCAATCATGCAACTAGTGCGGAGATTTTAAGAAAATTGTTATCTGTTGCTTCTATGCCTCCTCGGATTAAATCTTCTATACACCTTTCCTGGCAAAAATTAAATCCCGAGGGAGTTTCCTTAAGGGAGCTAACGGCAAAATTGCATGATATCAGTAATTTTCAAGATACTCTAGAGGATCATCTGCTACTGCAATTATATACTATGACCTTGCACAGTAGTTATAACGATCGAAAGCAAGAAATTCTTTTAGCGAAGGAACGTGGAGATTACGATGAAGCTCTACGATTGTGTTATCAATTAAAGAACAGCATGAACGAAGGAATTTGTAGCCCTCATCCTGATATCCTCACTATAGAGAAAATCTTTTTAGAAAAGATAATTCTGGCTTTACAATTGGAGCGATCTCAAGACAATATGGAGTCTTGCGCGTCATTATTGTTATCCTACTGCCGAACTGAAAAGGATTACGCACAGTCTGTAGCCGACTTAGTATTGAGAATATCTCAAGGAGAAGTTTACCGTGCCCATGAGATTGATGTTATTCTTTTAGCACATGCCCTATGTATGCTTCCTTGGAATCAAAAACAAGCGATTCATGAGTTAGAAGTACTTATTGATCATGGAAGGTATTTACAGTCACCTTTGGTGTATTGCGGGTACTTTTCTTTGTTAGAAGTTTATTGCCAAAATAGAAATTTTAAAGAACTTCATAAATTACTTACCGCTGGAGAAAAAATTTTTCTTTCCGATCATCCTTATGCTCCTGAATATAATTTTTTCCTTGCCAGTTACTATTATGAACAACAGGATTATGAGAGATCTCAAGAAGTTTTTTTATCGATTTTAAAACATGCGACAAAATTAGGAGTGACTTTAGCTAGAGTATATGAGTACCTTGGCTGTATTGCTTGTATGCATCAGCATTATTCTGAAGCAGAAGATTTTTTCTTGAGGGCATATAAAAGTTGGAATCGGCAGGAAGCAGGTTTAGGGTTATTCCTTACCTACGCTATGCAAGGGAAATCCGTGTTGTGTGAAGAATTTCTTACTCATTCAACCTTTTCTTTTGCATATCAAAACATTGTGAAAGCAATGACTTCGTTATTTTTACATCATGATCATGTGATAGTGTCTCCCGTGATGAAAGTTTGTCTGAGGTTACAGAGCCGTCAGCATGTTCCTCTTGAGGATATCTATTATCACTGTATTTATGATATGATAAAGAGATATTCTATTCGCCACCATTCTCATCCTATTTTTTCCCTTATCGATACACAAATTACACGTGCTGAACAAGAATATCTTGAAAAAACTCGAGAAACCTTGCGGGATACAGATTACTCTCAAGCATTAACTTTTTGGTTAGCCTTTCGTCAGGGCAAGTTAGCAAAAGAACATACGGGAGAACCTCTCACCCATTCTGTGTCTTTGAGAGAAATTGCTTTGTGTTGTTTTCATGCTTTGTATAATCATAACTCTGCGTCTGGAGATGCCTTAGCTCAGGTATTTTCTTCTGAATGTTCTTCTTTGCAATCTGTCATTCGTTGGGTATGGGCCTTAACAAGGTCGCATTATGATTTGAAAGATTTAGAGCGTTATTGTGAAAACTTGTCTTTACGTCCCTACGGCGATCGGTTGTACTTACTTGCTTATGATATTCAAGAGTATTTCTTAAAGAATGCTCGAGCTTTGTCACATTTGTCTGCTTTTTCTAACTATTTCCCTAATTCTTCGTTATTGCCTGTAGTTTATTATTTCCAAAGTTATGCAGAGACTACTTTGGTAAGAAAAATTAGTTGGCTAACAAAAGCATTGCATGAGTTTTCAGAAGTTACTTTATTAGGAGAGAATACGCAATCCTGGACATATCTATATTATACTGCGAAGTTAGACCTTGCACATACTTATCTTGCTTTGGGGGATGTTATACGAGCTAAAGAAGTTTTTGAGGAGGTGAAGGAAGATTGGGTTATTCCTCACCCTCAACTACTCTTTATTGAAGATTCTCGTGTTCGTATCACCATGGAAATGCGTTGGGTTATAGGCTTAGCCCATGTGTATGAAAAACTGAAAGAAAGAGATCGTTTAATTCATCATCTTTTAGAACATATTGAACAGCGTTTGCTCAACCATTCTTTACGTCGTGAATATGTTGGAGAGATGTTAATGGAGACAGTGGCTCTTTGTGAACGTTTTCTCTCTATAGAGAGTAGCAATGGTATGGTAGGCTGATGCTACACAGCGATTAACTCCAGGCCCTGAGAAGTTTTGCCCCACAATCTTGAGATTCTGAGGGATATGAGGGAGAACACAGTTTTTCATTTCTAAAAATCCCACACAGTGTTGAGGTAAACCGTCTTCAGGAGAGAATAGAGAAAAGACATCGGGTTTGCATGTAATATTGAGATATTCGGAAATTGCTGCTAGCGAAAATGCATAAGCATCTTCTTTATACCAACGGTTTTCTAAGAGTAAAGAAATCACCGTTTTTCCTGAGAGTTGCTTAGGGAAAATTTGAGAATGAAAAACAATTCCTAGTAGAGGGGGGGCATCAGAAAATAACATGCCATATCCTTGAGGTAGATGTGGGTGTTGTGTCTTCCATCCTAAAGTTGCACAGGAGAGATCCCAAGGAAGAATTTTTTTTGCAAGCTGAGACATACCAGGAATGTGGATAAGATGAGACAAAGAAGTCAATGGTCCTGTGTAAATCGCTAGATCCCCTGCAAGAGTTTCTTTTTCTGTATGAATAATTACTTGGGAAGGTAAACAGTCGATTTTTATTACAGGCGAGGAGAATTTCCACGTGACAGGTAGTTTTTTTACTAGTGTATCAATAAGAATTCCAAAACTGGGTTTTAATGAGGCAAGATAGGGACTATTCTTAGTTTTTATTGAGGATTCTTTGAGGTAACTGCGTAATAGAGATCCTGTTTGTGCTTCATACTTTGAAAGAGAAGGGAAAGCCATATGAGCAGAAAGCAGGTGGCTATGTCCAGCTCGGGTAGCTAGGACAATAGGATTGAGAATATGATGGATCAAAGATTTTGTGCTATGCCGTTGTAAGAATTCTTGCACGGAACTATCTTTATCATATCGAAAAGCAAAAAGGTCTTTGATTAAAGCTAAAGGTAGTCCCTCTTTAAGCAGAGTCCATAGAGAAATTTTTCGGGTTTTCCCTTTGTAATGGATGAATCGCGTCTTTGCTGCTTTATTACTAGTTACCAGTGAAGAGTAGAGCCCAAGTTCTTTAATTAGTTGTAGGGTGTATTTACCATCGCCATGAGTAAGAAAGCCTTTAGGTCCTAAATCTAAAGCAAAATCATTAAGATATTCCGTATAGAGTAATCCTCCAGGTCGAGGAGATTTTTCTAGAATAAGGCATTCGGTGTGAGGAAATTTTTTCTTTAACCACCATGCTGTGGATAATCCTGAAATTCCTGCTCCTATAATAAAGATTTTTCTCATATGGACTTTGAAAATTTGGGAACCGAAGAAAGTGATTTTAAGAAATAATGGTCAAAAGCAGTAGCAATGACACGGACAAATAATTCTCCTAGAGGCGTAACTGTTATAGACGAGGAACTGTTTTGTAAGAGACCCGTAGATGCCATGCTAGAGATCCTTTCTTGGCTTTCAGAGAAGTAGGTATCGAAATGATGACCATAAAGATCAGAAAATTCTTCTTTAGATACATGGAATGTGCACATTAATTTATGAATTACCCATTTTCGGATTTTATCATCTTCGGATAGGATTTTACTTTTACTCGTTGCTAGAGAACCTGCAGCTATTTTTTCATGGTAAGATTTCAATGTCTTTGTATTTTGTAAGTAAATCCCTCGAATAAAACTTGTCGCTGTAATTCCTAATCCTACTAAGTCTTCCTCAGGGGGTAAGGAATAGCCTTGGAAGTTGCGAATGAGCGTTTTATTTTTGAAGGCAATGTTTAAAGGGTCTTCAGGAAGAGAGAAATGATCTAAACCGATTGCTTGATATCCCGCTTGTGTTAGCGTATGGCGTGCATGAGAGTAAATGGCAAATTTTTCTTCCATAGAAGGTAAGGAATTTTGTTGGATTGCTTTTTGGTGTGGCTTTGCCCAGGGAACAAAAGCAAAAGAAAATAAAGCTAAACGGTCGGGTCGCATCTGCAGAATATCGGCAATTGTTTGTGCGAATGTTACTTTTGTTTGTTTGGGGAGACCATAGATTAAATCGATGTTAATACTTTCAAAACGTAATTGTCGGAACTTTTCGTAAGCTTGTAATGATTCTTGGTGGCTTTGGCGGCGACGTACAGATTCTTGCACATCGGGATGCGTGTCTTGTACGCCTAGGCTAACCCGATTAAATCCCAAAGATTGGAGGAACAGAGGTTTATTCTCATCGTTCCTTAAAGAACGTGGATCAAATTCAATAGCAATTTCTTGTGTTTCCGTAAGGTTAAATAGGCGATGTATGGCAGAAAAGAGTTTTTCAAAAAGCTTCCGAGATAGACGACTTGGTGTTCCTCCTCCAAAATGGATACGAGATACTTTTCTTTTCCCTAGAAGAGAGTGGATTAGCTCCATTTCTTGAATTAAGGTGTCGATATATTGTTCTACAATATCTTCGCGACGATTTAGTATTACAGAACACCCACAATATAGACACATAGATTGACAAAAGGGAATATGAAAATATAAAGATAAAGGATGATTGCTCTGCTGAAGAAGAGAAAAAGCTTGGTAAGCAGGCTGTGCATCAGAATTCTCCCATTCTAAAACAGTAGGATAGCTAGTGTATCTAGGTGCCGGTTGCTGGAGACCTTCTAGGAATTTAAAGTTGAGGTTAAACATAATAGTACGGCCTGAACGTTTTCTAAAGGGGTTTCAGGAAGAATACCGTGTCCTAAATTGAAAATGTACTGAGGCTGTGATTTTAAAGGAACAAGGTATTGCTCAACATAATGAATAAGTTTGTCTTGAGGCAGGAGAAGCAGTGCTGGATCGAAGTTTCCTTGTAGAGATCCTGGTTGCGGAAGAGTAGCATATAGATGTGCAAGGTCAACATGGTAATCAGGATGTAAAGTATCAGCTCCTGTGGTGTAGAGATCAATAAAGTTTTCGTAAAAGCATCGGCAAAACAAGCTAACGGGGGAAGAGGTTCCCTGTTTTATCTGAGTAATCAATTGCGTATTCCATCTAGTGATGTAACGGGAAAATAGAGAGGGAGGAAGTCGTAAACTCGAGGATTCAAATAATTGAATAGCCGAAGCTCCGGCATGGATTTGTACTTTTAAGTAAGAAGCTATTGCCGTGGTTAGTTGTGATAAAAGAGAGTCGAATTTTTCAGGATATTGGTACAAAAAGGACATTGTCTTAGGAGAATCTTTAGTATTTCCCCCATCTAAGAGGTAGTTAGCTAGTGTAAACGGAGAGGCAGAAAAAACAATCAAAGGTACAGACAAACGAGGAACAAGACGGCGAATAGCTTCCAAAAGATAAGAAAAATGTTCTTCAGGATACTTTGTAAAGAGGTAGTCGTTCTGAGGAGAAAAATTTACTTTAGGACCAGGAGAGAAATCATAGGGAATGGCGAAACCATCTAATATAGAAAGAATATCAGCAAAGAGAATAGCAGCATCTACATTTAGTAATTCTGGCCCTAGCAGGGTAGCTGCAACAATAGCTTCGGTATCATGGAAAAATTCTTTCAATGTTCGAGAGCCTTTGAGTTCTTGATACTGGGGCATATACCTCCCCACCTGTCTAAGAAGCCATGCAGGTGGACGAGAAGTGTCTGGTTTAATCAATTCATAAAATTTTGACATGATATTTCTCTAGCAAGAGGCTTGTGTAGGGAATGCTTTCTCTAAAGATTCTAAAACTTCTGATACTAATAATTCAGGAGTAGGTGATAGGGAATAAGGTAATACCTTTTTAAGTTTTTCTGTTTTTTCTTGGTGTTGTTGGATATATAAAGCATTTGTTGTGCCTTTAATACTGGTAATATGGCGTTCTAAAGCAAATATACGTATTCTAGCTAGAGCGAACAGCCATAAAACTTCATCCGGAAGAGGGCCGAAACGGTCACGCATTTCTTCTTGTATACAAGTTAATTGTTCTGGGTTTTCCGCATTTCCTATTTTTTGATAGAACTCTATGCGCATCGATGCTAGCTCTATGTAAGAGTCAGGAATACGCGAATTGTAGGGGAATTCAATTTTTACATCATCGTTGAATAACAGCGGCGATGTATTGTTTTTCAAGGCAGCTACTGTTTTTTTTAGTAATTTACAATATAAATTGAATCCTATGGCGCTAATGTGTCCTGATTGATCTGTACCCAAAATATTTCCTGCTCCTCGAATTTCTAAATCATGCAGAGCAATTTTCATTCCTCCCCCATATTCTTGTTTATTTAGGGCTTCCAAGCGCTTAGCAGCTGGGCTAGATAACCGATCTAAATGGGATACTAAAAAATAGCAATAGGCTTTTCGATTCCATCGTCCGACACGCCCTTTCATTTGATATAAGTCAGCCATACCGAATTTATCTGCTTGGTCAACTAAAATGGTATTAGCATTTGGAATATCAATACCATTTTCAATTAATGCTGTAGCTACAAGAATATTGATTTGTTGATCTTTGAATTTTTGAAAAATAGCGGCGAGTTCTTCGGAAGACATTTGTCCATGAGCGACAGCGATCCGCGCTTCAGGAATTAAAGAGCGAATAGTGTTCGCCAATCTAAAAATACTTTCAATACGATTGTGAATGACATAGGCCTGTCCACCTCGGAGTAGTTCGTGGCGTAAAGCAGCTGTTAATGTTTCATCACTATATTCCAATACAAATGTACTCACGGGAAGCCTATCTAAAGGAGGCATGGTGATGAGAGAAAGATCACGAGCTCCCGATAATGACATGTATAAAGTTCGAGGAATAGGTGTAGCGGATACAGTAAGGCAATCTACAGTGGGATAGCGTTCTTTTAGGAAATCTTTTACTTTGACACCAAAACGCTGTTCTTCATCAATAACAAGCAAACCAGGATTTTTAAATTCTAAGTGTTTATTAATAAGTTTATGTGTGCCAATAAGGATGTCAATGTCTCCATTAGATACGCCTTCAAAGATTTTTTTTGTTGTCTTGTTATCTGAAAAGCGAGATAGAACAGCGATGTTTATTGGTAGTCCCGCCATACGCTGGGTAAATGTTTCATAATGTTGGGTGGCAAGAATTGTTGTAGGAACCATAACAATTACTTGACGATGACCATCGCAAACCGTTTTTACAGCCGCACGCATAATGACTTCCGTCTTTCCGAATCCAGCATCACCACAAATAAGGCGGTCCATGAGCTTTTCTGACATCATGTCGTTATAAATTTGTTCGATAGCTTTTAATTGATCAGGAGTTTCCTCATAGGGAAAGCTTTCTTCGAATTTGATTACTTCTTCTCCATGAGGGGGATAGGTAAATGCTGCTGCTGTTGAACGTTGCGCCTCAAGTTGAAGAAGCTTTTCAGCATAGAGAATCAGAGACTTTTCAGAGAGATCGCGAGATCTTTTCCATTTAGATCCGTTGAGATTATGCAATTCAGGAGATTTTTCAGAAGTTCCCACATAACGAGAAATTAAATACGCTTGATCAGAAGGTACGTAAAGTCGTGCTCGATCTGCATACTCAATAACGAGATAATCTGTCTCAATATTTAAATGGTTGGGTTTTTTTTCTATTCCGATGAATTTCCCGATACCATTGTGCAGGTGGACAACAGTTTCTCCTGGAATGGGAACGAAAACTTCTTCAGTCGCTACAGAGGCATAACTCCGCTGTTTTTGTCTTCGTAAAACTTTTGTAGATGCAAACTCAGATAAGGAAATAGCAACAAAACCTTGTTCTACTAAGGCAAAGCTTGATGAGAGATTATGGCGTTTTTCATGAATCTGCCAGTGGGGATGGCGGAGAGTTTCTATGAGTGTGTGAGCTTCTTTTAAGGACTTAGTATTAGTATGATAGATAGATATATGGAACGGAGATTCTGTATTAGGAAGATATTCATGCAATTGTTGTAAAAAGTCTAAAAGAGGATTTCCTTCACTAGCAAAGATTTCATTAGGATAGATGAAGGGAGCTGCAACACGTGATGTTGCAATATGGCAATGGAAAGCCTCTATATGGACTTCTTGATTTTTTTTAATTTGCGCATTGGGATAGGTTGTTTCTTCAAAAAAAATTGTCGGAGATAGGAAAGCACGCGAACAAAATTCTTTAATGGATAAAAAGCGTTTAGGTAGAGAGGCAAGCGTTCCTGCCATTTCTGCAAAATCATCTTCTAATTGTGTTAAATTGTCGAAAATAAATGCAGGGGGGGAGAGGAAATAATCTAAAAGGCTGTGCTCTAAGGACTCTTCTCCAGAATTTTGTATTGCTGGAGATATGGAGAGCCTAGAAGTTTTCCCTGTAGAGAGTTGATCTGAAGGATTAAAGGGACGTATAGAAATAATTTTTTCTCCCCAAAATTCTATTCGAAAAGGCTCGGGAGAAGATAAGGGGAAAATATCAATAATCCCACCACGATAAGCAAATTCCCCTTTATCGCTAGCAAGAGTTGTATGACGATAGCCTAAATTTTTACATAAATCTATCATCGTATCAGGATCTAACATATCCCCTACGTGAATATCTAGATATTGGCTTGCTAAATTCTGAGGAGAACGTGTTTTCTCTAATAATGCTTTTAATGTAGTCACACAAAATACGGGTTTATCTTTCCCACAAAGTTCATAAAGAATTTTATCACGCTTGCCCACAGCATCAATATTGACCAGCTCAGGAGACAAATCAATTTCTGATGAAGGAAACTCTAGAGGAGGGACTTCTAAAAATGCAGAGAGATCTTCAAAAAGATCATCCAGTCGAGAACGTGTTGTTACCATAACAACGGAAGTATTTTTTTGATGAAAAAATTGAGCTGCTAAAAATGCGCGTGCTCCCGAGTGGATGTTTTCTATTAATAATGGAGTAGAGGCATGAGTAAGTTGAGAAAGAAGAGTTGGAGCTAAGTTATCTGTGTTGAAATCCATTGCCATAAAACTGTGTTTATTGTGTCTATTTGTGGGAATGTATTTGTACTACCCTGAGCAAATGTAGCTTTCCCTCCCCAGCGACCTCCACAAGGTGCTAGTAATTGTTCTAACAAATTGTTTGCTTGTAATCCTTGGTGGACAAGATCATCGGAAAGTTTAGAAAAGAGGATATATTTTCCTTGCTTTTGAGTAATCCATAAAGAGATGCTACGGTTAGGGATTCTTTGATGAAAACAATTCGCATATTGCTGTAAACGATGACTTTCTGATGCATCTAAGTACTGTACTATATAAGAAATGTCCTCTATGCGTTGACAGTTCTCAATAATTTTATCTAACTGTGCATTGATTAACTGCGTTTCTAATTCAGAAATCAGTTTATTTTGGAGTTTTTTCTCTTCTAGAACATTGTGTAGCTTATGTAGAATTTGATCACGAGGGGATTGTAAAATCACAGAGATTTCGTTAAGGTCTTCGTGATCTCGAAGAGCTAAAAGCTCAGCTTCTTTCCCTGTGACGGCTTCTATACGACGAATTCCCGTAGCAACAGCGTGTTCCTTGATAATGCGAAAGTATCCCAAATCACCTGTATATTCTGCATGAGTTCCCCCACACAGTTCATGAGAAAATCCAGCAGAAACTATTCTTACAACATCACCATACTTGTCTCCAAAGAATTGTTTAATCTCTTTGGAATTGATAACGTCTGAGTACAGAGTTTCGCGAATTTCCACACGATGGTTTTCTCGAATTTTTTCATTTACTAGGAGTTCTATCGATGTTAAGTCTTCGGGCGCTATAGCTTTGGGGTGTGTAAAATCTAAACGTATTTTTGTGTCATCAACATAAGATCCCGCTTGGCGAATATGATCACCTAAAGTCATCTCTAATGCTTTATGTAGAAGGTGGCAGCCGGTGTGATTATTGCTGATATGTGTTCTTCGGACGTAATGTACTTGCGCTGTTACTGCAGAAGACTGAGAAAGATGTCCTTGTACAAGCTCCCCATGGTGCACAATAACTCCTGGTTTTGGCGATGTTGTATGAGTTACTATAAATGTCCCATCCGAACAAAAAATTTCTCCAGAATCACCAACTTGCCCACCTTTTTCTGCATAGAAAGGAGTTGCTTTTAAGATTAAAGCACCTTTGTCTTTTTCGTTGAGAGCAGGAACTTGTTGGCCCTCATATAGCAGAGCTTCAATAAACGTATCACAAGATAGTGTGGTGTAGCCTAGGAACTTAGAATTTTCTTTTAAAGATAGTGTGTCGTAGAAAGCTATGTCATCATCCGTTAAGCTAGGAGTTTTCACTGCATTTTTCTTAGAACGCTCTTTAGCCTCTTTTTCTAATTGATCAAAAGTTGCCATATCTACAGAGAGATTATAGTCTTTGGCTAATAGTGCGATTTCATCAATAGGCAGCCCGTAGGTGTCTTTGAGTTTAAAAGCATCCTGCCCAGAAATCGTGGAAGTAGATGTTTTTATCACCTGTTGCAATAGGTTCCCTCCACGATGTAGTAATTTTAGGTAATTTTCTTCTTCCGTAGTAACAGTTTCTTGAATTTGAGATAGAGAAAGACGAAGCTCTGGATATGCATTACCCATAGCTTCAACTAGAGAAGGAACAATATCGGCTAAAAAAGGTTGGGTAAATCCTAAACGTTTTCCATAGTTCACTGCTCTGCGTAGAATTTTTCTTAACACATAACCGCGTTCTGTATTTCCAGGAAGCAAGCCATCCGCAATAGCAAAAGATAAGGAGCGCACATGATCAGCAATCACCCGAAAAGCAGCTCCTAAAGGATGGTGGGGTTGATACGGTTTTCCTGATAATTGCTCTGTTTGAGCGATGAGGAGACGTAAGACATCTGCTTCGAAAATCGTGTCAGTGCCTGAAATAAGTGCAACTAAACGCTCTAGTCCCGCTCCTGTATCTACGTGTTTATTAGGAAGAGAGAGAAGAGAACCATCTGCAGATCGATTGAATTCCATGAAGACAAGGTTCCAATACTCTAGAAAACGCTCGCCCTCAGTATCTTCTAGAGGAGAGGAGGCTTTACCAAATTTTTCTCCTCGATCAAACAGAAGTTCCGAGCAGTAGCCGCAGGGGCCTACATCTGCCATACTCCAAAAATTGTCTTTATCTGTTAAGCGAAAGATGCGATCTGAAGGTAAGTATTCCTCCCAGAGAGCAAAAGCTTCATCATCTTTCTCATGCACAGTTGCGTAAATTTGCTCAGGGTTAAAATTAAATACAGAAAGAGATACCTCCCAGGCAAAAGCAATAGCTTGAGATTTAAAATAATCACCAAAAGAAAAGTTTCCCAACATTTCAAAAAATGTGAGGTGACGTGACGTGTGCCCTACGTTAGTTAAATCATTGTGCTTCCCTCCAGCACGGATGCATTTTTGTGAAGTAGTTGCTCGAGAGTAGCTAGTTTTTTCTTTATTTAGAAAAACATTTTTAAATTGGTTCATCCCTGCATTAGTAAAAAGAATGGAGGGATCGTTATGGGGGAATACTGGGGAGGAAGGAACAATGGTATGGTGCCGATTCGCATAGAATTTTAAGAAGTTGGATCGCAAAGTATTACTTAACATAAGATGGGCTTTATCGCGTTATTAAAGTATTATAGATTGATTACAATTATATGAGAGTTATTCATTTTAGTCTCTAATCTGTCTTTTGAACACTATTTTTTCATTGGATGCATAGAATTCCTTAATTTTATGAATTCATTGCAAACAATAGTATTCTACGATGTTGTACATGTATAGTGTAGAAATCGCGTAACTTGCTTTTTTGATAATACATGCTATAATTCTGAGTTTCTTCTTTACGCAGTGCATTTAGGTCTGAAAAATGAATAAGGGAGTAGATGTAGATATCTTAGAAAAGATAGCTGGAACTCTAAAACAATTGAGTATAGAGATGATCCAAAAAGCGGGTTCAGGACATCCTGGTTTGCCTTTAGGTTGCGCGGAGCTTGCGGCTTACCTCTATGGCTATCTGCTAAAACATAACCCCAAAGATCCTCTATGGATTAATAGAGACCGTTTTGTTCTATCTGCGGGGCATGGATCTGCTTTATTATATGCATGCTTACACCTTGCAGGATATGATGTATCCTTGGAAGATTTGCAACAGTTCCGTCAGCTACATTCACGTACTCCGGGGCATCCTGAATTTGGAGAAACTAGTGGTGTTGAGGCAACTACAGGTCCTTTAGGGCAGGGAGTTGGTAATGCTGTGGGCATGGCATTATCTATGAAGATGCTCGCGGTGCGATTTAATCGACCAGAATATGAAATTTTTAATGGTAAAGTCTATTGTTTAGCTGGTGATGGCTGCATGATGGAGGGAGTAAGCCATGAATCTTGCAGTTTTGCAGGTGCTTTGAGTTTAGATAATCTTGTAGTCATTTATGATTATAATAATATTGTTTTAGACGGATTTTTAGGAGAGGTTAGTTGTGAAGACGTAAAAAAACGTTTTGAATCCTATGGGTGGGAAGTTTTTGAAATTGATGGTTATGATTTTTTAGGGATGCATGAAACATTTACTAAAATCAAACAATCCCAACAACGCCCCGTCTTAGTTATTGCTCATACTATTATAGGTCATGGTTCTCCTAAGGAGGGGAGTCATAAAGCACACGGTTCTCCTCTAGGAGAAAGTGGTGTTGAGCAAACAAAACGTTTTTGGCATTTGCCCGATGAAAAGTTTTTTGTATCTCCTGCGGTCAAAGCATTCTTTTCACAGAAACTACAGAAAGATCGTAAGTTGCAGGAAGCATGGCAAGATAATTTCTATGTGTGGTCCCGGCAATTTCCCGAACTGCATCAAGAATTTCTTTCACTTAAAGCACCCATAGTTTCAGAGCAACTTGAAACTATTCTTGAAAGCGTAGACATGCCAGAGATCATAGCGGGTCGCGCAGCATCTAATAAGGTAATTCAGAACTTAGCTCAGCATATTCCTTTTTTAATTGGAGGATCGGCGGATCTATCTAGTTCTGATGGGACCTGGATAGCCGATGCTAAGGAAATTAGTCGTCAAGATTTCTCAGGAAGGAATATTAAATACGGTGTTCGTGAATTTGGTATGGGGGCGATTACTAATGGCTTAGCTTATTCTCAAATATTTCGTCCTTTCTGTGGAACATTTTTAGTCTTTTCTGATTACTTGAGAAATGCTATTCGCTTGGCTGCATTAGCGAAATTGCCTGTGATTTATCAGTTTACTCATGATTCAATTGCTGTAGGTGAAGATGGACCCACCCATCAGCCTATTGAACAGGTTATGTCCTTAAGAATGATCCCGGGTTTACAAGTGCTCCGACCTGGAGATGCTAATGAAGTTAAGGGGGCCTGGCGTGCAGCTTTGCACTATATGGGACCCACGGCTTTAATTCTTTCTCGTCAAAATCTTCCTACTCTATCTCAAACAAAAGTTGCCTATGAAGAAGGTGTAGGGCGTGGGGCGTATATTGTATTGTCTGAGACTCCGGGAGTTCCCCTGGACTATACTTTATTTGCTACAGGTTCGGAACTTCATTTAGCTTTAAATGTAGCTAAGGAACTGATGTATTTAGATAAAAATATTCGTGTTGTCTCTTTCCCCTGTTGGGAGTTGTTTGAAAAACAGGATGCTGAGTATCGTTCTAGCGTAATTGGGGGAGATTTAGGGCTTCGCGTATCTATAGAAGCAGGATCCGCATTAGGTTGGCATAAGTATATTGGAACGGATGGCCTAGCAATTGCTATGGATAGATTTGGGTATTCTGGAACTCCCGCCGATGTTACAGAAGCTTGTGGATTTACTACGGACTGTGTAGTGCAAAGGATACTCTCTCAGTAGTCTTGATCTGAGATTCCTGAACCTGGAGGCATAATATCATCGGATTCTCCAGGTTCCATATGGGGTAGTCCTTTTGATTTTACACGATTTTTTAGGACGAAATTGAGTTTTGAAACAACTTTTACTCCGACATCAATATGGTCGTGAGTAAAGGTATCTAATACAAATTTTCCGCTTTTTTTGGTTTTTATGCCCTCTTTGCGTAAAGGTAAGTCTGAGATGATAAGTAAAGCTCCTATAGGTAAATTTCTTCTGTAGCCCGCAGAAAATAGCGTTGCGCATTCCATTTCTATAGTTTGTGCTTTATTTTCATATAATTTTTTTCGAAATTCTGTATTAAACTCCCAAAAACGGATATTTGTTGTTTGCGTAATACCAATATGATAGCTTGCTTTTCTTTCTTCTAAGACTTCAGAAATTGTTTTCTGTACAATAAAATTGGCTAACGCGGGGACTTCCGGAGGGAAGTAAATATCCGAGGTGCCTTCTCCTCTGATGCTAGCTATGGGGACAAAATAGTCTCCAACTTGATAATGTGAACGCAAGCCCCCACACATGCCTAACATAACTGCAGCTTTTGCATTAGGAAGAAAAGAACATAAATCCATGGTTAAAGCAGCACCGGGAGATCCTAATTTAAAATCTAAAATAGAGATATTAATTTGGGGTGCATGAGCAGCTGAAAACATGGAACCTTTAGAAATAGGAACTTGATATGTTTCTGCAAACACATGGGTGTAGTGTGCAAAATTGGTTAGGAGTAAGTAGGGACAAAATTCTTCAATCGCTGATCCAGAATACCTCTCTAACATGTCCTGAGCAATTTTTTTTTCATTAATTTGTTTATCTGTATCTGACATGTTGTTGCCTTGTGAACTCCATTTTGCTTAGATCCATAATTACTTGTGGTATTCGTGTCTAGAAAATTTTATAGATTTATTTTGCACATCATTTTTATTTATGCAGGTTGTAGTTAAGACATTCTTCTGGACAAAGGATAGGAGTCCGCGATAACATAGAGAAGAGAATTTTAAAGATTAGTAGCTATGGTTCGTATAAGTACTAGTGATTTTCGTGTAGGATTAAGAATAGAAATTGATGGACAGCCCTATTTGATTTTACAGAATGATTTTGTAAAACCAGGAAAGGGTCAAGCTTTTAATAGGATTAAAGTAAAAAATTTTTTAACAGGGCGAGTTATTGAAAAGACTTTTAAATCAGGAGAGTCTGTAGAAACTGCTGATGTTCGTGAGAAACCCATGCGTTTTCTCTATTCTGATCAGGAAGGAGCTACATTCATGGATGATGAAACTTTCGAACAGGAAGTCATCTTCTGGGATAAGATAGAAAATATCCGGCCATGGTTGTTAGAAGATACTATCTACACATTAGTTTTATATAACGGGAATGTCATTGCTGTAGAACCCCCGATTTTTATGGAACTCACGATTACAGAAACAGTGCCCGGTGTACGTGGTGATACCGCATCAGGAAGAGTACTAAAACCCGCAGTGACTAATACCGGAGCTAAGGTGATGGTTCCTATTTTCATTGACGAGGGTGAAGTTGTTAGAATTGACACACGCACAGGAAGTTATGATTCTCGTGTGTCTAAATGAGTTGGTGCGCGTCTAAGTTCTGTTGTATAAAAAGAACGCTTCCTCTAATTTCTACAATATGAAAGCAAAAAAAATAAAAGAGCTGTCTGTAGAAGCAGAGTTGTTAAAAAAAATGCGTGATAAAGCTGTTGCTCTTGAGGAACAGAAAAAACGTCGGGTATGGGTAGAAAAATTAATTGCTCTTCCCGAGTCTACGCGAGCTGTTTCTCCTAGCGAAGTTCTCGATACTCCTGATGTACTCAGAGCTATTGCGGAAAAAATTTATGAAGAAGGCGTGTAAATTACACGCCTTGATCTCCCCTTGTACATTGCCTTTATTCTACGTGCGCTTCTACTACAGAAATTTCAAAAGGTTCTCCGGTCGTAAGGTTTGTGATTGTTGCTGTATAAATACGATAACCTTGCGGATATAAATCAATAATATGAAAGCAAGCATTTGAAGGAAGAGAAATAGAACCACTATTTAAAATCAAGTAGGGGGCAGAGTCTTTATTGTGATACATAGCAGCTTGATGGTCATGACCATGTAGATACAAATGCACATTAGAATATTTTTTTAATGTGTGTTGTAAACTTCTATTGTTGATTAGGTCATGAGTAGGTTTCGCTGTAGATAGCAGAGGATAATGATTAGCAATAATAATATTATCTTGAGGAAGGCTAAGAATGAAGTTCTCTAGTATAGAAATTTGGGAGGATTTTATCATGCCATTAGCTGCAAACCAGCCATTTAAACAAGAGCAATCTAATAAAACTAACCACCAGTGATCGAAAAGTTTATGAAAGGAAATACCTGTATTTTGTAATGGTGTATTCGGGAAATACTGGTAAAATGTTTGCTGAATTAGAGAATGCTGGGTGTAGACATCATGATTCCCAGGAAGGACGTACACAGGTACATGGTGTGCTAATGTATGGACAAATTGCTTAGCTAATGCAAATTCTTTATCCAAGGCAGTGAGAGAAAAGTCTCCTGTAATACAAATACTATTTGCCTGTAATTGTTGAGCTAAAATGGGAAAGCCTTGCGCAATTGCTTTCGCTTGAAAATGTACACAACCAAAAACTTGACGAAGTAGACCTTTAAATCTTTTATTTGTAAGAGTTAAAGGATTTTTGGGAAAAACAGTAAAATGTATATCAGAAATATGAAGAAGACGGTGTGCTCCATACGGTTTATTATACATGTTTTCTTCTCCTTAAACGGGAAACCTTCTATGGAGTTCTCTCCACCTAAGCCGTTGTTGCTGTCCCTACTTCATTTTGTATTATTGTTTCGCAAAATTTACACGTTTTTTTGTGAAAATAGCCTATCACGTACAAGACAACATAAAGTTATGTATTCCTTCACGGACAGTTGGAGTTAAAGCGTGCTTAGCTGTTGTGAGCTTGCGTAGCTCCCCTAGACAAGGATAGGAATTACCGCGGAGCGTGAATAACTCCTTTTGTTAATAATATAGTTATTGCTGTTTCCAATGCAAATGAGAAGATGTCTTCTATTTTTCCTAAAGGGTCTAAAACTCCTGAGGCGATGAGATCTTCTATTTGTCTCGAGAGTACGTTAATTCCTAAACTAGGTGTTTCTAAGGAAATCAGTTTTTCTGTAATTGCTTTCCCATCTAATTGAACGGCATTTGCTAGTTGTTCCATAAGTGTAAGCGAACTTGTTTGCAAAATTGTTCTCGCAGCCTTTTCTTCTTCAGAAAGTTCTTGTTCATGATTTAGTTGTAAGGCGGCATAGAATATGCCCGCTCCTCCTCCGGGAATATATCCTGATTCTATAGCAGAAGTTAGTGTCGATAAGGCTATAGAGTAGGGAAGTGCAAGAGTTTCTTTAATAGGAAGGATAGCTACGGAACTTTGTAATCTTCGTTTCCTTTGTATAAGCTCCGTTTTTCTCATTTGGCAGCTATTGGTATGAATTTCCTTGTCTATTTGATGAATTTTAAGTTTAAGAAATTCTGACACACCTTTGCCATGCATAAGCATCGTATGTTTCTCAGAGATTTCTACAAAATCACAAGAGCCTAAGGATGAGCGTTCTGGCGTAGGTCCATTGGGAGAGATAGAATGAGAAAATACATTGGTTCCTGTAAATAAGCTAATATCTTCAAAGAAGGAGTTTGCTTCCGAGCACGTTGTAGGAATACGGACAACAACAATATGTAAGAGTCCTTCTAGCCTATTTAAAGTAAGTGTTGAAAGAACATTGGGATCAATATCTTGGCACACAAGAAGTAAAGATTCATGATGTTCGCTCAACTCTTGGAGTAAGGGAAGGAAGTGCAGAATTGTCGTAATCTTTTTATCGGTGACGAAAATCCGAGGTTGTGAAAGTACAAAAGAACGCGGTGGGGACTGCATAAGAAAATAGGGAACGATATAGCCATGAGGAATATGTAAGCCTTGCGTGATTTGCATGGCTGTAGATTCCTGATGAGATACAAAGATGAATCCATCAGATCCTACTTGGGAAAATGCTTCTGATATTTCTGTAGCTATCTCTAGGTCTGGTACAGCAGAAAAAATAATATTTTTTGCTTTTGTTTTATCTTTTAAAGGTAAGGACTGGTTTCTTAAAGCAGATAGCAGCTTCTTCCCCATTTTCTTTAACGCAATGCTCAGCTGATAGGGGGATAGTTCTTGGTGGCATACGCAATAGCTATTTTTAAGAAGAGCATAGAGTAAGAGAATCCCAGTAGTAATCCCATCGTGATATTTCTTATAGATTTTATTTGATAGGATTTTTGTAAAATCAACACCGATATTTTCGTAAGGATCTGATAATATAGTTTTATCTATGAGAGCGCAGCTTGTATTTCCTAGAGGAGAGTTTAGATCAGGACCGTAATGATCCTTAAGTAAGTGAAAGATTTTATCTATTCCAAGGAAAAGTCTTTTATCTGGATTATACAGTAATTTTTCCTTGTCGAACATGGATAGCCTCCGGAAACTCTTGGGAAATTTCCACACTATCAAGTCATTTTTTAGTATACAATACCTTAGGTGAAGATGAAAAGGTGGCACCCGGAATCGAACCGGGGATAGAGGCTTTGCAGGCCTCGGCCTTACCGCTTGGCTATGCCACCAAAAAAGACAAGCAGCTTTAGTTTAAGCAAAAGATGATTTTCTAGTCAGTAGGAAATCTTGGTCTTCGACAACCTTACTTGCATTGATGTAGGGTATTTCTTTATATTTATGAATAGAATATTTGACGTGCTCTTAGGTTTATTTGGAAAAATGCATTTCCTTCGGGTGTCTGCTGGCATAAGTTTAAGCAAAAGAATTAAGGCAACGCTATGCGATCTATCTTATTAGAAGATTGGGTATCGTTAATGTTATCCGATGCTAAATTCCCCAGATCAGGGAAAAAAATTTCTGGCGTAGCTATTGATAGTCGTCAAGTACGTCCGGGAGATGTATTTTTTGCATTAACTGGAAAGTGTACTGACGGTCATCGATTTTTGCATGATGCTGCCCGCGCAGGAGCCGTAGCTGCTGTTGTTTCTAGAGATTATCAAGGGAATGCTTTTGGCTTGGATTTGATTGTTGTAGATGATACTACAGAAGCTTTAAGGGAGGCAGGAGAAAACCAAGGGCATTTATTCCAAGGAACGATTATAGGGATTACAGGTTCTCTTGGGAAAACCACAACAAAGGTGTTTGCCCAAACATTTCTTTCCTCAATGTATAAGGTGTACGCGAGTCCTAAGAGTTATAATTCGCAATTAACAGTACCCCTGAGTTTGCTTCTTTCTGATGGAGATGAAGATTTTCTTATTTTAGAAATGGGAGTTTCTGAACCCAATAATATGCGGGATCTTCTTTCTATTGTAGAGCCGGAAATCGCAATTATTACGCATATAGCAGATCAACATACTATGCATTTCTCTAATGAAGGAATACGAGGTATTGTTGAAGAAAAAAGCCGTATTCTACATAAAAGCCGTATTCAGCTTTTCCCTAAGGACTCTCCATGGTATCCTTATTTTATCAAGCAATCTTCTTTTTCAGAGAAATTCTCGTTTGCTTTTTATGACGAGACTGCGGATTTTTATTATAAATTTCTTGGTGAGGATCACGTAGTTATTCATACTCCGGAAGGGGATAGTGAATTTGCTATTTCTCTTCCCTATAAGCCTGCGTATAGTAATTTATTAATCGCTTTTTCTCTGGCATGGTTATTAGATATTCCTACGGATAGGATCGAGCACTCTTTCCCTTCTTTGCAGCTTCCTCCCATGCGCTTTGAGCAGAGTACGCGCAACGGTATTCAGGTAATTAATGATGCGTATAATGCTTGCCCTGAGGCCATGTTAGCTGCCTTAGATGCTCTTCCTCATCCTCCAGAAGGAAAAAAAGTCGTTCTTATTCTCGGACATATGGCAGAGCTAGGAAGTTATTCTGAAGAAGGTCATCTAGTTGTAGCAGAAAAAGCTTTGTCAAAAGCGAATATTATTTTCTTTATTGGAGAAAAATGGCTCCCTACACAATATCTTGTTAAAAATAGCTCGTGTGATGCTTCTTTTTATCCTTCAGCTAAAGACATTGAGAAAGCCTTAAAGAGTGTTGTCCAGCAAGGGGATGTTGTCTTATTGAAAGGATCGCGTTCTTTAGCTTTGGAATCTTTATTAAGCTGTTTTTAATTGTATTGTCTGCATATTATGGACTTTGTGTTTTCGTGTTTTTATAATGTTTTGAGCTTATTTTTAATTTTAGTTTTTAGTGTTGCTGTAGCTCAAGGGCTGATTCTAGGGTATCCTATGATTCAGTGGCTAAGAGCACAAAATCATTATAATCAACTACAGAAAGCTTATTGTGAAAAATTAGAAGCTCTTCATTATGAGAAAGCTAGCACTCCCACAGCAGGAGGCATACTTTTTGTTCTCGTTTTGCTTACAGCAGTTTTTCTATGGCTCCCTTTAAGTTATCCGACGACATGGCTTTTTGTATTTTTAATTGGAAGCTGGGGAAGCTTAGGTTGGTACGATGATATAGTAAAAAAAAGGCAAAAAAAAGGTCATGGTGTTACAGCACAACAAAAATTGATTACGCAATTACTCATAGCTGCGATTACTGTAAGTGTTGTCCTATATGTTTATGATGAACCGAGTAAGTTTTACACGTTGCATGTGCCTTTTTATGGTGTGATATCTTTGGGAAGTTCTTTTCTAGGGAAGTGTTTGTGCTTTTCTTTGGCTATTCTTGCTATTGTAGGGACAAGTAATGCCGTAAATCTTACTGATGGTTTGGACGGATTAGCAGCGGGAACAGTAAGTATGGCTGCTTTTGGCTGTTTAGTGATTGCTGTTCTGCGTACATCTTCTCTTCTAACTGCCAACATTGCTGTAATTCTCGCTGCTTTAATAGGAGCATGCTTAGCATTTTTAAAATATAATCTTCTTCCAGCAAAAGTATTTATGGGAGATACGGGGTCTCTTCTAATTGGAGGGATATTAGGTAGCTGTGCTGTTATATTACGTTTGGAGCTTTTTTTAATTTTGTGTGGTGGGGTATTTGTTGCTGAAGCTGGCTCCGTTATTTTGCAAGTTCTAAGTTGTCGTTTAAGAAAGAAGCGTATTTTCTTCTGCTCTCCCTTACACCATCATTATGAATATCAAGGAATATCGGAAAAAATAGTTGTGAGAAATTTTTGGTTGGCTGGATTCCTCTGTATGGTGTTGGGAATTGCAGGCGCTATTTTAGGATAATGATATGAATCATCAACGAGTCGTTATTTTAGGTGCTGGCGGTGTTACAGGGAAATCAGTAGCAGAATTTCTTTATAATCGAGGTGACTACGTTCTGGGAGTTGACAAAGATACATGCGCTTTAGCTAAGTGTTTGTTTTTGCATGAGCGTTATTGTGATTCTAGTGACGATTTCCCTGAGCATGTAGATCTTTGTATACGCTCTCCAGGGATTAAGATGTCCCATCCTTGGATAGTTGAAGCTAGGCGTAGGCAGATTCCTATTCTTTCTGATATACAACTTGCCTTTCAAGATGCAGAATTCAATAAATACCCTTCTCTAGGAATTACAGGTTCTAATGGGAAAACGACAACATCTTTATTTCTTGTCCATTTATTTCGTATTTTAGGACTTCCTGCTCATGCTATGGGGAATATTGGTATACCAATACTTCAAGCTATGCAGTATCCCAGTATACGTGTTGTAGAAATGAGTTCATTTCAGCTAGAGGGACAGGAGATGGTGATTCCTGTGTTATCTGGAGGGGTGATTCTCAATATTTTCCCTAATCATTTAGATTATCATCAAACTATGCAAGCGTATAGTGAAGCAAAAAACAATATTATTTACTGTTTGCAGAATTCTGCATCTTTATGGGTTGGAGAAAATGTCTCTGAGGGGAAATCTTATGTAGAATACACGCAAGGAATTCAAGAAGTTTTAGATAAAGAAAGTGCATTAAAACCAATATACTTGCATGATAGGAACAATTATTTTGCTGCTTATGTATTAGCTAGTGAAATCGTGCGTGTAACTCCGGAGGCATTTTTGAGTGCTGTGCGTACTTTTGAAAAGCCTGCCCATAGGATAGAATATCTAGGAGAAAAAAATGGCGTGCGTTATATCAATGATAGTAAAGCTACGACAATGAGCGCTGTAGAAAAGGCTCTTATAGTTGTTAAAGAAAATGTCATTGTTATTTTAGGTGGAAGGAATAAAGGCAGTGATTTCACTTCCCTCATCCCCATACTAACTCAAGCAGCAAAATATGTTGTGGCTATGGGGGAATGTCGAGAGGAAATAGCACAAGCTTTGTCTGATACTCTTCCTTTAACTCAAGCCCAAGATCTACAAGAAGCTGTAACTTTAGCTCAAAGAGTAGCTCAACCTGGAGATGTGATTTTATTATCTCCTGGTTGTGCAAGTTTTGATCAGTTTAAAAGCTTTGAAGAACGAGGGAATGTTTTCAAGCAATTAGTTGGTGATGTGGAGGCATTAGAATATGAACCGTAGAGATACGATTATTATTGCAACACTAGTTAATGCTGCGTTAGTTGTTGTTCTCTTTGTTACAGCAAAGCAGACGGATAAGAAGCATACGGATAGTCTGCTTCTTAATTTACCCCCTAAAATAATTGAAGCCGTACCGGCAACGACGATTGTAAATAAAAAGCAGGAGAAAGTAGAGAACATTGAGAAATCTGTTGTTGTTCCACAAAAGATATCCAAAGAAGAATTAGCCTCAGATTTTGCAGAAAAAGAGCTTATTGTAAAAACTACCCCACAACCTGTTACAACTCTTAAATCACTATCCCAGCCATCGGCTACAGAAGTCTCTACACCCACTGAACCTAAGACGCAGCCTAACAAAGAAGCTTATACAACAGTTATTGTGAAGAAAGGAGATTTTTTGGAGAGAATTGCCAAGGCAAACCACACTACAGTCAGTGTGTTAATGCAGTTGAATGACTTGTCTTCAACACAATTAAAGATTGGCCAGGTCATCAAAGTTCCTGTATCAGATAAACAAGAAGAGGCAAAAAAAGCAAGAATAGCTTTGGCTGATGACTTTTATACTGTTCAAGAAGGAGATAGTCCCTGGACCATAGCTTTACGTAATGGAATCCGTTTAGAAGATCTATTAAGGATGAATGATCTTGATGAACAAAAAGCACGTCGTTTACGCCCAGGAGATCAATTACGTATAAGATAATGAAAAGGACCCAAGCCCTATGAAGTGGTTTATTGTTTCGTGTTTATTGGGTATTTTTTTCTTAGGGCTTATTATGGTGTTTGATACCTCTTCTGCAGAAATCTTAGATCGTTCTCTTTCTTGTAGTACTCATAAAGCATTAATTCGTCAGATTATCTATCTTGTCTTAGGACTAGGTCTTTCAACTATAGTATACATGACAGGGTGGAGAGATTTTCTTAAAATTAGTCCTTCTCTTTTACTAGTTGCTGGGTTGGCTCTGGTTATTGTACTTATCCCTGGTGTGGGTATATGTAGAAATGGAGCACGACGTTGGTTGGGCATAGGACAGTTAACATTACAACCTTCTGAATTTGTGAAATATCTTGTTCCCTGCGTTGCTATTGACTATCTTGTTTCTCGTCCTCAATATCGGAAAAACTTCCTACTCTTTTTAAAGCTAACAGCTGTATTGTTTCTTCCTATTTTTCTTATTGTCATAGAACCTGATAATGGCTCTGCTGCAGTGATTGCTTTTTCCTTAATTCCTGTGTTTATTATGACTTCTGTGCGTTTGCACTATTGGTTGCTTCCTCTGACCTGTATTCTTATTTTAGGTGGAGCTTTTGCTTATCGTATGCCTTATGTACGTCATCGCTTGAATGTTTATTTGCATCCTGAATTGGATATTAAAGGTCGAGGACATCAGCCATATCAAGCAAAAATTGCAGCAGGGTCGGGAGGATTGTTAGGTAAAGGGCCGGGAGCTAGTTTACAAAAACTTACCTATCTTCCTGAGGCACAAAATGATTATATTGCTGCTATTTATGCTGAAGAGTTTGGCTTTATCGGGATGTTGTTATTAATCTTATTGTATATGTGTTTTGTCTATAGTGGTTATACCATCGCTATGAAAGCTTCTTCTTTAGAGAGTGCGTCATTAGCAATAGCTATTACGGTGATTATTGGCATGCAAGCTTTTATGAATTTAGGTGTCGTATCAGGACTATTGCCTAGTAAGGGAGTAAACCTTCCCTTTTTTAGTCAAGGAGGGTCCTCATTGATTGCCAATATGTGTGGTGTGACTTTGCTATTAAGAGTAGGTGATGAAGGAAATCAGTAAAGTAGTTCTTGCAGCAGGAGGGTCGGGAGGGCATATTGTTCCTGCTCTTTCTGCAAGCAAAGCCTTGCGTGAACACGGAATAGAGGTTATATTATTAGGTAAGGGATTACAAAATCATCCGAGCCTTCTGGGGTGTACGATAAATTATAAAGAAATCCCTTCGGGCTTGCCCACACTCGTACGGCCAATACATTCTTTAAGAAGTTTACGTTCTTTATATAGAGGATATAAGAAAGCAAAAGAGGAGTTAAAAAGATTTTCTCCTAATCTTGTTATAGGCTTTGGAAGTTACCATTCTCTTCCTATATTACTTGCTGCATTAAGAAAGAGAATCCCTATAGTTCTACATGAACAAAATTTATTGCCTGGGAGGATAAATCGAGTATTTGCCCCCGTAGCGAAAGGAATTGGAGTTACGTTTTCTCCAGTAATAAAACAGTTTTCAGGCTTTGCTCAAGAAGTCACTTTGCCTAAGCGTGCTGTTTCCTCTAAGTATCCTCTTGCCGATAGTCTACCTAACTACTCTCCAATTATTTGTGTTGTAGGTGGATCACAAGGAGCAAGAAGATTGAATTTTCAAGTTCCTGATGCTTTGGTCTCTGTTGCTAAAAGCTATCCCCATATGTATGTGCATCATATTGTTGGACCTCAAGGAGATATTGGTTCCATACAGAATGTGTATACTCAAGGAAGAGTCGCCTGTTGTGTGAAGTCTTTTGAAGACAATATGCTGGATGTTTTGCTTTCCGCAGATCTTGTGATTGGTCGTGCAGGAGCAACGATTTTAGATGAAATTCTGTGGGCAAAAGTTCCTGCTATACTGATTCCTTATCCTGGAGCTTATAGACATCAAGAAGAAAATGCTAAATTTTTTGTTTATCAAGTAGGCGGAGGGTCAATGATTTTGGAGAAATATCTTTCACAGGAACTTCTAGAGGAACATATTTTCCTTGCTCTAGATTCTAAAATGATGAAGAATAGGCGAGAAGCACTTCAACAGTATTATCAAAGAAAGTCTCCGAAGTCTTTTTATCAATTTATTTGCGAATGCTTATCAAGGTAGGCTATGAATACAGTCCATTACCATTTTATCGGTATTGGTGGAATAGGAATGAGTGCCTTAGCGCATATTCTGTTAGATCGAGGGCATTGTGTTTCTGGAAGTGACGTACGCACGAGTGTAATTATAGATACTTTAAGATCTAAAGGAGCAACATGCTTCTTGGGGCACGATAAGAATCATGTTCCTAAAAAGGGTTATGTAGTCTATAGCTCAGGGATTGCAGATGATAATGTAGAATATCAGGAAGCAAAGTCTTTACGGATTCCTTTGATTCATCGTTCTGTATTATTGGCACAATTAATGGAAAATCATACGAGTATTCTGATTTCCGGTAGTCACGGGAAAACAACCGTATCTTCATTAATCACTGCCATTTTGAAAACAGCAAATCAAGACCCTTCCTATGCTATTGGGGGCCTAAATGCTGAGTCTTTGAATGGATATGCAGGACATACGAAATATTTTATAGCAGAAGCGGATGAGAGTGATGGTTCTTTGCGAAATTATTCTCCATCAGCTGTTGTGATTACCAATGTGGATAATGAGCATTTAAATAATTTCGAAAATGATCGGAGGAAATTAGTCGATTCTTTGGAAGAATTTGCTAGAAAAGTCCCTGACCCTCGCTATTGTTTTTATTCCAGTGATTGCTCCGAGCTACGTGCACGGATTCAAGGAGTTTCCTATGGATTTTCTGAGAAAGATGACCTTTACATTTCTTCATTTAGTCAGCAGGGATGGCAATCCGTATTTTCAATAAAATTTTTAGGTAAAGAATATCACGATATCCGTGTCTGGCTTGTAGGTAAGCATAATGTAGCGAATGCTGCAGTTGCTATGGGGATGGCATTAACATTGGGTATAGATGAAGGTCATATCCGTGCAGGATTGAAGAATTTTTCAGGTATTCAGAGGCGTTTGGAGAGAAAAAATCACTCAGAAAAGTTTTTGTTTCTTGAAGATTATGCTCATCATCCCCGAGAGATTATGTGTACGTTACGGGGAGTGCGAGATGCTATCGGATCTCGGCGGATTCTTGCTATATGTCAGCCACATAGGTTTTCACGATTATATGCATGTTTAGAGGATTTTTATGTTGCGTTTCGCGATGCTGATGAAGTGATACTTACTGATGTCTATAGTGCTGGAGAAACTCCCGTAACTTTGCCTGATATTGAAAAGATAGCTTCTATGATCTCTAAGTTGTCACATGTACAATGTTATTATATCCCTTATGATCATATTGTGAGTTACCTGAAACAAAATATTTGTGTTCATGATGTTTGCCTAGCACTAGGTGCAGGAAACATTGATGCTATAGGGAATGCTTTACAAGATTTTGAACCTAAAAAGCTGTCTGTAGGTATTATCTGTGGAGGGCAATCGTATGAACATGATATTTCTCTACTTTCTGCTAAGAACGTAGCTTCATATTTTTCTTCTGAGCATTATGACGTGAGCTATTTTATTATCAATCGTCAAGGGCTTTGGAAAAAAGTCGATCATCTACATGATGTTCTATACAGTGGTCAAGGTGTTTTTTCTTCTATTCTCTCAGAAGAGATTGCCAGTGCGCTGAATGATACGGAGTTTGTTTTTCCTATTTTACACGGCCCTTTTGGAGAAGATGGAACTCTTCAAGGTTTCGTAGAAATGCTTGGGAAACCCTATGGAGGACCTTCTCTTCTCTGTGCCTCTATAGGTATGGATAAAGTTATGACTAAGCTTATTGCCTCTTCAGTCGGTGTTCCAGTAGTCCCTTATCAAACATTAACCTTACGAGCTTGGAAACGCTCTCCCGAATTATGTCTTCAGAATCTCTTGACTACGTTTACTTTTCCCATGTTTGTCAAGACAGTGCATTTAGGATCAAGTTTGGGAATCTTTGAGGTTCATAATGAACAAGAACTTCATGAGAAAATTTCTGAAGCTTTTTTATATGATACCGATGTGTTTGTCGAAGAAAGTCGGTTGGGATCTCGAGAAATTGAAATCTCTTGTATAGGGGACGCGAGTACTTGCTATTATATGACAGAGCCTCATGAACGTGGATCACGACAATTTATCGATTATGAAACCAAATATGGTTTAAATAATAGGGACAGGGCGCAAATAAATTACCATCCGGATTTATCTTTGGAAGAAAAAACCACAGTCAAAGAATTGGCAAAAAAAGTATACCGCGTGCTACGAGGTCAAGGTTCTTGTAGAATAGATTTCTTTTTGGATCATGAAGGAAATTTTTGGCTTTCCGAAGTTAATCCTATTCCAGGAATGACCAAAGATAGTCCTTTTTTACACGGCTTTTTACATTTAGGATGGACTCCGGAACAAGTAATTCATGAAATAATTATCTCAGGATTATATAAATTTAGATGTAGACGTTCTGTTTCTATGAATAATGAACCTAATCAACGTAGCACAATAAAAAAGCTAAAAACCCCTTAATGCAAGGAGATTTTAGCTATAAAAAATAATTGAGTGTTTAAGGCTTACTCGTCACAACAACCATGGCTATGACAAGCACACTCGTGATGCATAGAAAATACTTCTTGAGTTTCTTCTTCTTGAGATGAACAACAACTACTTTCATGACAACAGCTGCTTTCCCTATCTAAATCATCAAAATCGCAGCAACTTTTTGAAATTGTGACATCATCACAAGATTGTTGCACGCTTTCAGGCTGAACTAAATCAATTTGTACTTTCTTTTTTAATCTAGAGCACACACGTCTAAGAATAGTCCTTAAAGCATGTATGGTGCTTCCTCTTCTACCTATGATTTTCCCAATATCATCAGGAGAAACTCGGACTTCTAATTTAATAGATTCACCAGTTTCATCCTGTGTAGAGAGAATTTCTACAGCTTCAGGATTAGCAACTAAATTTTTCACGATATATGCTACAAATTCTTCCATAAAATCCAAACTAAGATAAGAAATAATGTTGATTCATCTTTAAAACTTTAGAGAAATTGTACTGAATTAAAAAATAATGGCAAGACTAGTGTGTACGGCTAAGACGTTTTAGAAGAACTTTCTGAGGATAACCAATGCAAGTATTCTTCACTACCCGAAGTGATTTTTACTAAGAGGATTTCAGGCACTTGGTAAGAACACAATGAGCGGATGACTCGAGAAATAGGGGAGAATTGTACACACAGGGTTTTGATTTGTAGATGATATTCTGAAGAAAACTGTAGCTCCCCATTCCACGTGTAAATAGATTGCCCTTGAGGGAAAATATGCACACAAGCAGCAAGTTTTTGTGTGACTAAGGTAGTTGCTATAAGTTCGGCTTCTTCTTTAGAAGGGACTTGGGTAAAAATTAGTGCGGGCATCATTGTTTGCTAAATAATACACAATGAGGAAACCGCAAATCATAAACATAGCGGCATTTTTCTTCTATCCCTATACTAGCTTGCATACGGTGATAGTTATCTAATCCAGCTTGGAGGGCGTGATAGTGAAATCTAAGAAGGCTCCCCGAGTGTAAGGTCACAACAATTTCCATAGGGTAAATTTCCGTAGTGGACATGTCAATGATCTCTGGGGGATCGAGTTGTAATTTTTTGATCAAGAGGTCAGCAATAGCAAGTTTCCAAGAGGGGAGCAAAGGCCTTTCTCTATCCTGTTGAGAAAAAAATATTTTAGGGAGATTTAGAGATTTAAAGAAGGGCTGGCAGGGGAAGCATTGTCCTGAGGAATTAATTAGTGTATTTGTTTGATTCCCGAAGTACCCTAGAGGGGTATGTAGAGCATAAAAGATAATGATTCCTTTGTTGTCAGGGACCTTTTGTATAGAAAGAGAAGAGAAGACCCCAATGTTATTTAAAATCGTTTCTGCTTGTTTAGTAGAAAATTGATGAAGAAATGTCGGGTAATCGGCTGATAGCCCTAGGATTTCTGAGAAAAGAATAACAGGAAGTTTATAAGGGGAAGAGGAGACAAGGAAGATGTTTTTAATCGGAAGGTGTTTTTTAGAGAGAAATGTATAGGTTTCGGGGAATAAAAACCAATGAACAGGAGGAATGCATACAAGAACACTCAGTAATATGCATAATAGAGAGTAGGAAAGAGAATATTTTGGACCTGAAGAAAATATTGTTTTTATATAACTCCTTACCATAGGTGTGCGTTGTTTTTTATTTTTATCGTAAATAATATCGGTAATATTTGCAGGTACTATTTGGAGATGTTTTTATGGACTGGGTAATTAAACAGTATGGAGATATTCTTATTATTACTTTAAATGGGAATTTAGATGCTGTTTCTGTTCCTCCTGTAGAAGCGTTTCTAGAAAGTAAGCTTCAGGAAGGTAAAAATAAAGTTATATTAAATTTGCGCCATGTCGTTTATATGAGTAGTTCTGGGGTACGACTCATATTTTCTATAGCGAAGTTGTTGCAATCCTGTCAGGGGATGTTATGTTTGTGTTGTGCACAGGATGGCGTTGCTGAAGTTCTTAAGATTGCGGGAGTAGACCAATTGTTACCTGTATGTCAATCAGAACAAGAATGTTTCTCTAGATTTTAACGTGTAGCCTATGCGTAATGCGGAATTTCAAGCAGATGATAATATTTCTGTGGAATATGATGTTTGTTTAGATCCTCAAAAGTCATTTATAAAATTGTTTAAACGGACAGTGATTTTACTTGCAGGCCCTACAGGATCTGGGAAAACAACAGTTTCTTTATGGCTAGCTCCTATGGTTGATGGAGAAATTATATCCGTCGATTCTATGCAAGTCTATCGAGGAATGGATATTGGTACAGCAAAAGTATCTTTAGAAGATAGAGAAAGAGTTCCTCATCATTTAATTGATATTTGTCATATTCAAGAAACATTTAATGTTGTGGATTTTTACTATCATGCTATGCAGGCGTGTCAAAGTATTCTTACAAGAAATAAAGTCCCTATTCTTGTCGGAGGGTCAGGCTTTTATTTCCACACATTTCTTTCAGGGACTCCACAAGGTCCCCCTGCAGATCATACATTGAGAAGACAACTAGCTCAATATGCCCAGGATTATGGTATAGAATGTCTATATGCGAGTCTTTGTGAAAAGGATCCCGAGTACGCGTCCACGATTACGAAAAATGATAAGAATAAAGTGATTCGCGCTTTAGAAATCATACATCTCACAGGGAAAAGAGTTTCTGATCATCACTGGAATTCCCAAATGTCAGAACCTAAGGAATATTACTGTCGTGGGTGGTTTCTTTCTCCTCCTCAGGAGTTGCTACGTGATCAGATTCAATACCGTTGCCATAGAATGCTTGAAGAAAATTTACTTGGTGAAGTGGAGCAATTATTACACCAGGGGATACGGGAAAATACTTCAGCGTCTCGAGCTATAGGTTATAGAGAGTGGATTGAATTTATAGATCATGGATCGCAACAAGGAGAATATGAGGATACAAAACGACGATTTATAGCAAATACTTGGCAGTACACCAAAAAACAAAAAACATGGTTTAAGCGGTATCCCCTATTTCGTGAGTTGCCTACTAGGGGACTTTCTGCTGAGGCAATCGCCGAGAAAATCGCTGAAGATTATTTTTTACATGGATAACTAGGAGAGATGGTTGCATAAAAAGTATTTCTTTCTACAGGAACAAATCCTTCTGAACTAATAAGAGTACGGATCTCTTCTTCTGAACTTTGGATTGTCCAGCCTGTACATTTGTGAACACTTTCATCGATAATTGTTCCCCCGAAATCATCTGCGCCATAATGAAGACCACGAACCCCATTTGCTTTCCCCTCACCAAACCAGGAGGCAGCTATATGATCAAAATTATCCAAGAAAATTCGTGATAATGCAAGTATGCGATAATACATTTCAGGTGGAGCAAGGTTAGGGACTTTACGCCCTAAAGCTGTATTTTTAGATTTGTAGCTCCAAGGAATAAAGCTATAAAATCCAGGATTTTCATCCTGCGCTTGCCTTAATGTTTCTAGATGCATGAGGATGTCTTCGGGTGTTTCTATATGCCCAAACATCATAGTTGCTGTGGAACGAAAACCTAAACGGTGTGCTAGCTTATGGAAGTGTATCCAACCATCAGGACCTAGTTTTTTAGGAGAGAGAATTTTACGTACTCTTTCAGATAGAATTTCAGCTCCTCCTCCGGGGAGAGTTCTTTGCCCTGCATCCCAAAGCCGAATTAGGGCTTCTTTGTCACTAATTCCTGATACGCGAGCTGCATGAGAAATCTCTACAGCAGAGAAGAAGTGCGGGTGGATTTGAGGAAACTCTTGGACAGTAATTTTCACAAGCTCCTCAAGATACTCAATACTGATTTTTGGGTGCACTCCTCCTTGAAGTAGTACAGTTTTCACTCCCAAGGTTAGGTACCGATGCATTAAGGTGCGAAATTCTTGGAAAGAAAGAAGATAGGCGTCGGGAGAATGTGGCTTGCGATAAAAGGCACAGAACGAGCAGTCAATTTTACAAATATTTGTGTAATTAGGATTAGCATCTAAAACATAAGTTACTTTATCATCAGGATAGCGTTGCTTACGTATAGAATTTGCAATTTCTTGAAGATCTTTTAGGGGGCTTTTTTTAAATAGCTCTATCCCCTCATGAAAAGAAATTCTAGGAAGCACATACATAAAAACGATTGACGATAATGCATTACAGAAGCAAACTTTATTTTCTATTCATTTCTTTGTCAAGCTTTACACCCTAAGTTGTTACTATGGACATTTCAGACGACTGCTTTCACGTTTTAGAGGAAAAACAAGATTCCCCAGTAGTTTCTCATGAGGAAATTGCACCGTCTGCTGATGAGAATCTCACTATTGCTACAGATAGTGCACTAACCGCATTTTCTCAGGAACTTTCTCAGATTCCATCGATAGAAGCTCAAATAACTTTTAGTTTGGAACAAATGGAGAAAGCTTTAGAGAATAATGCAAATCTCAAGCTATTTTGGAGCATACGTAAGCATTGTCTTCCCCTGTTTCAGCAGGTAGAGAATTCGGGACAACGTGCGGATTTATGGAGTCGGTACATTGATTTGACTAAAGAAGGTCGTCGGGTTAGGTCTTTACAAGATGAGGAGGGGGCATTTGTTATCGGACAGATTGAACTAGCGATATCTTGTTTGGAAAATGACGTTGCCAATTTTGTAAATGAGGATCCAATTTCTGTACAACAAGAAGAATTGCCTGCCTGTTTAGAAATACAGACCTTAGAAAAGCGTAGGGAATTTTATCAAAAATTACATCTTTCTCTTGTTTGGTTAAGTAACTTCTCCACTAGAATTATTGATTTACGTAAAGAGTTGATGAATGTAGGCATGCGTATGCGGCTGAAAAGTAAATTTTTCCAACGTTTGTCTGCTTTAGGTAATCAAGTATTCCCCAAAAGAAAAGAGCTTATTGAACAAGTAAGTGCTGCCTTTGCTGAGGATGTTGAATGTTTTGTTGCTAAATATTTCTCGCATAATAATAAAAATTCATTGAAGCGCTTTGTTTTTTTTTTAAGGAAGGAAATAAAAAATCTTCAGCAGGCTGCTAAATATTTGGCTATTTCTTCTGATATATTTTCATCTACGCGCTTGCAGTTAAGTAAATGTTGGGATCAGCTAAAAGGTTTAGAAAAAGAAATTCGTCAAGAGCAAAGTCGGTTGAAAGTCGTTTCTACGGAAAATTCTAAAGAAGTACGAGAACGTTTATCTCAATTATCCCAGCTTTTGGAAGAAGGTAAAGACTTAGTAAAATTACGTAAGGAGTTAGACGGGATCTCTAAACGTATGCGGTCTTTAGATTTGACTCATGAAGATGTCGTTGCTTTAAAGGGTGAATTACAAGGCGTATTTGATAAGCTAAAAGAAAAGCAAGAGATAGAGGATAAGCGCCTTCAAGAGCAGGCAGCTCGTAATAGACAGATCCAGCAAGAAGCTATTAAGGAGTTAAATGAAAAAATTGAAGCATTTTCTGAGAAGTGCTTGTCTGGAAATATAACGAATGAATCTCGTTCAGAGTGGGGAGAGCTCAAACATAAGTTGACCAAAGCGACTTATCTCACTGCTTCTGAAAAATTTCCTTTAGAAAATCGTTTAAATGCTATTTTGCAATATATTATTTCTTTTTTAGAAGAGCAGCTACTGTCGTCAGCTCATGCAGATGAAAAACTGGTGCATATGCGACAAGTATTGGCTCAGAGGCAGGAGCGCCGCAAAGAATTAAAGCATAAATTAGAATATGATAAAAAATTGTTGGGATCCTCGGGGTTGGATTTTGATCTCGCTATGCAGTATAGCGCACTAGTGGAGCAAGATAAACGTGCGTTGGAAGAGCTTGATGAAGCTATTGTAGAACTGAAGCAGCAAATTCAACAATTATCCTCATGAGACAATCTTGTATATATGCTTTTGATTTAGATGGCACGTTGCTTCGAGGTACAAGTAGCATAGGTTTCTATAGATATGCATTGCGGCGGGGAGTTTTTTCTTATAAAACGTTACCTTCGTGCTGTTTTTCGTTCTTTTGCTTTTTAACTTTTTTAGATTTACCCACCTTTTATTCTCGTATTGTTTCTTCGTTACTTGTTAAAGTTCCTTTCTCTGATCTGGTTTCTGTTGCCAGGGATTTTGCTGAAAAATTGTGTCAAAAAGATTTTTATTTTCCAACATTGGAAAAATTTTATGAAGCTTTGAATGATCCCCTGGGGGAGGTGATGATTTTTTCTTCTTCTCCCGACTTCATTGTAGAACCCATAGCAAAGAAGTTAGGAGCCAATATGTGGTATGCTTCTTATTTTCAGGGAGGGGTTAGCAGACAAATGGTTGAAAATCAATGTTTAACAGGGAATAATAAAGCAAAGATTCTTAGCTATTTGAAGAAAATAGGACGAGCAAGAAGTCATACCTTCTCGGATAGTATTTTAGACCTTCCATTTCTACTCTTAGGAGAAGAGAAAACAGTGGTTCGCCCTAGAGGGAGGTTGAAAAAGATGGCTAAAAAGTATTATTGGAATATTATTTAGTAGAAGAAAAAAGCTCGACCTTATCTTAGATAATCGAGTATTCTCTTACCAAATTCTATGGAATTATTTTGCTTTAACTTATTAAAAGTAATTGCCAAAGCTATTGATAGCAAAAAGGGGAACAATCCTGTTGTTCTAGATGTTCGTGCCATTTCTCAGTTCACAGATTATTTTGTTTTTGCTGAAGGAAATGTTGGCATACATGTGAAGGCTCTGGCGGATGCTATTGTACAGGAATTAAAAACACATAATGTCTCTCCCTTACACGTAGAGGGGTTACATCATGGTGACTGGGTAGTTATAGATTGTGGATATATCGTCATCCATCTTTTTGTTGCTTCGGTGAGAGAACAATACCGATTAGAAGAGCTATGGAAAGACGGTTCTATCATTACATCGAAACTTCTAGCTTCTTGAGGGGTAGAATACTTTATGAGTAAAAAACGTGTGGTAGTCACCGGGTTGGGTGTTGTTTCTTGTTTCGGGAATGAAATAGACACTCTTTATGATAATTTATTGGCAGGGAAGAGTGGTGTACGGAATATTACATCTTTTCCATGCGAAGATTATGCTACTCGTTTTGCGGCCTGGGTTCCCGAATTTAATCCCGAACCTTATTTGGATAAAAAACAAGCACGCCGAGTTGACCCTTTTATTACTTATGCCGTAGTAGCTGCAAAAAAAGCTATCGCCATGTCGCGATGGGATAAAGAGAATCTCCCAGCGGATCCTTTGCGTTGTGGTGTAATTATTGGCTCTGGGATGGGGGGATTGCAGACTCTAGATGAGGGTATGGAACGCTTGATTCTTTCCAATAAAAAGCTTTCTCCATTTTTCATCCCCTATATTATTACAAATATGGCTCCCGCATTAATTGCTATGGATTTTGGTCTTATGGGGCCAAACTATTCTATATCTACAGCGTGTGCGACAGCGAATTATTGCATAGATGCCGCGTATCATCATTTAGTTTCTGGACGTGCAGACATGATTGTTTGTGGTGGCACTGAGGCGGCTGTTAATCGTGTGGGTTTAGCTGGATTTATTGCTAATCGTGCGCTTTCTGAAAGGAATGATGCCCCTCAAGAAGCTTCACGTCCTTGGGATAGAGATCGTGACGGCTTTGTTATTGGAGAAGGTGCTGGCGTGTTGGTTTTGGAGACTTTAGAGAATGCTTTAAAACGCGATGCTCCTATATTTGCAGAAATTCTTGGTTCTTATACTACCTGTGATGCTTTTCATATTACAGCGCCTAGAGATGATGGTGAGGGGATTACTTCGTGTATTCTCGGTGCTTTGCAACAGGCAGGGATAGCTAGGGAACGGGTGAATTATATTAATGCTCACGGCACTTCAACCCCTTTAGGGGATATTTCTGAAGTATTAGCAGTGAAAAAAGCTTTTGGAAGTCATGTTAAGAATCTACGAATGAATTCTACAAAATCTCTTATAGGACATTGCTTAGGAGCTGCAGGAGGGGTTGAAGCTGTGGTGACAATCCAAGCGATCCAAACAGGCAAGTTGCATCCTACGATTAATTTAGAGAATCCTATTGTAGAAATAGATGAGTTTGATGTGGTTGCAAATAAAGCCCAGGATTGGGATATTGACGTTGCTATGTCAAATTCTTTTGGTTTTGGCGGACATAATTCAACGATATTATTCTCGAGGTATATACCCTGATTATGACGAAGACAAAGTATGAGTATTCTTTTGGTGTAATTCCTATCAAGTTTTTTGGTACTCCAGATCGTAGTACGCTAAAAGCTTGTTTTATTTGCCATACCCAAGGTAAGCATTGGGGGTTTCCTAAAGGGCATTCGGAAGAGAAAGAAGGGCCCCAAGAAGCAGCAGAAAGAGAGCTGGTTGAGGAAACGGGATTGAGTGTAGTGCATTTTTTCCCAAAAGTTTTGGTGGAGCACTATTCTTTTAATGATCATGAGGAAGAGTTTGTACGCAAGGAAGTCGCCTACTTTCTAGCAGAAGTGCAAGGAAATGTGCATGCAGATCCTCATGAAATTTGCGATAGCCAATGGCTAAGTTTTCAAGAGGGTTTACGTTTATTAAATTTCCCTGAGTTAAGGGAAATTGTTGTAGAAGCAGATAAGTTTATTAATAACTATTTGTTTTCGTAGCTAGCATTTATTATTATTCCTGGGTGGTTATTGAGGAGAGAGTTCTCTCCTCAAAGTTTAAATAGAAGTTTTTTCTTGAGAAAAAGCGTTTAGATAGTCTTGGTGTGCTAGTTGAATGACTTTTTGAGCTTCTTTTTTCCCATAAATACCAACAATTTCAATTTTTGCAGGTTGGGCATTCATTAAGTGCTCAGGGGTGGCTTTGTAAGTAAGAAAATAGTGTTGGATCATATCTAATACTGTCCCGGGACAATCGGAAATGTCTTCTATTCCTGAAAATACTAAATCATCTTCAAGGACAGCAATAATTTTGTCGTCAGCTTCTCCAGAGTCGATAATACGTAATCCCCCAATGGGCTTTGCTTGAAGTAAGATGTTGCCATGAGTAATGTTTTTTTCCGTGAGTACACAAACATCCAGGGGATCTTTATCGCCTTGGATATTTTCTTTAAGACTTTGTTCTCCACTATATTTTCCTGATAATTCTCCACAATAGGTTCTTGGCAACAGTCCATATAAACAAGGACAGAAATTGGAGAACTTTTGTGGGCGATCTACTTTGAGTAAACCTGAAAGCTTATCTAATTCAAATTTTACAGAATCTTGAGGAGTAATTTCTATATAACAACACAAGGATTCATAATTATCTTGAGTTAGGATAGGCCCGTGCCAAGGATGTATAATTGCTAGTGATTGCTGATTTAACATAGACGATTCTCACTCTCTATAGGCTTTTTATTTATAGTTTTGTCACGGCATTTAGGGTAACACTTGAGAAATTTTAAGAGAAGAAGAGAGGGAGAGAGTGAATTGACTTTTAATTAATTATATAGAATACTTTATCCATTATAATTGCATATCGTTTTAATTAAGATTATGAAATATCCATTAGTGTTTAGAGATATAAATATACAAGATTATGAACGTGTAATAGAAGTTATTTGCGAAAGTGTACAATTACATGCATTAATAGCAATTCACCAAACACTAGTGGGTCCTGCTTTGGGGGGAGTACGGGCATTTGCCTATTCTACTTTTGATGATGCTTTAAAAGATGTTTTACGCTTGTCGAAAGGAATGACGTATAAGTCTCTTCTTAGTAGTGTAGGTACGGGGGGAGGAAAAAGTGTGATTATTCTCCCTCAGGGAATGTCTTGTGCTACAGAAGATATGTTAAGAGCTTTTGGGCAAGCCGTAGATTCTTTAGGAGGCAAGTATATAGCTGCTGAGGATCTTGGAATATCTGTGAACGATATTCTCACTATTCATCAAGAGACTTCTTGGGTTTGTGGTATAGATAGTATTAGTGGGGATCCGTCAATTTATACGGCTCATGGCGTTTTGTTATGTATTAAAGAAACAGCTAAGCAGTTATGGGGAACTCCTTGTTTACAGGGAAAAAAAATTGCGATTCAAGGTCTTGGTGCTGTAGGGAAAAAATTACTTCATTCTTTGTTTTTTGAAGGTGCTGACCTGTATGTTTCTGATGTCAATTCCTCTGTTTTAGAGGAAGCCAGAAGGTTTTATGGAGCTACAGTAGTTTCCCCAGAGGATTTCCCCTTAATAGAATGCGATATTTTTTCTCCCTGTGCTTTTGGTGGTGTGATTCATAGAAATAATGTGTTTTCTTTGCGTTGTCAGGCTATTGTAGGCTCTGCAAATAATCAATTAGAAGATCCTTCTTTAGGAGCCGTATTACATGAGCGAGGTATTCTTTACGCCCCTGATTATTTAGCAAATGCCGGAGGGTTATTAAATGTTGCTCTTGCTGTGGGGACTGCCTATTGCCCTAAAACGGTTTTGCAGAAGGTCAATCATTTGCCTGTCATTCTTCACGATATCTATGAGAAAAGTAATCAGCTAAACAAAGATACAGTAACGTTGTCGGATGCCATTGTACAGGCGAAACTGAATGCTTATGTTTAATAATCTTCCAAAGAAGTCCCTGAAGAAATAGCGTAGTGTTTTTGTAACACCTCTAGGGTTGTGCTGTGAATTTGCGCATTCCCCGAAGCTAGGATAACTGGATGGTTTTCTAAGGTAAAGTTGTTTTCGCAATAGTTCAAGGCGTGACCAAATATATCAGTAACAACTCCTCCAGATTCTTCGACTAAAAAGGCTCCAGGAACATGGTCCCAAGCACGTGTATGCAAAACTGCGAAAGGATAGCGTATAAAAAAATCTACCATACCTTCAGCAACCATAGCATATTTATATTGGCTATCTACACGATACGCCTGAGGTTTTCCAGGAAGAGATAGACTTAACAATCTTGTAGAATGATGCTGTTGATTTCGTGCAGCAAGTGAGGCCTCACAGAACTTTCCCGTACTTGTTGTTCCTGCTTGTAAACGATGACGTCCCTGTATTGCAGTGCCAAACACAGTAGCTCCATGGTTTTTAGCTGCAGAATAAATTTTAAATGCCTGAAAATGAGGGGATGGGCAAGCCATTACAGAGAGAATCGGTTGATTGTTATGAATTAAAGATAAGGCTATGGCAAAGAATCGATTTTTGATAAATCCTGCTGTGCCGTCAATAGGATCCATAAGCCAATACAAGGAAGAATCTTTTGTTGTTGACGTCAGGGTGTCTAAGAGGTCTTGAGTTGTAGCCTCTGGATACAGAATATGTACAAGTTCTAAGATTTCAGGGCATTTCTGTTCATCGTGTATAGGGTCGAGGATTTCCTCGCCTATAAAAGAAATATGAGGGAAGGACATGAACAGTTTCTTTTGTAGGCAGTACTGCACAGCATAATCTGCAGGAGTTACGAATGACCCATCAGATTTTGTCCAAAAGGGAACTAGGGGTAACCGATTTCGGTAATGGAGTAATTCTGTGATTGTTTTTTCAACTATATTTTCTGCAACTTTTTGATAGTCTAATAAATGCGAGGGCATAGGTGGTTTCCCTAATAAAACTAAGCTATATTATCAAAAGCGAAGATTATGTTAAACTAAACTAGGGAGCCAATGTATTGCGAAGGAATAGAGGAATGGGAGTACGCAAGTTGTGGCGAACACTGTATGAAACTATTTATGCTTTTTTAGTTGGCTCGGCATTAAAATTACGTTATCGAATTCAAATAGAAGGCGAAAAGTCTTTAAGACCTCACCCTAATAAAGGATGTCTATTTTTATCCAATCATGTGGCAGAGATTGATCCTGTGATTTTGGAATATCTTTTTTGGTCTCGTTTCCATGTCCGCCCCCTAGCAGTAGATTATTTATTTAAAAATCCTGTAGTTCGCTGGTTTTTACAGTCTGTGCAGGCTATTCCTGTTCCTTCGTTTGTGCCTGGAAAGGCACGTGAAGATGCTTTAGCACAGATGGATACGTTTTGTGCAAAAGCAAGCCAGATTCTAGATAATGGCGGAAGCTTGTTGCTGTATCCTTCAGGGAGACTGTCAAGGAATGGTAAAGAAGAAATTATTAATCAGTATTCAGCGTATGTGTTATTGCATAGATCTAAGGAATGTAATGTATTTTTAGTACGAATTTCTGGTTTATGGGGCAGTTCTTTTTCTCGATATAAAACACAAACTACTCCCAAATTAGGTAAAGTATTTAAAATGGCGTTGAAGGCTGTATTGCGTAGTGGAATATTTTTTCTTCCTAAGCGAACAGTCAAGGTTACGATACACCAAATGGATTATAAATATTTAATGCAGTTTTCTAAAAAACAAGATCTCAATGCTTTTTTATCTTCTTGGTTTAATGAAGAGCAAGCCGACTTACCTATAGAAGTTCCTTACAATTGACTTAGGGGAACAGTCGTATGCACGCATGGCATCTTTCAGATAAACAGCGTATTAAGTTACGTGAAGGGGATACGGTTTTAGAAAGATTTTTAGCTGTATGTTCTGAATTAACTTCCAATGCTATCTGTTGGGATGAACAGTTAGGGGTTCTTTCCTATGATACTATGCTGAAAGCTGTTGTCGCTTTGGCCCTCAAGATTTCTCGCTATCCCGATAAGTGTATAGGCGTGATGATGCCGGCATCTGCAGGAGCATTTATTGCTTATTTTGCTATTCTCTTAGCGGGGAAGATCCCTGTAATGGTGAATTGGAGTCAGGGAATTAAAGAAATGCAAGCATGTTTAGATCTTGCAGAAGTTCATTATATTCTTACTTCCAAGCAACTAGTAGGACGTTTACGTCAGCTGCATGGAGATGCTACGCACTATCCTGCTGAGTTGATCTATATGGAAGACATACGTAAGAAACTGTCTTTCTGGGATAAACTACGCACAGCGCTATATGTCTCTCTTCCTTTTCATTGGCTAATGCGTATCTTTGGTGTTCTAACACAAACTTCTGAAGACATCGCAGTGATTTTATTTACATCAGGGACAGAAAATACTCCAAAAGGCGTTCCTTTATCTCATGGCAATCTATTAGCTAATCTTAAGGCGTGTTTGTTTTTTTTCGATCCTGTAGAGACGGATATTATGCTCTCCTTCCTCCCTCCTTTTCATGCTTATGGGTTTAATTGTAGTTCTCTGTTCCCTATACTTACAGGAGTTCCTGTTGTTTTTTCTTATAATCCCTTACAGCCAAAAAAGGTTGTTAGGAATATTGAAAGGATGCAAGTCACCTTTTTCTGTAGTACTCCAGTGTTTTTTGATTATCTCATTAAGACGGCAAAAAAATCTCGATCTTCATTGAAGTCACTACGGTTTGTTGTTCTCGGTGGGGATACTTTTAAAGATTCTTTAAGAGAACGAGTCAAAAAAGACTTTCCTCACGTTGTTCTTCGTCAAGGATATGGTACTACGGAATGTTCACCAGTTGTGACAATTAATGACACTAAAAGTCCTGAAAAAGCCTCTTGTGTAGGTGTTCCTATTGATGGAATGGATGTCTTAATTATTTCGGAAGATACTCATGTTCCTGTTTCTTCTGGGGAGGTAGGATTGGTTGTTATACGGGGGACTTCATTATTTTCTGGTTATTTACATGCAGATCCTCATTATGGGTTTATTTCTCTTGGAGGGGAAGATTGGTATGTTACTGGGGATTTAGGTTATGTAGATACACGGGGAGAGTTGTTTTTACAAGGCCGACTGAGTCGTTTTGTCAAAATTGGTGGTGAGATGATCAGTTTAGGAGCTGTAGAAAGTTTATTATTACAGGGTTTTGGTATTTCCCAAGATCAGGAGGGGGCGGCACTCATTGTGTGTGAGGTTCCTCATGGTAAAGGAAAACTATGCTTATTTACTACATTTCCCACGACATGTAGTGAAGCAAATCATATCTTAAAAAACTTGAAAACAAGTAGCATAATGAAAGTATCCTATCATTATGAGTTAGAATCGATTCCTATGTTGGGGACAGGGAAACCCGATTATCGTAAGTTAAACTCATTAGCTGATACACTATTTAAGAAGAAAACTGAGAAATAGTAAAGTTGTTACAGGATCTTTGATGTGCGTCTCTCCTATAGATTTTATAACTAATGATTTTTTAGGCTTTGCTCGTTCAACGCAATTAATGTATGAAGTTGAAAGGCGCTATCGCCAGTATTGTCAAGAGTTTCCATATGCAAAATCAGGAGCTCGAGGTTCTCGATCAACTTTAGGTTCTCCACCAGTTGTCCATGACTTAGAAGAAAAAATTGCTCGCTTTCATAATGTAGAAGCCGCATTTGTGGTGAATAGCGGCTCTATAGCAAATTTTGGACTATGCTACCATATCACAGAGACTACTGATATGGTTTTCTGGGATGCAGGTGTTCATATTTCTGTGTATAGCAGCTTGCGAGTTATTGTAGGCAACCATAAATCATTTCCTAATAATGATCTTGATGCTTTGGAGTCTTTATTACGCGCTCATAGGCGCTTATCTTCTGGAAGAATTTTTATTTTTGCCTGTTCAGTATACTCGTGTTTAGGGACTGTGGCTCCTCTAGAGAAACTACTCATACTTGCACGTAAGTACGATGCCTTTTTAATAATAGATGAGGCTCATGCCTTAGGACTTTTTGGAGAAGAAGGACGTGGTTTGTGTCATCACTGGGGATATGAGAATTTCTATGCTGTTTTGGTAACTTATGGAAAAGCTATGGGCGCTGTAGGTGCTGCGATTCTCTCTTCTAGGGAAATAAAGACAAAGTTGATGAACACAGTCCCTTTGTTATGCTACACAACTGCTATGGCTCCTCATGCTTTGTTGACCATAGGAGCAGCTTATGATCATCTTCTGATTTCTGGAGCAGAAGCTCGTAATCAGCTTGTGCAAGTACAAACGTATTTTTCCAAGCGTTTTAGTATACGTGTTGTTGGGGGTGGGGTGCCACTGTTTTTCCCGGATGATGTTAGGAAACTTCTGGCAGCAGAGCTCAAAGCTGCTCATGTGCATGTGGGAATGATGAACTTCGTCAAGCAACCTTGCATTCGCGTGAATTTGCATGCATATAATACGGAAGATGAGATTGACATTCTCGCAGATAAACTTAATGATTATTTAGAAAAATGTTGTCATGGGGTCCACATCGATTGTAAATCGAACTTTTGATGATAGTTTTACCGTTGCTAGAGTTTCATGAAGCTTTTGATTTACCGGGAGGATTTGTTTGCTCTTGATTAAAAATTGATAGCGAAAGGTGTCTTTAATTTTAAAATGACCACAAGGAGTAATTTCCATAACTTTGGCTTGTATGCCTAGTTTTTCCTTTAATGTGTTGTGAACACGCTCGGCTTCTGATCGAGTGAATTTAGGGCATTTCCCCAGGAAGATACAACGAATCAAACGTGTAAATGGAGGGTAAACACATAATTTCCTACCAAGAATTTCTTGAGAGTAAAAGGCAGAATAATCTTGTTGCATAGCGCAACGAATCGTCTGATTCTCAGGAAGAAAAGTTTGAATGAAGACTTCTCCTGGAAGGTAGCTGCGTCCCGATCTTCCCATAACATGAGTAATTAATTGGAATACTTGTTCTGACGCACGAAAATCAGGGATGTATAATCCAGAATCTCCGTTAAGAATCACTGCGAGAGTCACTGCAGGAAAATGCATTCCTTTAGCAATCATTTGTGTGCCAATGAGGATATCCGCTTTCCCCGTAGCAAATTGTTTTAGTAAGGATTCATGATCTCCAAGAAACTTAGTGGTATCCGAGTCAATGCGTAGCGTACGTGCTTGCGGGAAGAGATTCTTGACTATTTGTTCTATTTTTTCCGTCCCCGATCCACGATATTGCAATGTCAATGTTCCGTGGCATTTGGGGCAAGAGGTTTGCGGTTCTTTAAGAGAGGAATTACATAGGTGACAAAGAAGGACATTTGCATACTTATGAAAAGTTAATACCATGTCACAACGAGGACATTTTAATAGGTGTTTGCATGATGAACAGGAAACATTCGTGTGGTATCCTCGGCGATTAAAAAAGATTAAAGATTGTTCTCCTATAGCTAATCGTTTTTCAATACCTCGAATGACAGCTTGTGAAAACAGAGTTTTTGCTTTTTGTTTTTCCATTTCCAGGTTCATATCAATGAGGGAAACTTTGACATCAGAGGTTGCGGAAACTCGCGAGGTAAGTTCAGAAAGAATGTATTTCCCAGAGAGTGCATTGGTATAGCTTTCTAGGCTGGGCGTAGCACTACCTAAGATGACAGTAGCTTGTGCTAATTTCCCTCGCATAACAGCGACATCACGTGCATGATAACATGGGTGGCTATCATTGTGTTTATATGCAGAGTCGTGCTCTTCATCGACAATGATTAATCCTAAGTTTTGTACAGGACAAAATAAGGCGGATCTTGGGCCAATGATAATATGAATTTCTCCTTTGCAGGCACCTCGCCATACTTTATTTCTATCACTATTATATAACTTGCGATGGAGAACCCCGACCTCTTCTTTAAAATACGCTTTAAATAATGTAACGATTTGTGTTGTTAAAGCAATTTCAGGGACTAAAAGAATCACACTTTTCTTTAATTCCCTGGCTTTGCGCACGGCTTGAAAATATACCTCAGTTTTTCCACTTCCTGTGATACCAAAAAGAAGATGGGTTTGGAATTTCTCTGAAGTTAGGGAAAGGAAAATTTTATCTAAAGCATCGCGTTGTTGCTTATGTAATGGATAGGGGTTCGGAGGAAAAAAGGTACATTTGCTTTCTTGAAGTTCTAAATCGCCTGGGCTAATGAGTTTTACATGTCCTTGTTGTTCTAGAGAATGTAAGGTCGATAAGGAAACTTTCACTTTCCTCATTAGTTCAGATAATTTTGGAGGCGAAGAAAAGGATAAGAGTGCTTTGACTATGGTAGCGTGTTCAGGAGAAATTGTAGGAAGGATTTTTTGGATTTGTGTTTTGTTTTGTTTAAGAACAATGCGATAATGCTGTTTAGATTGTGTAGCTTGTGACGTGATAATACTTAGGGGAAAAACAAGATGAACAATCCTACCCAGAGGGGTGAAATAGTATTGACTCATCCAAAATATTAATTGTAAGAGATCAGAAGATAGGAAAATCTCTGAAGTAATAATATTTAAAATAGGAAGAACTTGTTTACAAGAAGTCGTGGTTTTGATTCTGTAGACGATACCATATGTTTTGCTTCTCTGTAGGGGGACACTAACGCCAGTACCCACAGGAATATGTTCAAAATCCTTAGGAAGACCGTAGTCTAATATTTTATTGATATTAGAGTTTACAATGACTTCTGCGTATAGGCGAAAGGAAGTTGATTTAGTAGAGTCCATAGATCTCGTTTTAATTGCGGATCATTTTCATAGTATATCGAAGAATAAATAGGAATCCAAGTGCTCCCATTTTCTGTGAAAGATTGATGATAACGTGCGTGGGAGATTTTGTAACGTATCATGGCTAGAGGGGCTAGGGATAAAGAGAAACTTTCATGGTTATGAAAGACATTTTTATTTCCTACGGAGATGAGTGTTGTTGGGAAGAGTTGTTGAGTAAGAATTTTTGCCAGTCTATTGAAAAATAAAATTTCTTCATTGTTTTCTTCATCTACAAAAATCCTACAAGGAATTTTTATGGGGGAAGCAAGAACATGAGGTTGTAATGCACGATAGCTTAATCTCAAGATTTCTACTTTGGAAAAATCCGCATGGGGAGGAAGATACTCCCAGGAAGTAGTTTTCTTTTGATCACGAACAGGAGGTAATTGTGGTTCTGGGAGTGAGGTGATAACTTGAGATGAGTTGGTTTCAGATGGACTAGGAACTTTTTCTGGGGCTTGTTGGGGAGCAGTATTCCCCTGGGTCTGGGCAGGGAGAGGGGAAAGTAGATCGTGCGCAAGATGTAAAGGAGTGAGTTGTGCTAATGTAGGATAGTGTTGACCTAAATAGCGATGAGCAATTTGCTTCAAAATAGAACGTATAGAGGGATCTGAATTTTCCATGCAGATATGAAAATAGAAAAGATATTTATGATTCACTATAGATGTAGATAGTTTATTCATCTAGGCTCTTTCTTTTTGGACCTAGAATTTGTGCTTTTAGAAGCTCAGAGCCGTCCATCCAGTAATGAAGAGAAATATTTAAGGGGATTTTATGAAACGAATACTACAAGGAAGTTTAATTGTACTTTGCTTGTCATTTACTCTACCATGTTTAGGGGCAAAAAAACGTTCCCAAACATTAGTACAAAACCATTTAGTAAAAGCTGTAAGTCTTAAATGGGAAACATATCAAGAAGCTATGGAACAATCTAAAAAAGATAAAAAGATAATAGCATTGTTTTTTACCGGCTCTGATTGGTGTATTTGGTGTAAAAAAATGGACGAACAAATTTTGCGGTCTCCTGAATTTATTCAGTTTGCTCATCAGAATTTACATATGGTAGAGTTAGATTTCCCACAATCAGGTGGTCAATCAGAGACTACGAAACAAGAAAATCAATTTTTAAAAAATAAATATCAAGTTAGTGGATTCCCCACACTAATATGTATTGATAGTCAAGGGAAAGAGCAACTCCGCATGGGATTCGAATATGGAGGTGGTGAGAACTTCGTCAATAAAATGAAGATGAAATTAAATAAAAAGTCGTCATAGTTTTCTTGATAATTTTTAGAGAGGAAAAATTCCTCTCTAAAATGTATTTTCTTGTAATTAAACATTCATCTTTTTTGTTCTTTCTGAGAAAATCTTACTTCATTGCCATGGAATGAATTTTTTGTGAAAATACTCCCTGCCTTAGAAATAGAATTTTTAAGTCATTTAGAGTGCTTAAAATTGAAATATGCATAAGCAAAAAGGATAAATACAAAATATGTCAGATGTTGAATACCTACGAAATGAAGATTTTCTTTATAGACGGAATAAACTCCAGGAAATAATAGCTTTAGGTATTCCACCCTATCCTTATGAATTTCCAGGAACGACAAGTGTTAAGGAAATTAAAGAGCAATTTGTTTCCCAGCCTCTAGGTAATAGTGAGGATGCAACAAATAAACAAACTCCTAGAGTGACAATTTCAGGAAGGATGGTACTTTTTCGTTCCATGGGAAAAAATGCTTTTGCTCAAATTTTGGATAATGATCAAAAAATTCAAGTGATGTTTAATCGGGACTTTTCTTCTGTTGTTGGGCTCCCCGAGAACGCAGAGATTTCTCATATTAAGTTTATCGAAAAGAAATTAGATTTGGGTGATATTTTGGGTATTTCCGGCTATTTGTTTTTCACCCACTCAGGAGAATTGACTATTCTTGTAGAAACCGTGACTCTATTATGTAAGTCATTACTCTCTCTTCCGGATAAACATTCAGGATTAAGTGATAAGGAAATACGCTATAGAAAACGGTGGTTAGATTTAATTTCTTCAGAAGAGGTACGCCAAACCTTTTTAAAGAGAAGTCGAATCCTTAAATTAATCCGTGAGTATATGGATGCTCAGGATTTTATAGAAGTTGAGACCCCGATATTGCAAAACATTTATGGCGGAGCTGAAGCTACGCCATTTACCACAGAGCTTAAAGCATTGCACTCAAAAGTGTTTTTACGAATTTCTTTAGAAATTGCTTTAAAGAAGATTCTTGTAGGAGGCACCCCGCGAATATATGAAATAGGTAAGGTATTTAGAAACGAAGGCATTGATAGGACACATAATCCTGAATTTACGATGCTTGAAGCCTATGCTATGAATATTGATTATCATAGCGTCATGGTATTTGTAGAAAATCTCGTTGAATATCTAGTGAAAAAAGTCAATCACGGTAGTACAGTTCTTACTTATTCTCATTTAAAACAAGGACCTCAAACTGTAGATTTTAAAGTTCCATGGATTCGCATGACAATGAAAGATAGCTTAAAGATATATGGAAATCTAGATGTGGATCTTCATGGAGATCATGAATTACGTGCAATATTAAAAGAACGGACATCATTACCCGAATCCTCCTATGCTACGGCTCCACGAGGCTTGTTAATATCTGCTTTGTTTGATGAATTAGTCTGTGATCAATTAATTGCGCCTCATCACATTATGGATCACCCTGTAGAAACGACACCTTTATGTAAGTATCTACGCTCTGGTGATACAGGGTATGTAGAACGTTTTGAGAGCTTTTGTTTAGGGAAAGAACTATGCAATGCATATTCTGAGTTAAATGATCCTTTCCTTCAACGTAAGCTGCTAGAGGAGCAAATGGAGAAAAAGGCTTTAAATCCTGATAGTGAGTATCATCCTATTGATGAAGAGTTTTTAGAGGCTTTATGTCAGGGAGTAGGGCCTGTAGGAGGATTTGGAATCGGTATTGATCGTTTGGTTATGATTTTGACTGACTCAGCTTCTATTCGGGATGTACTCTATTTTCCTGTTATGCGTCGTTTAGAAGTAGATCGCGGGGAGTAGCGGATAAGAGACTAGAGTTTTTTTAGTTGAGGTCCCGATTTTGCGTCCTCAATCGAGTAACCAAGAGCGGCTATTTGCTGACGTAGGTTATCAGCTTTTTCCCAATTTTTCTTTTGTCTAGCGCTCTCTCTCTCTTTCACAAGATGTAGAATATGCTCGGGAACGTCTAGATGAGTAGAACTGGGAAGGATTCCTAGAACATGGTTAATTTTATTTATAATATCCAGGATGTAGTGAGCATCCGTTTTTGTAAAATTTCCTGCATCAATTAACGAATTAATTTGATGAACAAAATCAAAAAGTGCTGCTAGTGCGGACGCAATATTTAAATCATTAGCTAAGCTTTCTGTAAACGCATGTACAAATTCTTCTCCACAGTTTGTTGCCTTAGGTGAGACAAAGTCTCCTAGAGGGTAGGGGTATTCTAAACGAGAAATAAAATCTCGCAGACGTTTTAAGGACTGACGACAAGCGAATAAACCGTCTTTAGTAAAGTTAAATTGTGTTCGATAATGGCTTTGTAAAAGCATATAACGCAATTCATAGCCAGAAAATCCCTGGTCTAATAATTGGCGTAATGTAAAAAAATTTCCTAAACTTTTGGACATTTTTTTTCCATCAATGAGAAGATGTTCTGAATGTAGCCAATACCGAGAAAAAGGTTGGTTAGATAAAGATTCTGATTGAGCAATTTCATTTTCATGATGAGGGAAAATATTATCGACACCCCCTGCATGAATATCCAAGGAATCGCCAAGGAGCTCCATAGCCATTACTGAACATTCTAAATGCCATCCAGGTCGTCCTTTGCCAAAAGGGCTTTCCCAATACACATCACCATCACGATGGGTATTATATGCCTTCCATAGGACGAAGTCTGAGAGATTTTCTTTGTCATATTCATCATCTGCGATGCGGGAACAGCAATGCAAATCCTGTAATGTTAATCGTGATAATTTCCCGTAGGTGGAGAACTTCTGTATAGAAAAATAAATAGAATTATCCTGACCCACATAAGCAATATGAATATCTAGGAGTCGTTGGATTGCGTGGATCATTTGAGGGATGTATTGTGTAGCGCGGGGATAGATATCCGCAGGAAGAATATTTAATGTTTTAAGGTCTTCAAAGAATGCTTGGATATAAGGAGCCGTGTATTCATCAAGAGAAATTTGTTTTTTCTTTGCTCCGGTTAGAGTTTTATCATCAACATCAGTAATGTTCATTACGTGTTTGACCGAGTAACCAAAAAACAGTAAAGTTCGTTTTAATATATCCTCAAACACATAAGTACGAAAGTTCCCGATGTGGGCATAGTCATATACTGTAGGTCCACATGTGTACAATCTAACGGGATCATGAAGAGGGGAAAAGATTTCTTTGGTACGCGATGCTGTATTGTACAAATACAATGTGCTTGATTTTTCAAGTACGTGTTTCATAGGGCGAAGTCTCGTATTACATATACTAGAAAGCTTACAGGCACACGAAATTGCAATAAATTTTTCATAGTGGGCGTGTGATCTCAATTCTATCGAGAATGTTAGCATAAGATTGTTTCATGATCTAGTTTTTCTCATTCGTGAGTTTTAGCCATTTTTTAGTTGTTGTTAGGAATACCATGAATAGGAAATCCACTTTTTTGCCTAGGGAATTCCATTGATACCGAGAGCATTTTACTGCAGCTAAAGATGTAAATTTTAAGTAATGTTTTTATTTTGTTTTAATAAAAAAAATACTATACAACAAGAAGCGAATAGCAGAATGCTCCCAGAGGCGTTTGTCATGCCTAAATAAACGATTTGCATTCTGAGAAAAAGAGAGGGAACCATGATCGTATCGCAGATTGTGAAGAAATGTTCTTTAAAACAACTGAAGATATGTACAACGCTTCTGCTCGGAATAAGTTCTTTGCATTTGCAAAGTGCAGCGCATGATCAAACTTCTCCTGCTCAGCTAGTTTGGCACGTAGATTATAAGGAAGCTGTGAAAAAAAGTCGTGATTCTGAGCTTCCCCTGCTAATCTTTTTCTCAGGTTCTGATTGGAATGGTTCTTGCATGAAAATACGGAAGGAAGTTCTCACTTCCTTAGAATTTGCACAAAAAATTCTTGGGAAGTTCATTTGTTTGGAAGTAGATTTTCCCAGGCATTTTGAGCAAAGTAAAGCGCTACGTTTACAGAATAATGAACTGAAGGTTAAATATAAGGTAGACGAGTTTCCTTCTCTTTTGGTTATTTCTCATGATGGGCGAGAAATTTATAGAATGGGATCTTTTGGCAATGAGACAGGAAGAAATTTAGGGGAAAGTCTTTGCCATGTGGTAGATAGTGACTTTTTTATTAATAGTGTTAGTCCTAAGATCCATACATTATCTATGGAAGATCTACAAAAATATTATCGCCTTGCAGAAGAAATTGCACGTAGGGATTTCATGGAAAAGGCATTGGAATTAGGTGTGCACAATGATGATTACTTTTTCTTATCAGAAAAGTACCGTCTCCTTGTTGAAAGTGGTCGAATGGAATCCGAAGATTGTCAGAAGATTAAACATAAATTGTTAAGTAAAGATCCTGAAAACAAGCAACATACGCATTTTACTGTAGCTTTGATTGAGTTTCAGGAATTAGCTAAGAGGTCAAAAGCAGGTGTTCGTCAAGATACTCACCAAGTTATTGCTCCTTTAGAAGCTTATCTCGCTACGTTTGGTCAACAGGATAAGGATAACGTTTGGAGAATTGAGATGATGATAGCTCAATTCTATTTAGATTTCGATCAATGGAACAATGCTTTACAACATGCAGAGATTGCTTTTGAAACTGCTCCTAAAGAGGTACAATCCCACATTTCTCGTTCTTTGGACTACATTCGTTACCAGTCATAGACTCTTTCTTTTCTAGCTTGTTTTTCAGGGCCTCGGGAATGGAATGAATTAAATCTTGGAGTAGGCCGTGAAACTTGGGAGTGTATTTCTTTTTTGGCATTATAACAACTTGACATATAGGTAATTGATGTCGTTGTTGCCGAAAAGCTTCGCGTACAATTCGCTTAAAATAATTTCTTTCGTGAGCCTTACCGAACTTCTTTGATACAGTAATCCCTAACTTACAGCATCGAGAATTTCTAGATGGAGACACTAAAAAATCCACTTGCCTTCCAGGAAAAAATGACCCAAACCGTGAAACATAAAGGAACTGTTTTCTCTTTAAGATGCGGGCGCTTTTAGGTAAAGTTGAACGACACACAAGATAAAGTTATACTATAAATCGACTAAATTATGTCTACCGTGACGTCGGCGACGGTTCAATAAATTTCTTCCACTCTTTGTAGCCATACGAGCTCGGAAACCTACAGAATTTCTACGTTTTCTCTTGCTAGGTTGATAAGTACGCTTCACGACACTTCCTTAATTACTATTAAATAAAGTTAAGTTTTTTCGATTGAAGGTAAATCAAGAAATTGAATTAGAAAAACCTAGAACCAGTGTATAAAATTAGATGAATAAGTTCAAGATAACTCAAGATTTCCTTGTTTTTGGGTTAGTACTTTTTTAAAAAGTCTATTGTTGTCAAAAAGTATCAAACAGATTAAATTAGTGCCTTAATCGGCATTCCGTCAGTTTTTAGGAATCTCTCTAATCCAAAATTTAGGGAGCTCATCAAGGTAGTTTTTCATGAAAGTAAGTTCATCTATCAAAGCAGATCCATCTAAGGGAGATAAGCTTGTCCGACGCAAGGGTCGTCTTTATGTTATTAATAAAAAGGATCCAAACCGTAAGCAGCGCCAAGCAGGACCTGCTCGTAAAAAATAATTTTAAATTTAGGTAAGAACGCATGGCGAAGAAGTCAGCAATAGCAAGAGAAAATAAGCGTCGTCTCTTAGTAGCAAGGAATTATAAGAAACGAGAAGAGCTTCGCAAAATTGCCAAAGACTTAACTGTAAGTGAAGAAGAACGAGAAAGAGCGCGTGAAGCATTAAATAAAATGAAAAGAGATACTTCTCCTTCACGTCTGCATAATCGCTGTTTATTGACGGGGCGTCCTCGGGGATATTTAAGAAAATTTGCTATTTCTAGAATTTGCTTTAGACAAATGGCCTCTATGGGAGAAATTCCTGGAGTTATTAAAGCAAGTTGGTAAAAATTCATTTCTTCATTTTGATTCTGAAAGCTTTTTATCTGACTTTTAGTTGAAAGCTTTCAGAGCATTATTGATTTCTGGCACATTCTTTACTTTTTCCCAATTCTGCATTCCCTTTTTCCATACCCAAATATTTTGGGGTGTCACATCTTCTTCTGTCCGTTCTGCTTTAGCATGTAGAAAAAGAAGCAAATCTTCAAAAGATAATGGGCCAACGGCTTGTTTATCTTTATTAAGATAAAACCACTTTTCTGTACTGATCTCTACTCTATCTATAGAAGATGAGGCTTCTGTTGGGGATGTATTCTCTAGAAAAGAATTTAAGGCGTTATTAGAGAGATTGTTTTCATCCGGTAGGTTGAGATGTGTATCTTTGTGAGATAGAGGGGGAAGAGTAAGGAGGATAATGATTCCAAAAACTCCAAAGAACATCCCTGCAAAAAACCACCCAATAGGATTACGGTTTTTCTTGCTAGCCATATAGGCTGTTAAGAACCCAAGAAGAATATAGATTAAGAAAAAGGTAGTAGGCTGCATAGAGGTTAAAATATTAAACATTATTGACTTCATTCTCGTGATAAGGGGCGAACTTTATAAATATATTATAACACACTGTATGCTGGAGTGACGGAAGAATAAGGAGGACACTGATTCCAAAAACTCCAAAGAACATCCCTGCTAAAAACTATCTAATAGGATTACGTTTTTTCTTTCTAGCTATGTGAGCCATTAGGATACCGAAAGATAATATCGATTAAAAGAGAGATTATCAATTCCATAGAAGTTAAAATATTTAATTTTATTGATTTCATTCTCATAATGAGAGTCTAGCTTTGTATACTTATAGGGAATAGGGAAAACAATGAACCCAAGAGGTTGCTCCAGAGGAAAACTATCTAAAAAGACCACGATTTTTTCTATCTATCGCAGATAGTTAGGAGTCCAAAAAAAAGCTAAAGGATTGCATTGAGTGTGGTATATTAACTGCAGGATCACTAGACTAATCATCTAGAGCTTATTACTTCTATATATTATTTCTATAGAGGACATTTCTTGTTAGTAAAATAGGCAGATAGGAGGGATATGGATAAGCAGAACTTAAAGCTTGATGTTAAAGAAATCGAATTTCCTGAAACTATATTTAGTCGGGATATAGAGACACGTGTTATTCAAGTAATTATTTTACATTGTTTAGCTAAGATTCACGGAGTTTCTCTCTTAGGAGGAAATTTAATTGATACCCTATTTGGTAGAGATATCGAAAGAATGAAGGGAATCTATGTAGAACAAGACTCCAAAAACCATTTAGTTAAAGTTCGAGTTGAGGTCAATGTAGATTATGGAGTCTCGATTCCAGAAAAAACAGAAGAAATTCAGGGGTGCATTGTTTCAGAAATCTCTGAATACACAGGGTTACATGTAGCTGCTGTTCACGTGATTGTTAAAGGATTAACGCAACCTAAAGATCGTACTGAATCTGAAGAGGAAATTGAAGAATTCTGTGCCGCAGATCTACCCTCCACGGAAGATTTTCTTGAAGAAATAAAAGAAATAGATAATTAGAGTACCCTACTTATCACCCTGAGTTTTATTTTGCGTTTGTTTATTTAGTAGTTGTTGAATATCTTTTTTTGTTAGTCCAGGGATAGTTTCTAACTCTCCCTGGGAAGCTTCCATGACTCTTTTCCAGCTCTTAAATTTTTGTAGAAGTCGTTTTCTTTTGATTTCTCCAATACCGGGAATTTTTTCTTGAGGAAGTAGAGCACTCTTATCGCGTTTCTTAATATGCTTGCTGATGGCAAAGCGATGCGCTTCGTCGCGTAATCTTTGAAAAAATTGGAGTAATTTTGAGGTAGGGGGTAGGTGAACTCCCTGAGGAAAGTTATCACAAAAGATTTTTTCTCTTCGCATAGATTTACTGTGGTTACCCGCTTCTTTAGCAATAGAGACGACTTGAATGCCTGTGATGTTGAGTTCTTTTAGTGTTGTTTTTGCTTGGAGATATTGTGCTTTTCCTCCATCGATAACGATGAGATCAGGAAGCATAGAAAGAGAAGAGAAGCGACGCGAAAGTACTTCATGAAAAGAGGCGAGATCATTTTTGGAAGAAGCAAGTGAGAATACACGGTATTGCTTAGGATCTAGGGCATCATTTTCATAAACGATGCAAACGCCAATATTATAAGAACCTTGTAAGTGAGCGTTATCATAACACTCTATACGGCAGGGATAATCCGGAGATTGTAGAACAGTTTTCATTTCTTCATAGGGAAGAGATGCAGATAGTGGTGTTATTTGCATCTGCAATTCAGCATTGTGTTGAGCTAGATGTAGTAATTCTTTGCCATATCCTGTTTTGGGAGAACGTATTTGAGGAGCGGTATCTTTATTTAATAATTGCGAAAAGTGCGGAATCTTGATAGGAATAGGGACCAAAATTTCTTTGGGAAGATAAGGTTGATTAGAATAATATTGCAAAATAAATGAAGAGAGAACGTCAGGATCTTCTTGAGCATTTTCAGAAAAGAGAAAATGACGAGCTCCCAAGAGTTTTCCAGATCGTACTGTGAGAACAGTAATAACAATTTCTTGGTGTTCCCTATACAGACCAATAGCATCGATATTTTGAAAGTGAAAGTTTTCCACGTTCTGTTTGGTCATTGCTTGTTGAATAAGTTTCAGGGTACGATAATACATACCTGCTTGTTCGAATTGTTGCTTTTCAGAAGCCTTTTGAATAGAGATTTCTAAATCTTGAATGATAGTAGTGATTTTCCCTTTCAAAAATAGTACAGCCTTTTGTAAAGTCTCCTCATATTCTTCATGAGAGCATAAGTTCAGGCAGGGAGCTAGGCAACGTTTCATTTCATAAAGAATACAAGGACGTTTTCTAGAAGAAAATTCACGATTAGAACACGTGCGGATAGGAAACCATTGGCTAATAACTTCGAGGAGTGTTCGGCACGCTTCTGCACTTACATAGGGACCGAAAATTAACTGCTTTTTAGAGGAAACTACTGCTTTAGTTCGAATAGCGTCAATTTTTGGCCAAGGATGAGCAAGAGATATTGACAGACAGAAGAAAGTTTTATCATCTTTTAAAAGAACATTGTATTTGGGATGATATTTTTTTATTAAATTATTTTCTAAAAGCAAAGCTTCAGTTTCATTAGAAACAACAATGGTTTCGATGTCTGTTGTTTTCTTCATTAGAAAAGGAATTCTTTCTCGGGAATCTCCTTGTTTTTGAAAATATGTAATAATCCGATTACGTAGATTTTTTGCTTTGCCAATATACAGGACTTCTCCAGAGGCATCTTTCATAAGATATACACCTGGATCTGTAGGAATGCGCTTAGGAGAAAAGTTCTTAACCTGCATGGTTAAAATAACATTAATTGCTGCATTTTTTCTTGTTCTTGCTGCGTAGAAGTTGCTTCAGGCCCTTCTAGCTGACGCAGGATGTGTTGAGCTCTTGATACTACACAAAGAGGGAAACCCGCAAGTTTCGCAACATGTATACCAAAACTTTTCTGAGAATGTCCTTTGAGAATTTCATATAAGAAAATAGGTTGGCCTCCGTTTTCTTTTACACCCGCATGGTAGTTTTCGACATGAGGGCAATGGCTCTCTAATTCTGTCAATTCTTTGTAATGAGTAGCAAATAATGTTTTTGCTTGCTTCCCTTGTGTGAATAAAAGGTATTCAATAACAGCTTGAGCAATAGCCAAGCCATCATACGTACTTGTTCCTCGTCCTACTTCATCGAGAATGACTAGAGAGTGATTGGTAACATTATGTAGGATATTTGCTGTTTCGGCCATTTCTACCATGAATGTAGACATCCCTTTAGAAAGGTTATCTCCTGCACCAATGCGTGTAAAAATTTTATCGATCATGCCAATGTGTGCAGATTTTGCAGGGATAAAGGAACCCATTTGGGCCATAATGACAAGTAAGGCAATTTGACGAATGTAGGTAGATTTCCCTGCCATATTAGGGCCTGTAATTAAAAGTATTCGTGTTGAGGCATTGTCCATAGAAATATCATTGGGAATAAATGTTCCCTTACTTAGTAGAGTTTGAACAACAGGATGTAATCCCTGAACTATAGATAGGGTAGAGCTAGAATCTACTACAGGACGGCAGTAGTTATATTCTTGAGCTAGATCTGCAAGAGCAGCAATATAGTCAAGGTCAGCAATGACTTGAGATAAATAAAGAATACTTTCTCGTTGTTGAAGGATTTGTACACATAAATCTTTGAATAATGTAGTTTCTAGGTTTTGTAATTTTTCAGAGACATTGAGCATGTCATCTTGAAATTGTTGTAATTCTTCTGTAGTAAACCTTTCTGCATGAAGACGTGATTGTCTACGAATAAATTCTTTGGGTAGTAGAGGAGAGGACTTACTATCGACTTCTATGTAGTACCCCAAAATTTGTGAGTAACATACTTTAAGCTTTTTTACTCCAGTTTGTTGACGAATAGTTTCTTGGTATTGCCACAGCCATTCCTTGGAATTTTCCTTCATATGGCGTAAACGTTTTAAATCGGAATGATAGTTATCTGAAAAAATGTTTCCATCTGAAATTCTTAGTGGAAGGTCTTCTAATAAAGCATTAGAGAGCAATTGAATCAAAGAAGTTATTTCTATAGGTAAACTACATCTTCCTGTAAAGAATTTGGGTAAATGTTCTAGGGACAGGAGTTTGGAGATTTCTTCAATAGCCACTAGAGAGTCCCGAAGCATACCTAGGTCTTTAGGACCAGCAAGTGTAGTAGTAATTTTTGTCATTAAACGCTCTAAATCTCGTACTAGCATCAATAAAGTACAGAGATTTTTTCTTAATTTTTGTTTATTAAGAAGAAACTCGACAGCATCTTGACGTACAAGGATTTCCTGTAGATCATAAAAAGGATTCACTAAAATATGGCGAAGCAACCTACCTCCCATAGGGGTATGCGTACGGTCCATAACGTGTAGAAGAGAACTTTTCCCTTGAGGATCGTTTAGGGGGGATAAAAGTTCAAGATTGGTTTGTGAAGACGAATCTATCAGTAAGTGTTTGTGTTTCCCATAGGTTTTAGGAATCGAAATATGTTCTATAGGAAGTAAAAGCTTATCTTGTAAATAAGAAAGCAAAGCTCCTGCTGCATTAATTGCAGGGACGAAACCTTTTAGACCAAAGCCATCTAAAGAAGATACTTTAAAATGGGAGGAAAGCTTTTGTGTAGCAAACTGGTGTTCAAAAGCCCAATCTATGTAGGTAGATATTGATATTTTTAGGTGTTGTTGGATTTGTTGTAAGATATCGCTATGCTTTTTGTAGAATTTGTCATAGCTAACAATTTCTTTGGGAGATAGACGACAAATTTCATCAATAAGAAACTTAGCATTATCACATTCGTGCAGAACAAAAGCTCCTGTAGAAAAATCTAAGCAAGCAAAGCCAAAAAGTGTACCAATACGTGTTAAAGATAGAATATAGTTATTTGTTTTTTCTAAGAGTAAAGACGACGAAAGTAATGTTCCTGGGGTAACAATTCTGTGAAGTTCTCTGGGTAAGGGTTCCGTTTTTCCCTTGCCAGGCTCAGACTCTTCAAATTGTTCTGCGACTGCAACTTTTAATCCCTTGCTTATCAAACGATCAATGTAGTTATTAATCGTAGCTACGGGAACACCGCTCATGGGAATGCCTTGCCTTTGCGTTAGGGTAAGGTCAAGATGCTGAGAGATAAGAACTGCATCATCATAAAATGCTTCATAAAAGTCTCCCATGCGGAAGAAAAGAAGAGAGTCTCCTGCTTGCTCTTTACATTGATGCCATTGTTTCATCATTGGAGTTATTTTTTTTGATGTCATGATGTTTCTGTGCAAATACGGTGGTGTTCTAGAAGTTAAATCAATCAGAATATCTTTGTATTGTCGTAGATCAATAACTTATTAGGTTAGCAAACTTTAGCAAAAGACCCTAGAATTTTTACTGAATTTTCCTGAGGTAGATGGGTGGGTGCCCTTAAGGATTTTTTTGGAATTTTCTTGTGTAATTGAGTCGGCTTTTTTTTTACTAGAAAGTATGGCATAACCAAAAGCAGTATATAGTTGTTCAGTAATGTATACAGAAGAAAGTTTAGATCATCTTAGGCATAGTATTGATATTGTTGAAGTGCTTTCCGAACATCTCTCTTTAAGGAGAAGTGGGTCGACTTATAAGGCATGCTGTCCTTTCCATGTGGAGAAAACACCTTCGTTTATTGTCAATGTTCCAGGCGCATATTATCATTGTTTTGGATGTGGAGAACACGGGGATGCTATTCGTTTTCTGATGCAGTACTTAGGCTATTCCTTTACTGAAGCTGTACTGACCTTATCAAAAAAGTTTCATGTGGATTTGGTCATTAAACCTAGAGACACACATTCTGCAGTTTCTATAAGTGCTAAAGAGGAGTTAAGGCAAATCAATAGTGAAGCTGAGAAATTCTTTCGCTTTTGCCTATATTTTCTAGCTGAGGGTAGAGAGGCAATGCAGTATTTGTATCGTCGAGGATTTTCTCCGGATACTATAGAACGTTTTCATTTAGGTTATGCACCGGAACAATCTTTGTTTATTCAATCTATGCAGGAAAAGAATATCTCAGAAAAACAACTGGAAAATGCAGGTTTTATTGGAAATAAGTGGTTTTTATTTTCACGTAGAATCACATTTCCGATTCATGATGCTTTAGGGCATACCATAGGATTTTCCTCAAGGAAGATGGTAGAAACTACACGAGGAAGTAAGTATGTCAATACTCCGGAAACATTAGTGTTTAAAAAATCACGAGCTTTGTTTGGTTTACACTTATCACGAAGAAGAATTGCTAAAGAAAAACGAGTGATTTTAGTTGAAGGACAAGTGGATTGTCTGCAAATGATTGATGCGGGATTTAATTGCACTCTAGCAGCTCAAGGAACGGCATTCACTGAAGATCACGTGAAGGAATTGACTAAATTAGGCGTGATAAAAGTTTATGTACTTTTTGATGGTGATACTGCTGGTATTCAGGCTGCAATACGTGTAGGAGATATTTGTCAGAAAGCGGGAATCGCTGTATTTATTTGTCGTTTGCCTAAAGGTCAGGATCCTGATATTTTCTTATTACATAAGGGAGCAAGATGCTTAGGAGAACTTCTTGATCAAAGTGAGGATTATCTTACTTTTCTTATTGGTGAAAAAGTACGTGCGTATCCAAATTTTTCTCCTAGAGAAAAAGCCAGTGTTATCGAAGAGTTAATTACACAAATTAAACGGTGGGGGAATCCTATTGTTGTTCATGAGAATTTAAAACAATTAGCATCTGTAATGATGATTCCTGAAAGCATGGTATTTTCGTTAGCAAAATTAGAAACAGGAGGCTCTCCTCTAAGAATGTCCACAACTCAAAGAAAGGTAGAGAAAATCCCTTCTGATGTCATTATTGAAACGGATATTTTGCGCTGCATGTTATTTTGTAAGCCGAATAACTTAAGTATTCCTTATACTGCAAAAAGTTATTTTACCCCCGATGATTTTAAGCATCCTGAGTGTCGGAAGCTCTTTTCTTCACTTATTCAGCACTATGAGCAGCACAAGATCAATCTCCCCCTAGACGAAGCATTGGCTCTGCTTAATGACCAGATGATTGTTGATTTATTAATTAAACGTCTTGTAAATACGAATTCCTTAGAGCAGGTGTTTGTACAATCTTTACAAAAGCTAGCAGATCGTCAGTGGAGAGAGAAGCGCCGCTCGCTTTCCTCATTCGTAAAACAGGAGGATCGATCTAATACCTCTTTGTTACAAGACTATCTTCGCTTGCGCAATGGCAGGCTAATCATCTCTCTTCTTGATCCTCAAGATTGTTAATTATTTTTAATTAAATTTCTCCCATTTATTAATTAAAATTATTGAGATTTAATGATTTTTAATATAAAATGTTTTCTTAATTTTTAAATTAAAATTTAGTTCTTATGAAACTCTATAAATTGTTTCTACCAGTACTTGCTTGGGTTTTATGTTGTAGCCACATGATGACTATGGCATCTACCAATCGTTCTAGGGGGATTGTTGCTGCTGAGGCTGCGGGATTATCCTTCATAGGTTCAGCTTCTTCAATTGCGAGTGTTAGTGATGTTGTAAAGGCCGCTGGCATTGGTTATGGAGCCACTTGGGTGCTTAATGAATTGCAAAACCAGCGGGTTGGGGAATTAGACTCTTTACTATCTCGCTGTGATTCCGTATGATTCTTTTAATTGAATTCTTATTGTGGATTCTTAGGGCATGAACTATATGCTTACCGCTTCTCTCTAATATAGACCTAGGAATGCTTTGAGTGTGATTGTCTTTGTATAAGATGTTTTTCCGGTATTGGGTAGTTTTTTTACGAGTATCTATTGTTGCTTTTGGCAAGGAGAAAGTTGTGCTTCTCTAGAGAGGGTTGTACGAACAAAACCTCCGCAATATTGTGTTTTGGACAACGGCATTAAGGTATATTATTCTTATTTTGCAGCATTAGAGGATGCAATAGATCATCATAAGCTTGGGATTTGTGTTTTTTTTAATCCTTCTTACAGCAGCGACTGGGAAGAACTTGTGAAGAGAGATCTTTGTTTGACCAGAAATGTATCTTTTGTATGTAATTTTGTCATTCTACAGCCCGGCTTAATTAATTCCATGGAATTTTATCCCAAGATGGACCCCATGATTCATTATATGGCAGAATTTCTGGAACACTTCCCCGATAGAAATATGAATGAGCCCTGTATCATCTTTATTGCTATTGATTCTAAAGGACAAGATTATATTCTGTATGTCCTTCCTCAAAAATTCTTTGTTTAGGACACAGTTTTTGTTTCCCTAAAAAGAGCAACCACGAATTCTTGTTTATTTTGAGAGGATATCCGTACTCAAGTTGCAAATGCGAGTTTATTTAATTAGGTATATTTTAAATTCATGACTCTGTTAAAGTTTCGGTCTATTTTTTAGATATGATTAATTGAGCTCACCTTATGCGTATATTACTCGTAATACTTTCTTTATTATTTATTTTGCCTGTAGGAACAAAGTTGCCTCGTTGCATAGCAAATGAAGAGAATCAAAACCAGGATTGTATTTTTTATCGTTATTTAGATTGTATTGAGGCTACGAGACAAAGTGGAAAAAGTACGGTTCTCGTTTTATATAGCGATCCGCATACTTCAGAGTTTAAAGATCTACAGGATATAGCCCATTCTATGGGGGAGTCCGTATTGTGTAAATATGCAAATTTTCTTGTTCTTAGTCCTCAAGGGGTTAATATTTTAATTTACCCGCCCATGCCTGATCCGATGCTCAAGGAAATCGCTATATTTCAACAGTATTTTCCTGAGGTTACGCCACTACAAGGTACCTTCCTTATCACACTTTCTGTTTCTCAAGATACTGTAGAGCTTGTAGATATTGCACCTATTGATTTTCCCAGCTAATGCGGGTTGGGTGCATTTCATTATTATCTAGAGATTTTCTGTAGTAATCCAAGTGTTTTCTTAAGAATGTAAAAATCATAATATCTTTTTTTTGAGTATTGTGCTAGGCTAGCTTGCATTTTAATTCTTAAGAGTAATTTTTAATGCGAATTCTATTAACTTTATTTTTATGTTTATTACTACCATGTCAATCTATTTTCGGTAAAGATGCCTCAATTTCTACTGCTATAGCTGTAGAAAACACTGACAATATTTTTGAGAGTTTCGAAGAAGCTTTAGCCCACGTAAAAGATTGTGACATACCTATACTCATGGTATTACTAAGTCTTTCTCCCTCCCCTGTATTGGATGAAGTTGTAAAAAATGGTTTCATTGAGGAGGATCCGCTTTTTTTTCAATCCTTAAAAGATTTTGCAGCATTTGCTGTGCTGCGTCCTACGGAAACAGGCGATGCATGTGTTACGAGTTTCTTACAAACTTTTCCTGGAGTTTGTGATGAACAAGGAGGAATTTATCTTATAACGTTTTTATGTAGTGAAGATGAAGTTTGTATATTAAACGCCTCCCCAATTTCAGATCTTTCAAATCTTTATTAAAGATAAAGAAACAATTGTATAAAGAATATGGCCCTAGATAGCCCATCTAGGAGCCTATTTTCCAGTGTATTATATTTTTAATTCTTCCCATTCATAGAAAGAAAATTTCTCCATAGCAGTTACTAATAAATGTATGCGTATATTTTTTAATTCTTCATTTCCACTAGTGATATGAACTTCATTTAAAAATGTATTAATACTATCCGTAAGTTCACCTAGAGCAAAGAAATACTCTTTTTTTAATGTGCGTGTATTTGTGTTGTTTTCAAAATTACTTAGAGCCATTTGTAAATGTGCTTCTTGGGTATTTGGCTGTATTTCTTGAGGCGTAGTAATAGAAAATTTCAAGGAAGCTAGCATTTTTTTAAGACGATTATATGTTGTAGTGATTTTCCTCAGGACAGCACTTTGAGTATTTTTCATTTCGTGAAGAAGGTTTGCCGATCGGATGATTTCTACAGGATTTTTCGGTGCAATACTCGAAAGAACTGTAGAAATAATGTCTTTGCTGAAATTTAAAGAAAATAAAAATGTTTTTAATCGTCCCCAAATAAATACAAGGATTTCGTAAACTACCTCAGACTTATCCCAAGAATGTTGTTGAATTGTGTTGGGAAAATGTTGTGCGAGTTGATTTAGTAGAGTTTCCAAATTCAAAGAAGCATTCGCAGCATGTAATAAATTAAGAATTTCTAGAGATTGTCGGCGTAAAGCATAGGGATCATGAGAAGATGTTGGCCGAAGATTTAAAATAAAGCAGGAAAGTAAGTTATCCAAACGATCAATTAAACTTAAAAGAATCCCTGTAGTTGATATAGTTTGGCCATCAGTAATGTGACTTAAGTGTTCTCTAATAGCTACTGCCACTGCTGTAGATAATCCAGCATGTTTTGCATAGTAGGATCCCATGATTCCTTGGAGCTCAGCAAATTCATTAACAACAGAAGAAACTAAATCTGCTTTGCAATATGTAATAGCTGTAGTGATGTCTTCTTGGGAAGATAGAGGTAAAAGAGGGTAGAGGACTTCCTTATGAGCTTGTAATCTTTCGATTTTATCGTAAAGAGAACCAAGAGCATCAAAATATGTTACTGTTTTTAATTTATCAACAAAACTTGCTAAAGGTGTTTTTAGGTCTTGAGAAAATAAAAAATCACCATCTGTAAGGCGAGGAGTGAGGGCTTTTTCATTACCTTGAATAATCGTGTCATTGGGACTATTATCACATACCAAAATAAATTTATTTGTGATCTCTCCATAGGCATTTTGTGTGGGAAAGTATTTTTGATGATTGACCATTTCAGCAATTAGTAGTTCTTTGGGTAAAGCACAGAACTTAGGCTGAAATTCGGCACAAGTAATAAATGGATGCTCTGTTAAAAAAACAGTTTCTTCAAGTAAACGAGGATTAGCAATGGGGAAAATATTTTCTGAGCTATGAAGTTGCAGTCCCTGGGAAATAATTTCTTTACGTTCTTGATGAGAAACAATTACGCAAGCATTACGTAGGGTATCTCTATAGTATTGACAAGAAGGAATAGGAATTTCTCTAGGATCTAATTGTCGATGGCCGTAAGAGATATTAGAGGCTGTGACTTTGCCAAAAGTAAAGGGTAGAATTTGTGTTCCGTATAAAGAAACTAGCCAACGAATAGGGCGAGCATACTCTACACCACTATTATCATAGACCATTTTCTTAGGGAATTTCATAGAATGAATTAATTTAGGTAACTCATTTTGTAGAATAGTTGCCGTATCTTGATGTTCCTCTGCATATGATATGAATAGGTAGGGGACAGAGTTCACTTGACGAACAGTAAATTGTGAATATTGGGAAAGTTCATTATAGTGATTTATCTGTATATTGTGAGACGCAAAGAATTGTTGTCCCTGTGGTGTTATATCTTCTTCTGTAAATAATGAAGATAAGGGAGGGCCTTTCTTTTCTATAGCTGGCTGGATTACTATAGGCTCAAGTTTGTAAATGCATAAAGCCAAGCGCCGTGGAGAACCAAATACTTCTAAGCGTTCGTAATGTATGTTATGATCTGCTAGAAGTTTTTTAGATAAAGATTCTAGCTGTTGTATGCCAATGGGAACAAAAGCAGCAGGTAATTCTTCCGAGCCTATTTCTAAAAGAAAATCTTCGGGAGTATCGATTTTAGGAAGACAACTAGAAGGAGTTTCTACTTCTAGAGAATCTGTAGGTACGTTAGGCATTAAAGGATAGTTTAGAGAAGCACGCCAATGAATATACCCATCAGCAACAGCACGAGCTAATTGACGGATTTTTGCAATATAACGTGTACGTTCTGTAACAGAAATCACGCCTCGTGCATCTAAAATATTAAAAGCATGGGATGCTTTAATAACAAAATCATAGGCTGGGACAGGTAATCCTTGTTCTAATGCAGATTCAACTTCTTGAGCAAAATCTTCAAAATGTTTTAACCACATATGTGTGTTTGCAACATCAAAATTGTATTCGCTCCACACTTTTTCAGAGGGCTGAATAATATCTCCATAGGTTAATTCGTCATTCCAAAGAACACGAAAGATCGAGTTTTGGCCTTGTAGATACATCGCGATTCTTTCAATGCCGTAAGTAATTTCTCCACTAATAATATCAAGAGGCTTGCTTCCTATAGCCTGAAAATAGGTTAATTGGGTAATTTCCATGCCATTTAACCAAACTTCCCAACCTAAGCCCCAGGCACCAATAGTGGGGTTTTCCCAATCATCATGAACAAAACGAATGTCGTGATTTTTTAAATTTAAACCAATAATTTGTAACGATTGCTCATACAACGAGAGGAAATTTTCAGGAACAGGCTTAAGAAGAACTTGCAATTGATGGTAGTTTTGTAGGCGATTGGGATGCATACCATAACGGCCATCTTGAGGACGACGAGAAGGCTCAACGTAAGCAGTTTTATAGGGTTCTGGACCCAAGGCACGCAGGAATGTCGCAGGATTAAATGTTCCTGCTCCCACCTCTAAATCATACCCTTGATGGATCACACATCCTTGTTCACTCCAAAATTGTAGAATTTTAGCAATCATTGCTTGTAAAGTGAGCGGATGTGACATTGTAAGGACTCCATTCTAATTTAGGCATTCTAATGTTTCAATGCAATAACATGCCACTTGAGAAACAAAGGAAAGATTACCATTACAAATAAAAACAGACAATACGAAGAGAGAAAATTAAAGAAACTCCTTCAAAAAAATGGTTTTTTGATTACAATCTCCTGAAACTTGAACTAATTTTCACCTACTTATTTTTATTTGTTTTTGAAGTATAGGGTTGAATTTCTAGTTTACGTTGGTTTTTATTCTGAGTGTATCATGGGGCTACCTAACTATTTAACTTTTTCCCGGCTATTTATAACGCCAATTTTTATGCTACTTTATTTGAAGGGGAAGTGGCTAGGTATTACTCCCGTGGTTCTTCCATGTATATTGTTAGCTTTACTCGGCCTTTCTGAACTAACGGATGCTATTGACGGTTATATAGCTAGAAAGTTTTCTCAAGTTACTGATTTAGGGAAATTGCTTGATCCCATGGCAGATAGTATTTATAGGATTTCCATTTATCTTACATTTACTCAACCACCAGTAAATTTTCCTCTGATTCTTGTGTTTGTTTTTCTCGCTAGAGATTCTGTGATTAGCACTTTGCGTACTGTATGTGCGTTTCGTGGTGTTGTTGTTGCTGCCCGAGTTAGTGGGAAAATCAAAGCGATTTTGCAAGGAATTAGCTTTTCCTTGATTCTCTTAGCCATGATCCCTCATTCATTGGGAATGCTTTCTGATAGAGGTTTGGAGGTTTTTGCTTCCATCATTGGCTGCATAGTTGCTATTTACTCAGTATATTCTGGAGTAGAATACTTTTGGGTAAATAAAAATTATTTATTGCAAAGAAGTAAGGGAAAACCGGACGACAATTTATAATAAAGACAAATAAATTTTTTCATACTGAGATGCCATGGTGTTTAAACCAGAGGATCGTTGCATACCTTCTTCAATCATATGAAACCAAGTATCGGGTTCATGGCGATATATAGAGACGGCTAGAGAGAGCATGCGATAAAAATCACGGAAGTTTTCTGTCTGGGAAAAGGTTAGGCCATGAATATGGGGAAGCACTGTATCGGCAAGTCCACCCGTTGATCGTACTAAGGGCACTGTTCCATAACGCATGCTAATCAGTTGTGTAAGTCCGCAAGGCTCAAAATGTGAAGGGATACAAATCATATCAGCTGCGCCATAAACGAGTCGAGCTAAAGAATCATTGTAGTCTAGGATAATGCGTATATTAGGAGAATAAGTTAAAGAATCTTGTAAATGAGTAAATTGTCTTTGTAATTCTTGATTATAGCATTGACCAATGATGACCAGAGAATAGGCATTCTCCATAGCATGGAGAATAGCTGCTTTCATAAATTCAGGACCTTTCTGTTCCACAATCCGAGAAATAATGCACATTAATGGGGTATACTCATGGGACAAGCCTAATTTTTCATATAAAACAGATTTATTTTCTTCCTTTTTTGTGAAAAAGACATCAGGTTCTTCTAATAATTTTACATTATAATTTGCAGCTAAGCAGGGATCGGTTTCTGGATTCCATAGGTTCTCATCAATTCCATTTAAGATTCCGCAAAAAACGTCACTCCGTGCAACAAGGGCATCATACATTTCATGGTCAGAATAATCTTGCAGAATGTCTCGGGCATAAGTAGGAGAAACTGTGGTCACATAATCGGAACAGTATAAGGCGCCTTTAAGGAGAGCGGAAGTGTGAGGGTCACGAAATAATTGATAATTACTTAGGCCAAAATTACTAATTCTTGAGGTGGCTAGTACTTGTGAACTGCAATAACCTCGGTAATTGAAATTATGGATAGTAAAGATTCTTTTTGGATAGTATTTGTGGCCGGGATCTTTTAATAATCCTGCTAAAAGCCCTAAATGCCAGTCATGCATATGAACAATGTCTACTTTATCAGAAATGTGCAAATAAGCAGAAACAGCGGAAGAAAATGCCATAAAGCGTAAGGCATCGGTTTCCGTGTCTGTGTAGATTGTTGACGTAGAGAATAGATCTAATTGAGAATCTAATCGAAGAAGTGTAAGAAGCATATTTTCATAAGAATAGGAGAGCGCTGTTGCTGTTTGTCTTCCTAAGAATTCATAAGAGAAGGTCTGTTCATTGTTGCGTGGAGTAGAGGGAAGAGAACAGAGCTGGGGATACAGAGGGAGAACAACTTCAACATGATGATTTTCAGCCAATGCTTTGGATAGGCCGTACACTGCATCTCCTAAGCCACCTGACTTGATAAGGGGGGCAAATTCTACTGCAGTCTGTAAGATTCTCATGATTTTCTTGCCTCATGAATGAATTATTTGCGTCATAGCAGGCCAAGAATAAAAATCACAAGGTGAAAAGTACTATTTTAAATGGTTTGGTATGAAAATTATAGCAGAATTAAATTTTCCTATTTGTAAAAACAGGAGTTTAGCTAAACTATAGCTTTAGGTTTTAGTGCTGGGGTGTGGCCAAGCGGTAAGGCAGCGGTTTTTGGTACCGTGTATCGGAGGTTCGAATCCTTTCACCCCAAGTTTTCTGTTATTTCTTTTTTTATTTCACTATAGCATCATCTTTTTAGTTTGGTTACTAGAAGTAGTATTGTTTGGGAAAAGATTGACTTTTTCCTAGGTAGAGTTATAATTTTGCCTCGAAAACTGTTTGGATGCATGTCTAGACATGGCAGTCAGCGGTCCCTAGAAAAAACAACTTCCCGAGTAGGTTTGCCGAGGGTTCTTTAGCTCAAGATTAGGGAGAAAGCACATTATGGAGCTTGTAGTTACAAGTCGTGAGACTGATAAAAAATCTTTTCTTAAAAAAATTCGTCAACAGGGCGGTATTCCTGCTGTTATTTATTCTGGAGGAAAAAGTTTAGCCAATATTGTTGTTGATGCGCATGTGTTTAAGAAATTTTTATCTAGTTTAGAGAGTGGTTCGTTATCTTCTACCATTTTTTCTTTATCTTATGAGGGTCGTATAATTAAGGCTCTAGTTAAAGATATTCAATATCAAGTGACTACGTATGATGTTATTCATTTAGATTTTGAAGAACTTGTAGAAGAACGCGATGTAAAATTAAATATTCCAATTCGCTGCATTAATACGGTGGATTGTATTGGCGTGAAATTAGGGGGATCTTTAAGGCAAGTTATCCGTTATTTACGTGTTGTATGTAAGCCCAAGGATATTGTTCCATTTTTAGAATTAGATGTTCGTTCTTTAGGATTAGCACAGACTAAGAAATTGTCTGATATCGTGATTCCTCAGGGAATTCGTCCTATTACTTCTCTTAAGGAAGTTGTAGTAACAGTATCTAGAAGATAGTTTATGACGCGACTCGTTGTTGGCATAGGGAATCCTGGACGTCAGTATGCTTGGACCCGGCATAATCTGGGTTTTCTTTGTGTAGACAAATTAGTTCAGGAGTTTTCTGGTAGTCAATTTAGAGAAGCCCCAAATGTTTTTTCTGATGTTGCTCAAGTAGAATCTTCTTATGGGTCTATAATATTTATTAAACCCAGGACTTATGTAAATTTAAGTGGTCGAGCGGTTCGAGCAACTAAAGAATATTATAATATTGAAATGGACCACATTATTGTCCTAGCCGATGATGTAAACCTACCTTTTGGTGGCATTCGTTTACGACGAGATGCGGGTAGTGGAGGACATAATGGGATTAAAAGCATCACCCAAAACCTTGGATCAAATCATTATTGGCAATTACGTTTGGGGGTGGGACGTCCTAAAGAAGGAAATATGCTGTCAGACTTTGTACTCGGGCAGTTTTCTATGGAGGAGCAATTAGGAGTGCAATCTCTCTTAACTGAGATCACTACGCTATTTGTTCAATGGTGTTCTGGGGAAGAGGATCCCCAGAAAAGTAAACTACTCTAGCTATGTTTAGGAGTTTTTAATGAAAGAAAAAGCAACCCGACTTTACGAAGGGGCCTATGTATTCAGCGTTACTCTTAGTGAAGAAGCTAGGCGCAAGGCTCTAGAGAAAGTAACTTCCGGTATTATTAATTATGGTGGAGAAATTCTAAAAATTCACGATCAAGGGCGCAAGAAATTGGCGTATACTATTCGTGGAGCTCGTGAGGGTTATTATTATTTTATTTATTTTTCTGTGATTCCCGAAGCAATTGCAGAATTATGGAAGGAATATCATTTAAATGAAGATCTGTTAAGATTTATGACTCTGAAAGCAGATTCTGTGCAAGAAGTTTTGGAATTCGCATCATTACCAGAATAAGTTATTAAGGAGAAAATATGAGTAAGCCTGTTCATAATAATGAACACAGAAGGAAACGCTTTAATAAAAAATGTCCTTTTGTTTCCGCAGGTTGGAAAACCATTGATTACAAAGATACAGAAACTTTAAAAAAGTTTATTACAGAAAGAGGTAAGATTTTACCACGAAGAATTACAGGTGTCTCTTCCCGCTTCCAAGGTATGCTTACTCTAGCAATAAAAAGAGCGCGTCATATGGGGTTACTACCTTTCGTAGGAGAAGATTAATTTAGAGGAAGAAGAGCAAAATGAAACAACAACTACTTTTATTAGAGGATGTTGATGGTTTAGGCCGTAGTGGTGATATTGTCACAGCACGTCCAGGATATTTCCGCAACTATCTGATACCACAAAAAAAAGCCATTATTGCAGGAGCAGGAACTTTGCGCCTACAAGCAAAGTTAAAAGAAGAACGTATGCGCCGCGCTGCTGCAGATAGGGAAGAATCGGAAAAATTAGCAGAGACTTTAAAAAGTATTGTTCTTGAGTTCCAAGTTCGAGTAGATCCAGATAACAATATGTACGGCTCTGTTACTATTGCTGATATGATTCAAGCTGCGGCGGAAAAAGGTATTATTCTTACGCGTAAAAACTTTCCGCACTCCCACTATGCGATTAAAAATCTTGGGAAAAAAAATGTGGCTTTAAAATTAAAAGAAGATGTCTCTGCAACTTTAGTTGTTGAGGTAACTTCGGAAAGCTTTTATGCTTCTGTTCTTGATGATCAGCACCCCTCTTCAGAAGAACAAACCACAGAAGATACTCCCAGATAGATGAGGAGCAGCTTTAGAGAGGGAAATGATTTTCCCTCATCCTTTTAGTTTCGTATGCATTATTTTTCTCCTGCTAAGCTAAATCTTTTTTTAAAACTTCATGGTAAGTATAAGAATGGCTTGCATGAAATGACTTCTCGATATCAAACAATTGATTTTGGGGATGAGATTTTCTTGGAAGAGGGAGAAAAGGATGTTCTTATTTGCAATATTCCAGAGTTAAGCACACCTGAGAATATTCTTTGGAAAAGCCTTCGACTATTTCGTGAGCACACTAAGATTTCCCTTCCAGTTGTTTGGAATCTATATAAGCGCATACCCATAGGATCTGGTTTAGGAGGAGGAAGTAGCAATGCAGCTACAGCCTTATATGCGTTAAATGAGTATTTCCAAACCCAGCTTCCCCTTTCTACCTTACAGGAAATGGCAAAGACTTTAGGCATGGATGTGCCCTTGTTTTTCTCCTCAGGATCTTCCATAGGCTTAGGTTGTGGTGAAGAGATTATCCACTGGGAAGAGGAAGGGAGTTCTCCCCAACGATATGTTCTTTATTTCTCAGAACGAGGTATCTTAACAAAAGAAGCTTTTTCTTACGTGGATCCCAAAGATTTTGTAACAAGAAAACCACAAATCACAGATTATAAACATTGTAAAGATAATGATTTAGAAAAAGCAGTATTTCGCTTTCGTGTAGATTTATTGGAGAAAAAACACATGCTAGAAAGGATATGGAGTCCTTTTCCGAATCATGTGCGTATGTCTGGATCTGGAGCTACTCTATTTGTAAGCTACCCTAAAGAAATAGAAACAAATCCTCAAGTAGCCGCTGCTATCCATAAATTAATTCATGAGAGTCAGGGTATTCGTGCTGATTCCATTTATAAAACTCATGGATGGTATTTAAAGAAAGCATGATTATTTGTAAGAGCAAGAAAATAAAGTATATTCCGCAATAGAAGCAATTTTATTTGCCTCTACGGAGAGAGTGCTTTCTGCTTGAAAAACTTCATAGGGTTTTTTATTTTTTGCTTCGCACTTGCTTTTCAATACTTCTGAAGAAGCTAGAGTAATCTTTTGAAGTTTTTCTTGTACTTTTTCCGTATCGTGTTCTTTAGGTAGTGTAATTGTGTGTGGCATGACGTAACTCCCATCTTCTTCTCTTACTTAATAGAAATAAAATTTTTTTTACAATTTCTTTTCTAAATACAGAATGTGGAAATCTTGTCTTACCTAGTGCTTTGGGACAGATTTTTGTATCTTTCTTTTTACTCGATCTTTATTGCTAGGTATACATATGGGATTCATTTAGGTTATAGCATGCTTTTGCCTCAGTATTCTTCATCATTACGAACTGGAGCTACCGTACTTTTTTTCTTTTCAATAGTGCACACGTTTCTCACGCCTTGGTTTTATCAATGTTTTCGGGTGTGTAAGCATAAAAAAATGATATTTCCTGAGAAGTGGAAGAAATATTTGTGGTTGAGTGAATGTTATCGTTTGCTTAGTCGGGTGGAGACTGTCTTCATTTTATGGGCAGTCCCTCTATTTTTATGGTTTCTCTATACTGAGGGTTACAAAATGACCATCAGTTATTTTAATAGTAGGAATTACATATTTTCTTTGTTTATTATTATTATGCTGCTTCTCTTAGAGTCGCAGCCTATAGTGTATTTATCAGAATGCATTTTTTCGAGTATCGCAAAAATAGGGAAACAATCACCCCGATGTTGGTGGTGGACGCTTATGATAGCTGCTCCCCTATCTTCTGTTCTTCTTAAAGAAACGGGGGCAATGATTATAGCAACTGCATTACTTTCTAGAAGTTTTTATAGATTTGCACCTTCCACACGCTTTGCTTACGCGACTATGGGATTACTATTTTCAAATATTTCTCTCGGAGGATTAACAACAGGACTGTCTTCTCGGGCCTTGTTTATTATTCTCCCTTCAGTCAAATGGGGCAATAGCTTTATTTTAAAATACTTTTGTTGGAAAGCACTTATTGCCATGTTGATTTCTACAACTGTGTATTATTTAATTTTTAGAAAAGAATTCGCGAGATTTCCTAAAGTAGTTAACGTTCTTTCTAATGTGAAGGAGTGCATACCTAAATGGATTATTTGTATACACATTCTTCTTATAGGCGCAGTTATACTCGCGCGTTTTGTCCCCTTACTCATGGTGGCTATTCTCATATTTTATTTGGGATTTCAAAGATTTACTATTTTTTATCAACGTCCCGTGCGTATCGGGAAAGCCTGTTTCGTCGGGTTATTTTATGCAGGATTAGTGATTTTTGGTGAGCTACAAGAATGGTGGGTGCTAGAGCTCATGCATAGAATGCCAGATTTCGGTTATATGATGACTTCCTATGTTTTATCCATATTTTTAGATAATGCCTTAGTCAATTACCTTGTTCATAACCTACCCGTGGCCACAGATTGTTTTCTTTATCTTGTGATTGCGGGATGTATGTCGGCTGGAGGGCTGACACTTATTTCAAATATTCCTAATGTTGTCGGATATCTAGCTCTCCAATCATTTTTTTCCTCCTCAACATTTTCTTTAGGATGGTTATTTTTATTTGCCCTAGGCCCTTCAATCATTGCTTTAATGACATTCTGGATCCTCAAGGATGTGCCTACTTTTGTCTATTGCTTCTTTAGATGAACGTGGGGATGTAGAAGGTGTTCCGTAAACATGTACGAGAATTTGTTTGCCTAATTTTTTGTGCAAAAATTCTTGGCAATATGTTTTAAACGTCTCGTAACCCATAGTTTGTGCAGCAGAGATTTTCTCATTGTTATGAGAGAGTTGTACAGAAGGTCTTTCAAAAGCTAAGGAGAATAACATGGAACTAAGTGTTTCTAAAGACTCTGAAGGATGTGTAAGACTTTTGATATATGTAGAACGTAGATCAGAAAAATATTCGGGAGACATGCCAAATGTTTCTGGAGAATCTGCTACCTGCTGTAGAAATGCTTGGGTTTTTTCTATAAGTTCTTCTGGAGAATAGGCATCAGAACGAATATAGAATATTCCTGCAGGGCATAATAACGCTTCATGAGAACAAGCTCCTACAATATAGCCAAGTTGTTGTTCCGTACGCAAGTGAGTAAAGACTATATGGTGTAACCAAGAAAACATCATTTCGATCATTGCACGATGTTCCATGGAGGAGGAAAGTTCATCTTGAAATGCTAGTAGTACGGCATTTCCTGCTAGGGGATAGTGCATTTGAATATTTTCATAGTTCTTTTTTCTTTGGTGGTAAAAAGGCGGTGCTTCATAGGAAGAGTGAGAAGAAATAAAATCTTTAAGAGAGTCTGTAAGTTTTTGTTTATATTTTTCTACGGAAGAACCAAGAATCATGCCTTCAATGGACACTTGGTTGAACAGATTTTCTGCAAAGTCTTGAACTTCTTCAAAGTTTATTGTTTGTAGGATAGCTATCTTTTCATCATAAGCATAAACATCTTGAAGTACCTGTGTCATTAGGGTATGGATACCCGCCCGTACAGGACAGCTAGTAATTTTTTTTTGGTAGTTTTCTAACAGTTGCTGCTTATAAATCAGGAATTGTTCTTGGTTTAGCGTGGGTTGTAAAGAAGAAAGAATGGAGTTTAATAGAGCGGATATAGTTACGTTGTAACCAGAAATGCTGAGACCCAACCCCTCACCACGTAAAAATGTAGAAAAAGACAGGCCGGCTTGTGTGGCTAAATAATATTTATGCGTTAAATTTTCATTGATTGCTAGGGAATATATATCCGTCATGACTAATGAGCGGAGGTTTTTTTGGGAAATCTCCGGGGAGCGAATGCAGAGATTAATAGCAAGTTTAGGAAGAGTATAAAATTGATCTTCGCAATAATATAAGGTCATCCCAGGTTCTGTATAGGCTGGTTGAGGGGAGAAAGGAAATTGTTGGTGTGTAGGTTTTGCTGATTTCACAATCTCAACGTTTTTAGGGATATAGATATTTTCTTGAGGTAGAGATAGAGAAGAGGGGGGCGCTTGTTTATAGGCTTCTAGATGGGGAAGAAACTGCTCGTAGTATGTCATATCAAAAATCGTGTCGTAATGTTGAAGGGCTGAGGGAAAAAGTTCGAGATGTTTTGTTGATAAGATATAGCGCGCACGATAGGGGTCAGAGAGAGTATCTACGATTGTTTTCTCTTCCTCAGGAGAATATTGCGGATATACTAATGTCCGATAGGGGTAGGTCGTCAGGTCCTCATATATGAGACCAGTAATTTGGTCATATAGAGTTTTGAAGAGTTCTGTTTTGGAGCTAAAACTGTAATCTAAAGCATTTATAGCTGAGATATCCTGAAGACAATAGCTGGGTATGCCTTGCTTTTGAATTTGGTGTAGATAAGCAAAAGTTTTCTTTAGGACCTCGGAGTAATTTTTTTCACCATCGTCTGTAAGTTGGTACTCAATAATAAACTCTCCTGTTTCCCTTGAGGTTTGATAAAAATAAGATTCTGCTTTGGTAATGAGCTTTTCTTTTTTTAATAAGGAAACTAGGCTGTTAGGGCCTTCATAATTAAGAATATATGCTAGAGAGGAAAAACATCCTAAGAAGGATGGCTGGGTAGTATGAAAAGTCCAGTACATATGTAGATTTGCTGCAGGTTCTACGGCAGAATTAATATAGAGTTTCCCTGTAGAATGATTGTCCTCGATTCTACTTAGAAGAGAGGAGAGGGGGAGGGTATGTTTTTGCGAAGGAATCTGCGTAAAGAGCTTTGAGAGGAATTTTATCGCTTGGTTCAAGGGGTCTGCTGTATGAACAATAGCAATCATATTTTCTGCATAGTAGTGTCTTTGAAACCAGGCTTGCATATCTTTGGAAGAGACTTTTTCTAATGTTGTTGCGTTACCACAACCAAAGCGATTTATAGGATTTCCTTGAGGGGCAATAAGCTGTTGGATACGAAAGATGCGACGGCTATCTTTAGTTGGGTGCATAGCAAATTCTTGGTGTACAGCATGTTTTTCCTTGTCTAAAGATTCTTGAAGAAACAGAGGATGAATAAACATATGCACAAATTGGTCCATAGCTTCATGAAATGCAGAGTTGTCTATAGAAAAAAGATAGCTCGTGCTGTGGGAATTTGTAAAAGCGTTGTGCATTCCATTATTATTACTTAAAAAATGTGAAAAGCTATTGGGGGAGGGATATTTTTTATTGCCTAAGAATACGCAGTGTTCTGTTAGGTGCGCAAGTCCAGGAAATTCCTTGGGGTCAGAAGAATTACCTGTTTTTACTGCTAAAGCAGCGCCAGAAGTAGGGGATGTGGGATCAGAGATAATAAGTAATTGTAATCCATTGGGGCAGAGAATTTTAGCTATTTTTTGGTTTTCTAAGGAAGGAGAGAGAATTTTTAAAGGACATTGATCAGGAATTGTCTTTATTTTTGAATAGCAAGAAGATAGGCATAAGGAAAGCATTAGGATGCCTGTAGACCATGTTTTCCATTTCATGTCTGTAATTCCTCATATAATTGAGATAAAATTGCGAATGCTTTGTTAGATCTCAGTACGCGTTGGCTGTGCTTATCATAATTTTTTAGCTCTTCTTCAGAACATAATTCATCTAAGAAAATTTCTTCCCCAAATTTAAAACGTATGGGTGCATAGAAAATTGCTCGGTATTCTCCAATAGTATTTTCTATGGTTGGGGGAGGGGGAAGAATATCGTATGTTTTTAGAGCCAGGGGGTAGAAATGCACAGGTCTCTCAGAAGCTTTAGTTAAAATACGGAACATTTCTACGCTTTCTGGTTGAAACTCTGCAGGATATAGTAGGTCTTTTGTTGTTTTCCTATCTCTTCCTCCTGCCGGGGCCACATAAATGAACTTCCCCCCTTCATGGAGTAGGGATTTAAGAATTTTCATGCTTTTTTGATTATGATGTAGCTTTTCTTCTTTTTGTTCGGGAGGAGTATGAATATGACGTTTTGAATAGATGCACAATAAATCACATCCCATACTAAATGGCCGCGCTAGGGGATCCGAAGTTACGCGATCACCGGCAACAAAAATCATATTTTCTAGTAATTCAGGATGCGTTTTTCCTAGGGCATAGTACATTAATTGAGGATCGCACTCTGTTTGATGATTTGCTAGGAGAATGACATTGTCTTTGCGTAGGATTGCTTTTTCAATATGATCGAGTTGTTGAAGATTTTCTACTCGAGAATTCTCATCATCGATCAAAACAGAGAAAAATTCTTTTCCAAATGTAAATAAATCGATCGGATGACGAATTTTTTTGTGGTATGGAGGGAAGATAAAAGGATTTTTTAAGTCTTCAATGACGATCTTAAGCCATTGTAAGCAGAGAGCTTCTGCTTTTTCTAGAGAACATTTTTTGGTGGCTGCTTCAACATAGTTTTGATGATAAATCTGAAATTTTTGATACAAAGGCTCTGGTAATGATTGATTCCCAAAAGCCTGGGTCAAGTATGTAGAAAAATGCATAGTTATGCCTTTATAGTTCTACGCTCTCTCCCGTAACTAGCGAGAAGAATTGGTAATGGTTGAGATGAAGAGAGTCTGAAGTATTAATTTGTAATTTAGCTTTTAATTGTTTAGCTAAATTGATAAGTTCATCATCATTTTTTTCTTGTTTCATATAGCTAGCAATTTCCGGATGAACAACGAGACAGAGATGTTTGTGTTCCTTATGGTTGATAACTTTTTTCATAGCTCTTTCAATTTCAATAACTACGCTTTCTGGAGTTTTGATAATTGCATTGCCGCTGCAATAGGGGCAGGTGGTGAATAGTGTTTGCATTAAAGATTCTCGGTTTCTTTGGCGTGTCATTTCTACCAGACCAAATTCGCTCATACTTAAAATTGTGCAGCGTGCGGCATCGTATTTCATATGTTCTTTTAGACGTTCTAAAACACGACGTTGATTTTTTCGTGATTTCATATCAATGAAATCAATGATCACTAGCCCACCAATATTACGTAGACGCAACTGTCGAGCAATTTCTTCTGCAGCTTCTAGATTAATTTGTACAAGAGTTTCCTCAACACCGCTCTCTAATTGCGTGCTTCTTCCTGAGTTCACATCAATTGTGTGCATGGCTTCGGTTTTATCGAAAAAAAGATATCCACCACTAGAAAGCCAGATTTTACGTTTTGTAGCTTTATCAATCTCTTTTTCAATATTAAAGCGTTCAAACATGGGGATGGAATCGCGATAATATTCTATTTTTACCGAAGAGTCGGGGGAATATTTTTTTACCATGCGCTTACATTTTTGGTAGGTAGTATAATCATCCACTAACAGACGTTTATAGTTCTTATCAATGCAGGTAATTACCGCTTTTTTTAAAATATCCGTCTCTTCATAGAGTAAACAGGGCTGATCCGTTGCGTAGAATTTTTCTAGGATGCCTTTCCAGGTAGAAAGTAGATCATGAGCTTCATTAATTAGGGCTTCCGTGGAAGCCAAAACGCTTGCTGTGCGACAAATAAGTCCCATATCTTGAGGCATTTCAAAAGAGCGGATCAACTGTTTTAGTTGGTCTCTCATATGGGGATCTTCAATTTTTCTTGATACACCTCGATGAGGGGAGTTGGGCAATAAAACGAGATAGCGGCCGGGAATCGAGATATTGGAAGTTAATCGTGCTCCTTTTGTTCCTATGGGTTCTTTGACAACTTGCACTAGCACAGGGCTATCTAATTTAAGTAATTCTTCTATAGGGGCTTCTGCTTGCTCTTCGGAGGCTTTTGGGAGGACATCAAAGTCCATATCAAACATTTGTTCAAATTTTTTAGAATTTTCTAAAACATCAGAAATGTGGATAAAACCATTTTCTCTTTCATCAATATTGATGAAGGCAGACTGAATATTTCGCAGAATGTTTGTTACGCGTCCACGGTAAATATTTCCCTTGAGTTGCCTGACTTTTTTTCTTTCAATAATGAGGTCAAAAAGTTGGCCGTTTTTCAAATGTGCATAGCGAATTTCTTTAGATTCTATGTTTAATAAGATATCGTTTTCCATGATTATCCTTGTGCCCGTGGATTCGGCTATTGCTTGTCCAGATAGATTTTATTCAACGAGGCCTAGTCCTTATTATTAGATATTTACCGATGGGCTGCGAGGCAAATTATAGGAAAAATAGGTAAAAAATTCTACAGAAATGGCTTTTTGATGTTTTTAAATTAAAAATGATAATTTTGTTATTGTCACATAGTAGATTTAAACTATCTCTTTGTTTTCTATAATTATCTTGTTTGGTAAACTCTTGTTTTCAAATCGATAAAAGAGCAGGAGTTTGAGAATTTTTCTTATGGGATGCAAAGATGATTTAAAATTATATATTTATCGGCTAAAACTTCCTGGAGAAAAAGAAGAAATTCGCTACTCTTTAAGTCCGGACATGATTTGTGAACCTGGAGAAGAAGAACTTTTCCCTAAGGACATTCTAGTGTCGGGTAGCTTAGAAAGAATCGATCATGAACAATGGTTCCTTTTTTTAGGTGTGTCAACACAGTTAAGCTTACGTTGTTGTGTTTGCGAAAAAAAATTTTTACATCCAATCCAGTCTATAGAGATTTCTCACTTAATTTATTTTAATGATGCTAAGTCGGGAATTTTCGATTGTAAAGATTTAATTAGACAAGAGCTTCTGTTGGAAAGCGATAATTTTCAAGAGTGTGATAAAAATGGCTGTCCAGAAAGAGGGAATATCATACAGTTTTTAAAGGATAGACAGAAAGACAAAGGGAATAGTCCTTTTGATCAGTTATAATATAAAAGGTTGAAGATATGGCAGTACCACGTAATCGACATAGTAATGCACGTAAGAATATTCGCAGAAGTCATCATGCAAAAAAAGCTCAGTACACAGCTGCTTGTACTAATTGTGGACAAGCATTTCTTCCCCACACTGTGTGCGCTGCTTGTGGCTTTTATAACGGTAAAGCTGTTATGACCATAGAAAAGAAATAATAAGTACATTTGTGTTGTATGAAAGTATGCATTGGCATAGATCTCATGGGAGGAGACCGGTCTCCTCTCGTTATTTGGGAAGAGCTAATTAACGTACTACAGGCAAGAGATGCCGAACAAATTGCTTTCACAGCTTTTGCTACAAAGGAAGTGAAGGAACACATTCTTTCTTGTGGCACAAGGGAAGGTTGTCCAGAAATAGTTGAATCACAGGATTTTATTACTATGGAGGATTCCCCTTTAACTGCGATTCGTAAAAAGTCTTCTTCTATGGCTCTAGGCCTGGATTACCTGAAAGAAGGGAAAGTAGATGGGTTTATTTCTACAGGAAATACAGCAGCATTAGTTACTTTGTCTCGAAGGAAAATTCCTGTATTTCCTAAAGTACGTCGTCCAGCCTTACTTGTTCGTGTCCCTACAATGCGAGGGTGTGCAATTATATTAGATGTTGGAGCCAATGTTTCTGTGAAACCAGAGGAGATGGTGGGTTTTGCTCGTATGGGTTTAGCCTACAGACAATGTTTGGGACAGGTGAAGGAGCTACCTACTATAGGTTTATTAAACATTGGTTCTGAAGAGGGTAAGGGTACAGAAGCTCATAGACAAACATTTCGTATTCTTAGAGAAACCTTTGGAGAAGCCTTTCTTGGGAATATTGAAAGTGGTGATGTTTTTAGTGGTCGTATTGATATTGTTGTTGCCGATGGTTTTACGGGGAATATTTTCTTAAAAACTGCAGAGGGGGTTTTTGATTTTCTACGCCAAATCTTAGGAGATAAGTTGGAAACTGATGTGAAACAGCAGTTAGACCACACAATTTATCCCGGCTCCCTAGTGTGTGGATTGTCTAAATTAGTCATTAAATGCCATGGAAAAGCTTCCGGGCAATCTTTATTTAATGGAATTGCTGGATCTATAGATTTAGCTCAGGCACGCGTGTGTCAGCGTATTTTATCCAGTCTATCTTAATCCTGGAGTTACCTAGGACTATCTTTCTTTGTTGACGGTATCCTGTTGATAGTGATAAATCTGTTGAAAAGTGAATACTGCAACATCTCTGAATTAGGTTTATGATGGTCGCAAACAAGGTATCAAGATTTCAATCAGCATTTTCGCATTCTATCGTAGTTACTCTACTGGCTTCTACACATGGGCTATATGGTCATGAATTAGATTCGCAACACATAATATCTGAATTGTGTTCTTGGAGGCAAACACAATTAGAATCTGCTTCTGCAGGTATTGTAAAGAAAGATAAGCCCTCTGATTCTAAACAGGAGAGTCATGTATTTGAAGAGAAGTCTGTGTTGGAGAACTTATCTTCATGTGCTGTTCATAATTTATCTTTTTCTGAGGTGTCTCAAGGGCAATATTGGACGAAACAAAGCACATGTTTCCGTGTAGGGGAACTTTTCTCATGGACGAATATTCATGCGACTTTGCCTTCCTCTTCGACTGTTGTTGTCCCATTACAGCAAGATGAGGGGGAGAAATCAGCTCACAATTATGCGTTCAAGGATGCGAGTCATGGGTTAGCTTTTTGTTATACATACTCCTCCCAAGAAACTGAGCAAGAAATAGGAAAGTTAGGGTGTATAGGCCTTGCGTTTTTAGGAGATGGAGAGAAATCGGGTTTCTCTTTTTCTTTACTAAAATCCTATAGCGGGGGAGCAGCGATTTATTCTGATAAAGATGTTGTTTTTGAAAATTTTAAAGAAAAGCTTGTTTTTGATGGATGTGAGTCTCAAATGAGTGGGGGAGGTGTTGCAGCACAAAGTGTCGTTGTCAATAATTGCTGTGATGTATCTTTGGTCCATTGTAAGTCGCAAGTCGATCTGCTTTCTTCTGGTCAAGAAACAGATTTATCACAAGGTGGTGGGGCTTATTGTGCAGGTTATTCTCAAAAAGCGTCCCCGAAGTCTTGTTTTCCGAGTGGTTCTCTTATTTTTGTAGGTAATTATGGAGCTCTTTTAGTCGAGGGCAACCAGGCAGATAAAGCAAATGGAGGAGCTTTAGCTTGTAGTCATTTTACTTACTCGGAGAATCTTGGAAATACTCTTTATACAAAAAATCAAGCTCTTTCTGGGGGGGCTATCGCATCATCTCAGGCCATTCATGTCTATGGAAATACAGGGGCCCTAGAGTTTATAGAGAATGCAGCGTTAATTTCTACATCAAGTGCTTCTATATTAGGTGGGGGCGCTTTAGCCTCAGGAGAAGAGATCCATTTCTTTAATAACAATCGGGTATATTGTTACAAAAATTCTTCTCAATCTCATGGAGGGGGCTTTGTTTCTAAACATATCAAGCTCACAGAGAATGTGGGGGATTCAATATTCAAGTTAAATTCTGCGAATCTATCAGGAGGAGCTATTAGTTCCAGAAATACTGTAGAGATAAAGAACAATTTTGGGTCCCTAATTTTTGAACAAAACAAGGCACGCTATGGTGGAGGAGCCATTCACTGTTATTCTTCAGAAGAATCACAGGCATATGGTGAGATTAAAATTCTAGATAATTCTGGAGATATATGTTTTGTGTCGAATATAAATACGTTAGATTCTGATTCTATACACAATTCTATAGGTGGGGGCGCTCTTTACGGAAATAGTGTCATTCTTTCTGGTAATCAGGGGGCGGTTTCTTTTTCTAAGAATTCTATTACTCAGTGTACATCCCCGAGTACCTATCTTGGTGGAGGGGCCATTTTTGCACATCACGATGTCGTGATTTCCAATAATTCTGGTTCCGTAGGATTTTTTTATAATCAGGGCAAAACCCAAACTCCTTCCCAATCACCTGCATCTGAGGTTGCAGAAGCGTCTCCAATTCAAATGGATGCAAAAATTTCAGGTGTTTCTTTAGTTTCAGCTTATGCAGGTCCTTTAGAATGTGCAAGAGTTATGGATGCTAAGAAGGGAGAACCTTCTGAATCAAGTAAGGAAGCTTTGCAACCCCTAGATTTGGTGGTTCGAGGTGGTGGAGCCATTTTTGCAAAGAAAATCGTTATCCAAAATAACTCTAAAGAAGTTACGTTTTCTGACAACAGTATGTACGTTCAAGACAACGACATACAAAAATTCCGTACTTTAGGTGGAGGAGCTTTATTCGGTATGGATGAAGTTCACATTGGGAATAATGTGAATCTCATCTTTTCCAATAATTATGTATGTGGAGAAACAGGAAGTGGTGGAGCCATTTTATCTCAATCTGTAGATCTCTCTAAAAACCAGGGAATAGAATTTCTACGTAATACTTCTCTGGATTTAGGTGGAGCTGTGTGTGCCTTACACGGTGCATTAAATGTAAGTGATAATGCACGCGATGTGTCCTTTATTTCTAACAAAACCAAGGTTGCTGGAGGAGCTCTTGCCAGTGCTGGGGGACATGTTTTTCTACGTAAGAATCATGGGATTATAGAATTTAAAAATAATGGGATGTTACGACCTTCTGAAAATACAGAAAACTACAGTGGTGGTGGAGCCATTTTTGCTAAACAGGGAGTAGATATTCGAGAAAATATCCAGTCTATTTCTTTTTCAGGAAATAGTGCAGGAAATTTTGGAGGGGCGATTTTAACTGGATGGATGGAAGCACATCAAGAAGAGCAAGGACAGGTTGTTACAGTTTCAGGGAATAATTCCAAAGTAGTCATTGAAGAAAATTTAGGTGATGTTATTTTTTCTGGAAATAGCATTTTGGACCAGAATGATTCTGTTTCTAGGTATGGTGGAGGTGCTATTTGCACGCAAGATTTAATTATTCAGAAGAACTCAGGTTTAGTTGCTTTTTATAGTAACTGTGCCCCCACAGGTGGTGCTGTTCGAATTTGTGAAAAGGGGAAGGTAACTTTAGAAGCCTATGGAGGGGATATTCTTTTCCAAGGCAATATCAATTCAATAGGTCTTTCCGATGGTTTATATTTTGAAGGAAAAGAATCTTCTTTGTTAGAAATATCTGCCTCTAAGGATCGTTGTATAGAGTTTTCTGATGCGATTATTTTTGAAGATCTCACTTTGAGAAGGGCCCATGTAGACTATACGGATTTCTTAAAAGATCCTACCTTGAGATTCAATAAGAAAACACCCGAAGGTTCTACAGAGCACACAGGAATTGTACGTTTTTCGTCTTCTACATCGAAAATTCCTCAAGTAGCTGTATTAGAGTCGGGTACGTTAGCTTTGTCAAATCAAGCCCAATTATGGCTATGTGGATTAAAGCAAGAGGGAGGAAGTAAAATTTTGCTAGCTTCAGGTACTGTATTAGGGGTTTTCCATCCTTATGGGAAAAGCGAAAATTTACATGAAGAGAGGAAGGTCAATTCCTCAATACAATCTTGCTATTCTATGGATATTGCTGATGAAAACACCCCACTTCCTAAAGAAAAGCTATTGCTGGATGTCCGTTCTTTTGATGTTGACCTCGCCTCTTTTGCTTCAGAACCTGGCATCACGCCCATACCTCCACAAATTGTTATTCCTGAGGGAACGACACTAGACTCTAATGTTTTAGACCTAACTCTTATAGATACAGAAGGCAAAGGTTATGAGAACCATGCATTACTCAATAGAGAAACAAATATTGCTTTAATTACTTTTAAGACATCTTTAGAAGACTCTAAAGATGCGAATCACATTTTAGATTCTTTAAAAATTCATGTTTCTGTTCCTGTGATTACGGAATCTACGTATGGGCATACAGGACACTGGTCAGATCCTCAAGTAGTCGATGGGAAGTTAATGATCAATTGGAAACCTACAGGATATAAATTAAATCCAGAGAAAGGGGGAGCTATTGTTTTAAACACCTTATGGGGGCAGTATGAGATTTTACGTGCTTTGAAACAACAGCAAATCTCGCATAACATTACTTTACAAAGAATGGAGATGGACTACTCAACGAATATATGGGGAGCTGCCTTGGGAACCTTCTTGAACTGTGCAACAATAGCGCAAATTGATGGTTTTAACCATTGCTCGGGTGGTTATGCGTTAGGGTTGGATACGCAACTCATCGAAGATTTCTTAATTGGAGGAAGTTTTGCTCAATTTTTTGGTTATACGGATAGTCAGTCTTATGTATCTCGGAGTGAGCAAAGCGGTTATTTAGGGTCTGCTTATATGAGTATTTTTGCGGGTTCTTGGTTGTTTAAGGGAATGTTTGTTTATAGCAATATGCATAATCATTTAACAACTACATATTCTGCAGATTTAGGCAAATCCCAAGGATCATGGAATAGTCGAGGGATATTAGCAGATACTCAGGTGAATTATCGCTATATTCTTAACCCCCGTAGGTTATTTTCGTCTTTAGTATCTGCTTTTATTCCTTTTACAGGAGCTGAATATTCTTATTTAGAATTACCAGCATTTACTGAAGTAGGTAGCGAGGCCAGAGTATTCTCTGAGGGGAATTTACAAAATGTTTCCATCCCTATAGGAATATCTTTGGAACATAATTATTCCAAAGGACAACGTTCTGAGGTAAATAGTTTGCGCTTTTCCTATGCTTTGGATGTGTATCGTAAACAATCACACATTTTGATTAATTTGCCTGCGGCTTCCTATTCTTGGGAGGGGGGCGGATCCAATTTATCTAGAAAGTCTATGAAGGCGCAATTTAATAATGATACGGAATGGAATTCTTATTTCAGTACATTTTTAGGGATGTCTTATGAGTGGAGAGAACACACCGTGGCTTATGGCATAAATGGAGGGGCACGTTTAATTTTCTAGAAATTTTTCTTCTAGATAACATACAGGTAGTTTACGTGATCGTGAAAACTACCTGTATATAATCTACATAAGTGGTACTTTCTCTCTAATGCTCTACTAAGAGGGTTTCTTTATTAATTTATAGTTTCAAGAACACCTTCGCGTATGAGTAAGTAAATGATAGCCATCCGGCATGGCTTATAGTCATTTTCTTCTGGGAAGAATGCTTCCATGACATCAGCTACATGATGTGTAGATAGCCTGCGTTCTAAGTCTAATAGTATTAATTGCATTAAAGTGTTTTGTTGCTCTTGAGAAGCTTGTAGCGCTTGATCAAGAATATAGTCTACCATGGCGTTCGCACATTCAGAATACTGTGTTACGAATTTATAATAAGCGTCTGCTAATTGGCTGCGGTATTCTGATAACCTTTGTGTATAGGGGTCAATAAATCCTGGTTCTAAACCAAGTTGAGACTGATAAACAAGCTTAAAGGCTGTCTCTATGTGCCATTGTGGTTCTGTGTGATATAGTTCGTGAACTAGGTGATGTTTGAATTGTTGTACCCAGGTGAGAATAAGTTCTCTTCCTTGAGTGCTTGAGTTCATATGGAGTTCTAACTGGGCATTTGTTTCTGTAATCCAGGTTGGGGCACAGCGATCACTATAAGAGGCAATATTGCTTAGAACAAGTTGTTTATGTTCATTGGATATATCGTTTCTTAACATAAATTCATATAGTAAGTGCATACTGGCACGAGCTGATGCTTCAGCTTCAGCACTCTGAATTAAAGAGTCTGCTCTACTAGATAAACGATTGAGTATGTGCTGCATGCTCCACGTAGTTTTATTTGTGTGTCCACAAAGATTTTGAATTAAAGTTACAAGTCTAGGTTTAAAATCACTCCAGGGGGGGTGGGGTTGTGCCAAGGCCTGTAATAATGCATTTGTTGAGGGAGTGAGATGGATGTTATCTAGTCTTGTTATTAATGGCTGTGCAAATTTCTGCCGTAATAAAGAAATATAACCTCGGACTTCACTAGAATTGGCGTCTGAAGAAAGCGGAGGAAGCAAATGGTGTATCATAAGTCCAGAACACGCTAGCTCTTCTTCTGGAGAGGAAATAGCATACTCTCTTTCAAGGAAAGATAAAGCAAGCATTTCATCATATATTATAGGAAGTAAGCATTCGGGTATTTGTTCACAATTGGGTAGGTGTTGGTAAATATTGTTCAGCATCTCTATTTTTAGGCGTGAGGGGAGAGATGCTTTTGTAAGCAGTGATAATAGGCCACCTAAGTAGGCTCGAGCTGTTTGTTGTGTCTCAGGGTCTAATAGGGATGAACCCGCTTCAGGATCAGCTATTTTCGCAATAAACGTTTTTAATTTTTGTGCTTGCTGCTCTCCTAACATTAAGACGGCGTATTGATGTAACGTAGTTAAGAAGTCCCAATCCTCTGGGGCAGAGGAAAGGAGTTGATCGGTAAATTGTTTCTGCCAAATAGAGGGATCCTCGTTTAAAGCAGCTTCCACAGTTTTTTGTGAGGAAGTTGGAGCAGAAGAGGGTGGGTACGCAGGAGACTGACCTTCCTCTTCTTCGGAGGAGGTGGCCTCTAATGATTGTTCTTCATCACTTGCCAATAGGGGAATGTGAATTATGTCATCCATAGATGGTGGAACTGGATAGAAAAGAGAGGCAGGTAGATTGAATAGGGCTTCTTCAGAGAAATTTGGATCTTGTAATTCTTCTACGTGGCTACCTAGAGCTATAGCTTTTACATCGATACGATCTAGGGGGAAATTGTGAAAGTAAAGCTCAAAGAAATCCTTAAGAGTCAGTTCTACACTAGATTCTCTAACTACTTCCTGAGGAGGTTGAATAAGGGATTCTTGGTAAGGAGGGGGGAGTGAGTCGGAAGGAGTCTCGATCTTAAGTAGTGGAGATGGCTGAATTTGGTGCGGCTTACAGAGGCAGAGTCCAAAAAGCATGACTAGTTTAACAGGAAGTAGAAGAATCGAGATAGCAACAGAAAGAAGAGCCGACACGATAGATATAGTAGCTACCCAACCTGGATGTGTAGTAGAGGGCGTCTGGAGACAGCAACAAGAGCTCAGGATACCTCTAATTTTATTGTGTAAGGAAGTGAAAGAAGTGACGCGATAGAACCCTATCAAAGGATGTTGTGCTCTCAGGGAAAGCTGTGCACCAGGATTATAATCGAGTGACATTTAAAAAATTAACTATAGGATTTATAAATTAAAATACTATTATTTTATACTGTGATTTATTAAAAATCAAATTATCCAAAATCGGATCACATCAAAAGGTTGTTGCAAATTCTTTATAAGATAAAAATCTCCCATTTATAAATGTTTGTAAGATCTTATAAAGAAAAAGCTTCTTTCGTCTTTTGGTAAAGTAGTCTTTTAAGTGAACCGGTACGGCACCCTCTTTTTGCCTTTGGTTATTTATTTCCCTAGGCTATCGGTTTGGGTTCACTTCGCTTACTCATTTTGCGCCTATGTCTATGGTTTAGAAGGCATTGCGGCTAATTCAAGTGATGGGTCAAATCTTAAATTTTTTGTTGCTTTTTCTTCAAGAGAGTCTGGTTTGTAACACAAATAAATTACTTGTATTTTAAATCTTCCAGTAGCTTACTTTTCCTAAGTTAATTGTTTTAAAGTGAATGACATATGACAACAAGTATCAATCCCCCCCCCCCCCAGAAGTATTTCATAGTTCACCTTGTACTGTAATGGCGAGGGCACAACTTATTGCTTTAACTATTACATGTTTATTAGGAACAGTGCTGTTCTCTTTGTTATTGACTGCTTATTTTGCATTTTCTACATCTGGGCCGCTCTCTTGCATTCTTATTTTTTCTATGGTGGTTAGTGTAGTTTTATTGGGCATTGCATTGATTTCAATTTGTAGGAAGAATGTAGGTGCAGAACGACTGGTAGAAGAAAATCGAAAATTACAGGGAGCTCTTAGAAAAGAGAGCATGATGTTAAAAGAAACGCAAGCAGCACTTGTAGACAAGGAAGCGTGTATTCATGAATTAGCAGAGATGCTTGAAAGGAATCAGAAAAAACTGCAGGAAGTGGAAGAGAAACATGAAAAAGATAGACAACAATCTGGGGAACTTCGTCGACTTTACCAAGATTCTCGAGTCTTAGCATCTGAGCTGGAAACTCAATGTGCTCTGATGTCACAAACAGGATTAAACCTTGCAGAACAACTGCAAGACCTTCAAATTCAGCAGGCAGTAACTTTAATGGAAAGAGGAGTAGCAGAAAAAGAGTGTGGTAATCTTAAAAGTAAACTTGATTTCCTTCAAGAAAAGTTAGAAGCACTTGTTTGCCAGAAGAGCTTGTTAGAGAACACAATACAGGAGCAGGAAGATCTGCACGAGGGTGCCAGTACACCTGAAGGTGAGACGGTAGAGGTTGCTCAGGGAGAACAGGGGGAGGTAGCGGAATCTCAAGAAGGAAATAACGATTTGGGCTAGTAAAAAGCTTTCTAATGAAGTGGGGTAAATAACGAGATTTTACAAGAAATTAAAAGTATTTGTATTTGCTTTTAGTCATCCGAGTGTTTATAAGTACTTGAATACCGGTGGTAGGATAGCGTTAGTTTGTCTATTTCATTAGAGGTCTCCTGATTTTCAAGTTTATTTACAGGAGACCAAGTTTCTAATGCTTCTTTTTTTCTTAGGCTGTGACTTTTGTTGTGGTTTAGGAATATTTTCTACATGTATCCAGTTTAATGAAAATAAAAGTGATTATTTTATTCTTTTTCTAAGATGTTTTTATTTATTCTTAGACTTTTTAAGTTCACGCTCTTTTAATTTCAAGAGAATGGTTTGAGGACAAGAGTTCTTTAATAGGAGTTGTTATTTTCCCAAGCTATTCTTTAGTGTCTAATTATCACCCGACGCTAATGTAGTTGGATAGTCACATCCAATTAATTGAATGCAATATTCTTTTGCAATTTTAATTCTAACATCTATTGTCGTAAAACTATTTAGGGTACCCCAATTGGTTAGGACCATATTTTTCTTATAAACAAATTATCTCCATATGGCCAGAATTAAAGAAATCCAGTTTTCCTTGGGTACTCTAGATGATAACGAAAGAGTAAGAACTTTGTCTGTCAAAACAGAAAGTGGGGATTTTAAACGAGATGTATAGCAGTTCTCAAAGTTGTTTATAATTATAAAGAGTGGATGAAAAATGATCTTAATTCAATGTTCTAAGAAAAAAAGAATTTTTTTAATTTTTTTCTAGGAGATAACTAATCGTTTTTAAAAAGTCATTTAAAATTAAAGGTAAGTGGATTATTTTATTGTGTCTTTGGACTTACTTTTATTTTGAGTCGATACCATGGCTTCTCCTACTTTAGAGAGTGTAAATAGAATACAACTAGTACCGGAGTCGCATGTAAGTGCAAAGAAAATTAAGGTTGTGTTGATCACTTCTGTCATTGGGCTGACTCTTGGCCTTTCGGTATTAGCCATTGGCATTTCTTTGGTAGTGGTTTTCGGTTCTCAATTTTCCTCGGCATTTTATGTGCTGATGGGATTTGTGCTATTTAGTATTGCCTTGCTTTTAGTTCTTAACAGTACTTACAGTCGGCTTCTTTATAAATTGCTGCGGTTACAACTTCGAGAATCTACTTCGGCCTCCCATTTGCAACAAATGCTTCTTGAAAAAGAGCAAGAGCTAAATAATTTGCATACACATTGTGCTCAAGAAGTAAAGAAATTACGAGACGTTTTAGAAGAAAAGAGCGATGAGTTAGAAAAGATCCTCGCTTTAAGCCAAGTCGCTACTGATGAGAAAATGCAGATGGAGGTAGCAGTAAATAAGTTACGTGCTGAAGTTATAAACTATAAGAAGGAATATTCGCATCAAATAGCAGCTTTAAATGTTGTTCTTAAGAGTTCGCAAGAAAGTTACGAACTTTTATTTTCCGATGCTATGGTACTTAAACAATCTCTGGATTTGGAAAAAGGAACAACGAGCAGTTTACAGTCGCAATTGCACATAGTGATGGATGAATTAGAACTTACAAAGGGAGTGGTAAAATCTCAAGAAGAAGAGCTTGTTAAGCTCACAGAGAAAAAACAGGAATTAGAGAAAGAAATTTCTAGTTTGCAAAAATTTATCAGTGACAAGGTAACAAGTAAAGATAGTACAAGTTAGGAATATTAATAGTTTAGACTTTGTATGAAGATTTTTCCTTTGTGTTTTGAAAAAACAACATCACATTCTCCGGTAAAAAATAGAATTCTTCAATGCATTACTGCTATCGTTGCAATTATTGTGCCGATATTTGTTTTAATTATTAGTATTATAGGTTGTTTTGTTTCTTCTCAATTTTTTTTAAGTAATTTGATATTGAATACAGTTATGTCTCTTGTGCTGTTCATATTGGGGCTTAATTATTTAATTGATCAGCATAGGTTTTCAGATGATGGTAAGCGATTTTCTCGAGAGATAGCCTCACGGGATCGGGAGATTGTCATTCGGAATCAGGAGATAGAATCTCTAAAAGAACACGCTCTTAGATATCAAGCTCAGATAGTTGACTTAGAGACAGAGACTACTCGTTTAAACAAATATGTGAGTGTTCTGGAGAAAGAGAACACCATTTATGCTCAAAAGTATTTCGCAGAATTGGAGTCTCGAGAGCAATATGAGAAGCATGTTTGCCTCTTGTCTAAGAGATTGCAAGACACTATTCGTTTCTATAATCGAAGAAGAACTTAAATGGTTCTGTCTTCTTCTTTTGCTCTTTTTAGGGAAAGATGGAACCCGTCTTTAGATTTTGAGAGCATTTAGTTTGGACATCGCTTTTTGTTAGTTTTTATGATTTGTTGCTGTTGATTCTATTGATTATTGGATTTGCCTAGAAATTTCATTCATGTTTAGATTTTTTGTTTTTGATTTTTCTTTGGAGTTAAAGATGTTATTGACGAATTGTTTGAGTTGTGGAGTTAAGGGTTCGCCTTCTGGTGTGGAGGAATTGCGACCGTTGAGGGTTGCGAGTATATTGAGTGTGGTGTTGGGGATTCTCGCTCTAGTCGGGGGGGGGGGGGTTAGTTGCCTCCTGTTTGTTTGGGGTTGAGTTGGGTATTTTTACCTCATTGTTAGTTTTATGTGTTACATTGAGTTTGGGGTTACTTTTTCTTTTTGTTGGTTTGAATTGTTTAGTTTGTCGTTCTTTAGTTTTGAAGTCTAGGTCGGTTCCTGTTTTGTGTGATCAGGAAGTTCTTTCTTTGGAGCGTTTAGTGTCGGAGAATCGTGCTTCTGCGGAGGCTGCGGAGAGGGAGGTGTCTTCTGAGTTAGAGAAACTGCTTAATACTCAAAGGAGGTACGAGGATCTTTTACGATCTAGGGAGGGGGAAAGAGAGTATTTTCTTCAAGCTAGAGAAAAGTTATTAGAAGCTCAGAATCGAGTGAAGAGCTGGGGTTCTCAGGAAGAGGGTTGGGGTTCTCAAGGTAAGGGCCTTAGTAAGGTGACTTCATTGTTTAGTAAAGGGACGCAATCTCCTCTTCCTGTATTAGAATCGCGTCTTTCAGAATTTCTTTCTGCTGTGGATAGCTGTGATAGTTTTGTTCAACAGTTGGGTGGGTCTCTTCCTAAAGTTGATGGGTTGAAGTCTGCGTTGAAGAAGCTCTCTGAGTATACGCAGAAATATCTGGAGAGTAGTAAGCGCTTATGTGGGTATTTGAAGAGGCAGGTGGTTGCGGATCAAGATAAGATAAAAAATCTACAGGAGAAGATAGTAGATTTAGAGAGTCAGCTTTCGGATTTGCGTATTGATAAGACTACTAAAGAGGAGACGATAGCAGTTTTACAGAAGCAATTAGAAGATCTTAAGAAAGCTCGGAAGGATTTAGAGGAAGCGCAAGCAAAGAGGTTGTCGGAGGTTGTGAAACAGAAAGAAGAGGTAGTGGCTTATTTGACTAAATCCTTATCTAAGTTGCAGCAAGAGAAAGCGGAGGGAGAGCTGCAGAAGGCATTGACTCAGACTCAGCAGCAGCTTATGCAGGAGCAAGAGGAGGTAGCTAAATTACGAGAATCTCTTTCAGCTGAAGAGGCTAAGGTTCGTGTTTCAGCGCAAGAACAACAGAGTTTAAGAGAGCAGTTAGACAAGGTTTCTGCGGATCTTTCAGCATTGAGTAATAAATTGGCGGGTTATGATTCTCTTGCCTTGCAGAAGACGAACCTTGAGAGTAGTTTACAGGCGGAGAAGCGTGCTTTGGAATTAGAGAAGACTCGCCGAGAGCAGCTTATGCGTCAATATGAGTCCTTTAAGGAGAGCAAAGATACGGAATTAAGCTTACAGGCGCAGAAGTTAGGGGAGTTGCAGACGCAATTAAATGCTTCGAAAGAAGATAATGGGAAGTTGCGACGAACGCTAGAGCTATACGAACGTTTGTTACGTAGTTTTGAAAGTAAGTTGGAGAAGAAGAAGCATAAAGATTTAGAAGAGTTTAAGACGACGAAAGAGCGTTTGACGAGCTATCAGGTTTATACGAGAGAGCAAATATTACAAGGAGCGGATCAGGAACTCTTTGACAAGCTGGAGAGCCAGAGACGGGAATTGGAGACTCGAGCTGCCCAACTTCGTGATTTGAGCTTGAGTAATGATGCGCTTCAGGCTCGTGTAAGGAATTTAGAGTCGCAAGTAGGGAACATGACGCAGGCGTTACGGACTCAACAAGAGCAATTGAGTGAGAAAGAATCGAAGATAGCGGAATTACAAGAGAAGCTCCTTGAGGAATCGAAGAAATCCTCGTCAGCGAATGCTTTGGTGCAAGCGATGACGATGAGTATGTCAGCGGAAGGAAGGCAAAGAGTGTTAGCGATAACATCTCCAGGAACACCTTCTACTGAAACTAAATCTGAAGAAGAAGATGAAATAGATTAAGGATTAGTTTTGGACGATATCTGCTTTCATTAATAATGAAAGCAGATAATGTATAATATATTTTTGGTAGATTTTTAGTTTTGTTTTGCGGAGGTATTTCTATAAAGCATCTTTATAAGATGAATTGCTACGTTTTAGTTGTATAGAGAGAGAACTAAACATTTTTTCTTATTGCAAGGAGTATTTTTACATTGTTTGCAAAGCTTTTGTATTTATATCTTTAGTAATCCCCATTCTTTTTTTTGAAAACAATGGTTTACAGTAGATATCTTTGTATAAGGGAAAATCTTAAACAGACATGTCCTTCTTGGATTATTATTTTCTCTGGACCATTGCTTTTTGTTTCGCATTAGGTTTTCGTACTATTTTGTTTGTGTTATTACTCTGTGGAGAGCGTGTTGTTAGTATGAATATTACATGGAGACTATAGGGAAATGTGAAAATTAATTCTATTGAGATAGGTTAGGGTAATACAGCTTTTCTTTTAAGTTAGAGAAGCCATTATGAGTTAGGTATTTTATTTGAGTAGGATTGGGAGTATATCGTTTTTAGGCATTCTTGAGGTGTAACAACATTTGTTGTCATAATGTCGAAGAAATGTTTGCAAGCGCGTTTTTGTTTTTCTTTGATTTCTGGATTTGAAAGAATATCCATGGCTACAGCTATTTCTTCATGAGAAAAGTCATGTTTTCCCCCAATAAATTCTGGGAAGATGATGGAATTAGTAATAATATTGGGAAGAGAATATGCTGGAAGAAAAATTTTAAATATATATTTTGCTAGAAAATTATCAAAAGAGCTTAGCAAACATGTGACAATCGTAGGAGTTTGATGTAGAGCTGTTTCAAGGACGATAGTTCCACATTTAGCTAATGCGAAGTCGCAAGAGTGCATTAATTGATAGCGTAGAGCCGATGGTATGATGTGGCTATTTTCGCATCCTTCTTTTTTAAGAAGGTTGGAAAGAAGATCATCATATTTGTCATGAGATGAAGAGACAAGGAGTTGGTGAGTACCGGCTAAAGATGAGGATAGGAAGGCTCGTACTTGAACAGTTAAATTTCTTATAACATCGCCTGGACGACTGCCTGGGAAAGCAGCAACAATGGGCTTATTAGGAATTGCTAGTTTTTCTTTCCATTCTTTACAAGGGCGGAATTGTTTTGCAGTTTCTACTAAGGGGTGTCCTAGGTAGATAGTTTTGAGTGGAGAATGTAGAAAAAGATCTTTTTCAAAAGGCAAGATTAACAAGAGGACGTCAAGATTTTTTTCTAAAACTTTTTTTCTATTTTGCCTCCAAGCCCAGATACTGGGGCAAACATAATGAATAATTTTTCCTCGATACCCCGATTTTCTTAATTTTTTGATGAGAAATAGATGAAAATCAGGGAAATCAATGCAAAAAACCATTTCGGGATTTTCTTTAAGAATGGCTTTATATAATTTCCGATATTTAGTGAATAATCCAAATAGGGAAACGAAGATTTCTAAGAATCCCGATATTTGGAATTGTTCCATAGTCATGAGGGCATCTAGCCCTTCTTTACGCATTAAGGGGCCACCAACTCCAAAATATTTTCTATGAGGATAGAGAGCTTTCATATGACGGAGAATATGGCTCCCTAAGATGTCACCACTTGTTTCTCCTGCAGATAAAAAGCAGCTGTGATTGTGATGGCTAGGGAGATGACGGTGTTTTTTATAGATAATGCGGAGGTTAGCTAATGCAGGTAATAAACCACATCCATAACTGATCATGTTTACGGGATCTCCCGTATGTAGGAAATAGATAAATGCTAGAAATCCTCCTAAAAAGCCTACTAGCCAAAATAACGCAGGTAGAGTGGCGCATTTTTTTATTTCCAAGTAGAACCATTGCACGAAAAATCTGGAAGAGAAAATGAATAATCCCAAACATCCAAAGACATGCCAATACGGGTTTGGAGGGGGTAGAGGAAGAGAAAAGATGTTAGGTGAGGCCATCCATTCCATAGAGGGATAGTAATATGCCTTTATAGTAAAGGGTAGGGTAGTAAGTAGTAGAGAAAGAATAAGGAATCCTAGAGTAGAGGTGAATGATAACTTGTAAGAGGAAGTAACATTCAGATTTCTAAAGTAAATAACAAGATTTGCACTATGTAGAAGGGAAATAGGAAACTGACTCTGTATGAAGCCATGAACCATCATAAGCAGTGCTCCTATGGAGGATAAAATCCAAAAAATCTTAGGGACGTGGGCTTGGTTTTTTTTGAAGCTAGAAAACCATTGTATAGTAAATGCACAGCCAAAAAACAAATTAGCCAACAATCCTATGGGATAGAGTATAAGAGCAAGAGATGGGGAAAACACGGGACGCTATCTTATGATGATTCCTTTTTAGATTGTGAAGTTTGGTAATGTCGCATCCAAGCAACATAGATTTTATCAAGTTTAGGATACACTAAGCTACGAATTTCTAGTAAAGAAAGAGCTTCAGAAAAACGTACATGATTTAGAATTTTACGGTTGAACACATGTTTTTTTTTTATAGGGACTAAGGGTGTCAGGCGATATTGCATTTGTAAAATCAAACCCGTGAGAATAAAATTCTTTTTTGAATATTTGGTAAATGAGTCTGAAAAAAAATTCCCTAAAAAATTTTTAATATAATCAAAAAGAGCGTTGAGAGAGAGAGTAGGATGCTGTCGATGTTTATATCGCACATTAAAATTTACAAGAGGGAATAGAAAGATTGCCATGAGTTGGTGTCGTTCGTAGTGCCGTTTTTTCCCTAAAATATGGTGATCTAGTTTATCCAAGTAGGAAAAAGTTTGCTCTTGTAATTTCGAATTTAAATGAAAGGCCTTAGCCATATAGGGAAAAAGAATCTCTAAGATTTGGTATTTTGCTGTTAATTTAAAAAATTCAGAGGATACACCTGACCCTAACATTTTAACTAACTCTTCAAAAACACGCGCCTGAGAACTTTTAATTAATTCATAACGACATTGCTGCAAGGCTTCTAATGTTTTAGGATCAACAGTAAATTCTGTTCTGGATAAAATTTTCAGTAACCGCAGCATCCTTACGGGATCCTGCTTAAAACGAACGAAAGGATCTCCAATAGTTTGTAAATAGCGATTTTGTAGATCGTTGACCCCACCAGTATAGTCAATAATGGTTTCTTCTGCAGGATCATAAAATAGACCATTAATCGTAAAGTCTCTTCTTAACACATCTTCTTCTGCCGTCCCCCAGAGGTTATCTTTTGTAATTAGGCAGTCTTCATCAGGACTTCCGGAACGAAATGTCGATACTTCAATGATTTGATTAGCAAAGCGGACATGCGCTAAGCGGAAGCGTTTTCCTACGAGGATACAATTTTTGAATAATGTTTTAATTTCTTCAGGTTTCGCTGAGGTAGAAATATCAAAGTCTTTTGGGGTTGTATTCAGTAGTAAGTCACGGATACAGCCTCCAACAACATAGGCTTGATGTCCAGCTTTTCTTAAAGTTTTAATAACGGAAAGCGCATGAGAAGAAAAGTCTTGGGGGCGTATGTTGTAATTGGCTGCAGAATAAATAATAGGGGTAAGGGTGGATTTAGAACTTTTTCTAAACAATGCTAAGCCTCTATGCAAAAGAGTTTTGTTGTCGCAGACCATGTGCTTATAAGTATGAGTCCAAAAGTCTTAGAAGAAAAGGGTTTATAGTTAAGTGCTCTTTTCTAGGGGAATTTCACCATAGCAGAATTTTTAAAGTTTGCAAGTAGAAAATACCTAGGTAAAAGACATTCTTTAATATCTTATGTTGAGTTGTATCTTATCATTTATTGAAAGAATTTTCATTTTTATTTTGCGTAGTTGCGTGCTTAATTTAAGGGATTCCATGATAGGAAACCAGAGATATCCCACATTTAAGAGGATTTACAGTGTGTTTATGGTAAGATGGGCGTAAGGATTTCTCTAATCACAATTTGAGTTTTATGTTAGAACTTCATATGGAAAATTAAGAACTATTTTTCTTTATAGTAATCAGATGTGTTTATCTTCTTATTCTGTCTGAAAAAGAGTGCCCGAACAAAAACATCTTTAAGGAAATCATGATGCAAGAAATAAAACAACTGTTTGGTACTGATGGCATTCGTGGGAGAGCAAATTATGAGCCCATGACTGTGGAAATTTCTGTTTTACTTGGGAAAGCCGTGGCAGGTGTTTTGCAGGAAAATCGGCCAGGGAAACATCGTGTGGTTTTAGGTAAAGACACGCGTTTGTCTGGCTATATGTTTGAAACTGCCCTAGTTGCTGGGCTAACATCGATGGGAATTGAAACTTTAGTTTTAGGACCAATTCCTACTCCAGGAGTTGCATTTATCACGCGCGCGTATCGCGCTGATGCTGGAATTATGATTTCTGCTTCACATAATCCTTACTGGGACAATGGGATTAAAATTTTTTCTTCAGAAGGTTTTAAAATTTGTGATGCTATAGAACGTCGGATCGAAGAAATGGTTGCACATACTGATTTTGGTAAGTTTCCAGAGGATTATGCTGTAGGAAAGAATAAACGTGTTGTGGATGCCATGGGGCGTTATATTGAATTTGCTAAAGCCACTTTCCCTAAGGGGCGTACACTAAAAGGTTTAAAGATCGTCCTGGATTGTGCTCATGGAGCTGCTTATAAAGTAGCACCCTCGGTATTTGAGGAGTTAGATGCAGAAGTAATTTGTTATGGGTGCGAACCTACGGGAACGAATATTAATGATAATTGCGGAGCTCTTTTTCCTTCGGTTATTCAAAAAGCTGTAATCGAACACAAAGCAGATATCGGAATTGCTTTGGATGGTGATGGTGATCGCGTGATTATGGTAAATGAAAAAGGACAGATTGTTGATGGAGACATGATATTGGGTATCTGTGCTAATGATTTAAAAAATAAAGATCTTTTAAATCATAATTGTGTAGTGGCAACAGTCATGACCAATTTTGGCGTATTAAAGTATCTTGAAAGTGTGGGGATTTCTCCTTTAATTTCTTCTGTAGGGGATCGTCATGTTTTACAAGCGATGTTGGAAAATGAAGCGAATTTAGGAGGAGAACAGAGTGGGCATATGATCTTTTTGGATTATAATACTACAGGAGATGGTATTGTTTCTGCTTTACAGGTGCTGCGTATTATGATCGAAAGTGAATCTACCTTGTCTGATTTAACATCCCCTATTGTTAAGAGTCCCCAAGCATTAATTAATGTTTTTGTAAGAAAAAAAATACCTTTAGATACCCTGCCTTTGGTGCAAGAAGCTTTAAGAGATGTTCAGGCTACTTTGGGGAATTCTGGACGCGTTTTATTAAGATATTCTGGAACAGAAAATATTTGCAGGGTTATGGTGGAGGGATTGAAAAAACATCAAGTGGATTGCCTAGCGAAAACAATAGCGGATATTGTGGATTCTGAACTTGGAGCGGGCGCTGTAGATTAAGGTTAAGATATTATGTGCGGAATATTTGGATATCTAGGTTCTAAGTCGGCAGTTCCCTTAGTTATTGAAGGACTGGAAAAGTTAGAATATCGTGGTTATGATTCCGTAGGGCTGGCTACTATTCATGACAGACAGTTGTTTATAAAGAAGACTCTAGGGCGTGTAAATGAGTTAAAACATTGTTTACAATGTACGAATATTTTTTCCTCTTTAGCTATAGGACACACGCGTTGGGCGACTCATGGGGTCCCCACAGTAAGTAATGCTCATCCTCATAAAGATTTTAGGAATAGTTGTGCTCTTGTGCATAATGGAATTATTGAGAATTTTAAAGAGTTAAAATCTCAACTTCTTGATCAAGGAATTCTCTTTTCTTCGGATACGGATTCTGAAGTTATTGTTCAGTTGTTCGCGTTTCGTTACCAAAGAACGCAAGATCTTCTCCATAGTTTTTCATGGACCCTTTCCCAACTGAAAGGTAGTTTTGCTTGCGGCCTGATTCATAAAGATCATCCGGATGTTTTGCTTTGTGCTGCGCAAGATAGTCCTCTTCTCATTGGCTTGGGGAAGGAAGAGTGTTTTATTGCTTCGGATGCACGAGCATTCTTAAAATATACGAAGGATGTACAATCTTTAGCTTCTGGAGAGTTAGCTGTTTTACGACCAGGAATAGTAGAGACATATAGTTTTGCATTAAAGTGTATACACAAGGAAATTCGTCAGATAGCTTATCGGGAAGTTGATTTGAATAAGCAAGGGTACAGTTACTATATGCTTAAGGAAATTTATGAGCAACCCGAAGTATTAGAGCAGTTAATTAACAAGTATCTTGATGATCGGGGGCATTTACGTTCTCAGTTTTTAGAGGGTTTTTCTTTAAAAAGTTTTAATGCAATTTCTATTGTAGCCTGTGGTTCTTCTTATCATGCAGGTTTGCTAGCTAAGTATATTATTGAGTCATTGGTTTCAATCCCTGTATCTATAGAGGTTGCTTCGGAGTTTCGCTATCGCCAAGCGTACATAGGAGAAAATACACTGGCAATTTTGATTAGTCAATCTGGAGAGACTGCAGATACTCTGGCTGCTTTAAAGGAATTTCGTCGAAGGAAAGTTTCTTGTATATTAGGCATATGTAATGTAGAAGAATCCGCACTTGCTACGGGAGTTGATTATTGTTTATTTTTAGAAGCAGGTATTGAAGTAAGTGTGGCATCTACAAAGGCTTTTACTGCGCAGCTTCTTCTATTTATTTTGTTTGGGTTGAAACTGGCTGGTGATAAAGATGCTTTAAAGTTAGAGGAGCATCTTGCTTATGGAAAAGGGATCTTGGAGCTTCCTGAGCTATGTCGTCGTCTATTAAACAATGAATATCTTCATTCCTGGGCGCGTCAGTATGCTCATGAGGACCGTTTTATATTTTTAGGTCGCCGTTTTATGTATCCCGTGTGCATGGAAGCGGCTTTAAAATTGAAAGAAATAGCTTATGTGGAAGCAAATTGTTATCCTGCAGGTGAAATGAAGCACGGGCCTATTGCTTTAATTAGCACAGGTTCCCCGGTAATTACTTTTTGTGGTGATCCTATTGTTTATGACAAAATGGTGGGATGTATCATGGAGGTTAAAGCAAGGAGAGCGCATGTTATTGCTTTGGCTTCAGAGACACAGCAGGATATAGCGGCTGTTTCTGATGCTCAAATCTATATTCCAGATGGCCATCCTCTTGTTACTCCTATTCTTTATACTGTGGCAGGGCAGATTATGGCATATACTATGGCATTGCAAAAAGGAAATGAAATAGATTGTCCCAGAAATCTTGCAAAATCTGTAACAGTAGAATAGTGATAATTTATTAACACGTCTCAAGTTTGTAATTTTTAAAACATATTGATGAAGAAAGGTTTCTCATGTCTAGTAAGATTTTAGGAGGTTCTTTAATTATTGCTGGCACAGCTATAGGTGCTGGTATACTAGCTATGCCTGTACTCACAGCATGTTCTGGATTTTTCCCAACAGTTTTTTTATACGGTCTTTCTTGGTTGTTTTCCGTGTTATCAGGGCTTTGTTTATTGGAAATTATGACCTGGTTTAAGGAAAAGCAACAAATTAATATGTTATCTATGGCTCAATATACTCTTGGAGATATAGGTAAAATTTGCCTGTGGTTAGTATATTTGTTCTTATTTTATTCCTTATTAATTGCTTACTTTTGTGAAGGAGGGAACATTTTATTTCGGGTTTTTGGATGTCAGGGATTTTCTTCAACTTGGGTGCGCCACTTAGCGCCTTTAGGATTTGCGCTCATTATTTGCCCTGCATTACTTTTAGGAACTCAAATTATAGATTATTGTAACCGTTTTTTTGTCTTTGGTTTGGTTGCTGCGTTTTCTGTGTTCTGCATTTTAGGTTTTGTCAAATTACAACCGGAATTCCTTTTACATGCTTCCTGGAGAAATTCGCTACATAATCTACCTATATTGTTTTTGTCTTTTGGTTTTCATAACGTTATCCCTTCTCTGTATTATTATTTAGATAGGAAAGTTGCTGATGTTAAAAAATCGATCCTTATTGGGAGTTTGCTACCCTTAATTCTGTATATCATTTGGGAAGGTCTTGTTTTAGGAGTGGTCCCTATACATTTTTTAGTTAACTCTCATGCACATGGACATACTGCTGTAGAAGCGATGAAAAATGCTCTACAATGTTCCTTATTTTATGTTGCGGGGGAATTTTTCGGTTTTTTTGCTTTAATTTCCTCTTTATTAGGTGTTGCTTTGGGATTAATGGATTTTTTGGCCGATGCCTTGCGTTGGAATAAAAAGACACATAATTTTTCTATATTCTGTGTAACAATCATTCTCCCTCTGGCTTGGGCAATGTGTTATCCCGAGATTGTATTAAAATGTTTACATTACGCAGGGGGCGTGGGGGCAGCTTTGATTATTGGATTTTTCCCTTTGTTGATGGTATGGAAAGGTCGTTATGGTAAGCATAGTTATAAAGGAAAGCATTTAGTTCCTGGCGGGAAGATTGTTTTATTATTAATGTTTTTGGTAATAGTAATTAATTTTGGTAGTCTTTACTATGGATTTAATAAATAAAGTAAGTTTTTAATTTATGTGAGTATAGGAGGTTCTATGGGACTATACGATCGTGATTATGCACAAGAATCCCGTATGTCGGGTACATTTGTATCTCGAGTATATGGTTGGATGACTGCGGGCCTTGCAATAACGACTTTTGTAGCGTTGGGATTGTATTTTTCTGGATTATACCGGAGCTTATTTTCCCTTTGGTGGATTTGGTGTCTTGCGACTTTAGGTGTATCATTCTACATCAATGCTAAGATTCATAAGCTTTCTGTTCCTGCAGTTGCAGGGTTATTTGTCACTTATTCTGTGTTAGAAGGATTATTTTTTGGGACCCTTGTCCCCGTATATGCCCTACATTATGGTGGAAATGTCGTATGGGCAGCTTTTGGCTCTGCAGGATTGATTTTTGGTATAGCAGCTGCTTATGGAGCATTTACAAAAACAGACTTAACTCAAGTAAGTAAAATTTTAACTTTAGGATTAGTAGGGTTCGTTCTAGTATCAGGAATATTTGCTATAGTTTCTCTGTTTATTTATATGCCCGTGTTCTATTTATTCATCTGCTACATAGGACTACTTATGTTTGTAGGATTAACAGTAGTGGATGCACAAACGATTCGCAAAGTTTCCCAAACTGTAGGAAATGATGGAGATTTGAGCTATAAGCTTTCTTTGATCTTAGCATTAAAGATGTATTGTAATGTAATTATGGTATTTTGGTACCTTTTGCAAATTTTTTCTTCTTCAGGAAGAAGAAATTAAGCTGATTCTTCAATCATTTTAAGTAGGAAATAGTTTTTCTAAGAATCGTTCAAGATGAAATTCTTCAAGGTCCCCCATGGATTCGCCATAGCCAACGAATTTAGTGGGGATTTTTAGTTGTTTCGCAATACGAAATAGCGTTCCCCCCTTAGCGGAGCCATCAACTTTAGTAAGGATAATTCCTGATAGGGGAATCATCTCATGGAAAGTGCGGACTTGATCTACAGTATTTCCTCCTAAAGTCGCATCCACAGTCATAAATTTTTCGTGGGGAGAACCCGCAAGTACTTTATTGCATACAGATACAAGTTTAGATAATTCATGAAGAAGATGAGTATGTGTATGGAGGCGGCCTGAAGTATCAATAAGGACACGATCATAGCCTCGAGAAAGAGCAGAAGTAATTCCGTCATAAGCGATAGCTGCAGCATCGCCTCCGGGTTTCCCTGAAACAAAACCGCAATGCAATTTCTCTGCCCAGTAGCGCATTTGCGTCATCCCCGCAGCACGAAAAGTATCCGTGGCAATGATCATGACCTTTTCTAAACGAGATTGGTAATAATGCGCCAGTTTCGCCACTGTTGTAGTTTTCCCTGATCCATTGGTACCAAGTATGAGAGATACCCGAGGAAAAGATTGGTCAGGACTCTGCTCTACAGGAAGACTTTCTAATGTGTCTCTGAGAAGGGAAGTCACTTGCTCTTTGAGAGTTTCTTCGCTAGGCTTGCGGCACTTGTGCATCCGAGAACATAACTCTTCGGTGAGTTCCGAACCAAAGTCTGCTTCATAGAATAAACTTTCTGTTAATTCTAAGAGGTCCTTAGAGGGAGCTTTTTTAAATAAAGACTGAATCTTGCTACTAAAGAATTTAAACATTGATTAGAGCAAAGTTAGTTGAAGTAAAAAGAATGATACAAGATAAAAAGGAAAATTTAAAGGACTATTTATGCACCTTCATGAGTATCAAGCTAAAGATTTACTCGTATCTTACAAGATCCCTACTCCTCCCTACCGAGTACTATCTTCTCTTTCAGAGAGTGAGGACGTTATTCAGGAAATGGGTATAAGCTCTGGGGTAGTTAAGGTACAAGTGCATGCGGGAGGAAGAGGAAAGAATGGAGGAGTTCGGATTGCCCGCTCTGTGACAGAAATTCAAGATGCTATTCGACAATTGCTAGGGATGCGTTTTGTTAGCGATCAAACTTCTGGGGAGGCTCTGCCCGTAGAGAAAGTTTTAATTACACCTTTAGTTGATATTGCCACTGAGTATTACATCGCTATCTATGTAGATAGAAAACATCGTTGCCCAGCCATCATATTGTCCAAAGCAGGTGGAATTGATATTGAAGAGGTTGCAATCAAATCTCCAGAGCAATTATTAACTGTTTTTCTCTCTCCTTATGCGCGTATATATAATTATCAAATGCGAAGAATTCTTAAGTTCATGCGTTGGGAGGGAGAGCTAGGGAAACAAGGGACGCAGTTAATTCACAAGTTAATCCAGTGTTTTTATGATAACGATGCTTTTTTGTTAGAAATTAATCCTCTAGTCCTAACTACAGAGGGAAATCTTTTTGTTTTAGACGCTAAAATGACCATTGATGACAATGCTTTATACCGTCATCCTAAATTAGAAGTCTTGTATGATCCTTCTCAAGAAAATATTCGAGATGTTCTTGCCAAACAGATGGGCCTTTCTTACATCTCTCTAGATGGGAACGTTGGTTGTTTGGTTAATGGTGCGGGGTTGGCAATGAGTACATTAGACATTCTGAAAATTCATGGAGGGTCAGCTGCTAATTTCTTGGATATTGGAGGGAGTGCTTCAGAAGAACAAATTCAGAAAGCAATTTCTTTAGTGCTATCAGATGAAAATGTTAGAGTCCTGTTTATTAATATTTTTGGAGGAATTATGAATTGCTCTGAGATCGCCTCGGGGCTTGTGGCTGTGATGCAAGAAAGAGAAAATAGCTTGCCTACAGTTGTACGCTTAGAAGGAACAAATTCGGAGCAAGGAAAAGAAATTCTACGGCGCTCAGGGATTTCTTGCCAATTCACGGATTCTCTGGATGAAGGTGCAAAATTAGCCGTAGCATTGAGTAAATACATTTAGGAAGTTTTATGTTTTGTTCGTTAAGTAAAAATGTCCCTATAATTACTCAAGGTATTACAGGAAAAGCTGGTTCTTTTCATACCGAACAATGCTTAGCTTATGGATCAAATTTTGTTGGTGGAGTCACTCCCGGGAAGGGAGGAACTGTGCATTTGAATCTACCAATTTATGATTCTGTTTTGGAGGCAAAACGAGCAACTAATTGTCAGGCAACTCTCATCTTTGTTCCTCCTGCCTATGCTGCAGAAGCGATTCTTGAAGCTGAGGAAGCGAAAATTCCTCTTATTGTATGTATTACGGAAGGGATTCCTGTTAAAGATATGCTTGAAGTAAGTAATGTCATGCGTAGGAGTTCATCAAGACTTATTGGGCCGAATTGCCCAGGTATTATTAAACCTGGCGCCTATAAAATTGGTATTATGCCCGGGTATATCCATCTTCCAGGAAATGTGGGAGTTGTTTCAAGATCGGGGACTTTAACTTATGAGGCAGTTTGGCAACTCACTCAAAGGAGTATAGGGCAAAGCCTATGCTTAGGAATAGGTGGGGATCCTTTGAATGGAACGTCATTTATTGATGTTCTTGAGGAGTTTCAACATGATCCTCAAACAGATCTTATTTTGATGATTGGGGAAATTGGAGGAAGTGCCGAGGAAGAAGCTGCAGAATGGATTCAAAAGCATTGCACCAAGCCTGTTGTCGCTTTCATTGCAGGAGAAACAGCTCCTAAAGGAAAGCGTATGGGACATGCGGGAGCTATTATTTCTGGAAATCGTGGTGATGCACGAAGCAAAAAACAAGCATTAAGGAGTGCTGGGGTTACAGTAGTAGAATCCCCAGCTTGTATTGGAGAGACAGTAGAAGAAGTTTTGCGTTCCTCTCATAATTGTAGTTGATAGATTCTAGACTTGTCAGTGTAAATTATTCGCATTTAGAGGATTTTATTAGCATGGTTGTGAGAAAATAGCTGCTGTTATTTTCAAATTTTTAAGAGAAAAATCATTGTAGTAATCTCTGCCTGCAATATAATTTACTTTTCATCATTGTTCTAAAAAAGTTTATAAAATAGTAGATTTGAATTTGAAACTCTCTGAATGCAAAGAATTCAGATCTCGTACACGTGAAGGTTCCATGGTTGTACAAGTAGTCAGGAGCTTATCGTAGGTAGGGAAGAAAAGTATGATAAAGAAGCCATTATATATAGTATTAGCTGTAATAAGTTGTTTAAGTATTTCTCCTTCTCCTCTAGGATTTGCTGCTGGGAAAAAGGATAGCCGTGTATCTGAAGTGCCTCAAGAAATGCTTTTAAAAGAGATTTCTGGAGGATTTTCTAGAGTTGCTGAACAAGCAACTCCAGGAGTTGTGTATATTGAAAGTTTTCCCAAAAGTAGTCGTTCTGTACAGCCTACTCCTGGGCGCAAGGGACCTTATGACAATCCTTTTGATTATTTTAATGACGAATTTTTTAATCGATTTTTTGGTTTGCCTTCGCAAAAAGAACGCCCTATATCTAAAGAAGCCGTGCGAGGAACGGGTTTTATTGTATCTTCAGATGGGTATGTAGTAACGAATAACCATGTGGTTGAAGATACAGGGAAAATTCATGTTACTCTACACAATGGTCAAAAGTATTCTGCTAAAGTTGTAGGACTCGATCCTAAAACAGATTTAGCTGTGATTAAAATTAATGCAAAAAATCTTCCCTACTTAAATTTCGGGAATTCTGATGATTTGAAGGTAGGTGATTGGGCCATTGCTATTGGTAACCCTTTTGGATTGCAGGCTACGGTGACAGTGGGTGTGATTAGCGCTAAGGGGAGAAATCAGTTGCATATTGCTGATTTTGAAGATTTTATTCAGACAGACGCTGCAATTAATCCAGGAAATTCAGGAGGACCTCTCCTAAACATTGATGGAAAGGTTATAGGAGTCAATACAGCTATTGTAAGTGGTAGTGGTGGTTACATAGGCATTGGTTTCGCTATTCCTAGCGTAATGGCTAAGAGAATAATTGATCAGTTAATTAGTGATGGTCAGGTAATTCGAGGCTTTTTAGGTGTTACCCTTCAACCTATAGATGCAGAGTTAGCAGCTTGTTATAAGTTAGAGAAAGTTTATGGAGCTTTAGTTACGGATGTAGTTAAAGGTTCTCCTGCTTATAAAGCAGGATTGAAACAAGAGGATGTAATCATCGCTTATAATGGTAAAGAGGTTGAATCTCTTAGTGCTTTCCGTAATGCTATTTCTCTCACAGATCCAGATACTCGTGTTTTGCTTAAGGTTGTACGTGAAGGAAGGATTATTGAAATTCCTGTAGTGATTTCTCAAGCTCCTCAAGAAGATGGAGTGGCCTCGTTACAACGACTAGGCATTCGTGTACAAAATTTAAATGCGGAAACAGCAAAGAAATTAGGGATCTCTCCCGATACGAAGGGTGTTCTGATTGTAGCTGTAGAAGCTGGGTCGCCAGCAAGCTCTGCAGGGATTGCTCCAGGGCAAATCATTCTTGCTGTAAATAGACAGAAAGTATTTTCTGTAGAGGAACTAAGCACTGTGTTAAAAGATCAGCATAATGAAAATATCCTACTTATGGTGTCTCAGGGAGAAGTCATTCGCTTTATTGTTTTAAAACCAGACGAATAACCTAGTTTGTATATTCTTAGTTTACGCTAAGAATAGCGCCTCAGATATTGGGCGTTTTTTCTCAATCTATTGCGAAGAAAACGGCAATAAAGAATTCTATTATATGGTTGCTTTTTTACGGATAGTAAGCAAGGTGTTGGAAACACTAGGAAGATCTGTTGTCTGCTATCCAGATGGTTCTTTAAGTTCATGGTATTGTGCTGTTAAGTAGGATTATTATATTCTTTTTCATTCAATAATCCATGTGAGATGGAAGATCAGCAGATATAGAAAAAATGAGAAAGTTCTGTGAAAATGTATTTGTAATAACTTTCAAAAGATTGTAGGTTATTGTTCATAACTTTCCTAGGAGTTATTGAAAATAATACCTAAGTTAAATTAACTTTGTTTTGCTAGAAGTTAAAGGCACAAGCATACCATTAATCTTATCGATTTAAAAATAGTAGGAAGACCTGACGGTATATTAAGGGATTTAGGTCAATGAAGGTTGGAGATACCTATAGAAATTTTGTCATTAAGTTAAGCAAAGAACTCCCTGAAATCGAGAGTAAATTACTTGAGATTGAACATAGGCCTTCAGGTGCTTCTATCATGATGATCATTAATAATGATGATGAGAATGTGTTTAATATTTGCTTTAGAACATGCCCTCAAACGTCAAATGGAGTAGCGCATGTTTTAGAGCATATGGTCTTATGCGGATCAAAAAATTATCCTGTCCGTGATCCCTTTTTTTCTATGACGCGGCGTAGCTTAAATACATTCATGAATGCATTTACAGGAGCAGATTTTACTTGTTACCCCGCAGCATCGCAAATTCCTGAGGATTTTTATAATTTACTTAGTGTGTATATTGATGCTGTTTTTTACCCCTTACTTACAGAAAATAGCTTTTTACAAGAAGGTTGGAGGTACGAATTTACTTCTGAAAATACTTTGACGCATACGGGAATTGTATTTAATGAAATGAAAGGGGCAATGATGTCGGGCGAAGCACGATTATCAGAAGCATTAAATTCTGCATTGTTCCCTTCAGTTACTTATGGAGTAAATTCAGGAGGCAATCCTAAAGACATTCTTACGTTGTCTCATGACAGTATCATTTCTTTTCATCAGAGCCAGTATACCCTAGGGCGCTGCTTGTTTTATTTCTATGGCAATATTAAGCCTTCACGACATCTTGATTTCTTGGAAGAAAAGTTACTTAGACATGTAGGAAAATTAGAAAAACAAACAGTTTTGGTCCCTTTACAGAAGAGATTTAAGGAGCCAGTAAGAAACATTTTGAAATATCCTTCAGATAACCATAATCAGGATAAAGTACTTTTTGGTTTGTCTTGGCTAACCTGTTCTATATTGGATCAGCAGGAGTTACTAGCTCTGTATGTATTGGATATTGTTCTCATGGGTACAGATGCTGCACCCTTAAAATCTCGATTGTTGAAATCTGGATTTTGTAAACAGGCGGATATGGGGATTGATGGGGAGATCCGAGAAGTTCCTGTAACGATTGTATGTAAGGGCTGTTCCCATGGAGGAGCACAAAAGTTAGAATCTTGGATTTTTGCTTGTTTAGAAGAGATAATTCGAGAGGGAATTCCTCAACATCTTGTTGATGCTGCCGTTCATCAGTTAGAGTTAAATCGTAAAGAAATTTCAGGATATTCTTTACCCTATGGGTTGTCCCTATTTTTCCGCTCTGGTTTATTAAAACAGCACGGAGGAAATGCTGAGGATGGGTTGCGTATTCATAGTTTATTTACAGAACTTCGTGAGAAGTTACAGGATCCTAAATATCTTGAGAAATTGATTCGAAAATACTTTTTGGATAATCCTCATTTTTCTCGAGTTATTCTTCTTCCCGATGCAGATCTTTTATCTATTGAAAATCAAGAAGAACAAGCTTCATTGAAGGAAGTGGAGAGTAACTTATCTCCTGAAGCAAGAGAAAATATTTATCGTGCTTCTAAAATGTTAGAAGAATATCAGCATCAAAATGAGGATCTTGATAGAATCCTTCCTAATTTTTCTTTAGATAAAGTTTCTCATTCAGGGAAAGAGTATAATTTAGTTAAAGAGACTATTGCTCACGGAGAAGCTCTTCATCACGAATGTTTCACAAATGATTTAATTTTTGTGGAACTTGTTATGAGCACTCCTCCTCTGTCTGTTGAAGAACTTCCTTGGTTACGTCTACTTGTTTTTCTCATGCCACAATTAGGGTCGGGAGCGCGATCTTATAGAGAAAACTTGGAATTTCTTCTTGAACATACAGGGGGAGTAGATGTTTCTTACGAATTTTCTCCCCATGCAAATAATAATACCGTATTGTCTCCTTCAGTAAGCATTCGAGGGAAGTCTTTAGAATTTAAAGCAAGTCAGCTATTTCATGTTTTGGGGGATATGTTAACCCACATAGATTTTACTGATATTGCAAGAATTAAAGAATTGCTGATGCAACACAATGAGGCTTTAACTAATAGTGTGCGTAACAGTCCTATGGGTTATGCTATTAGTACAGCTTGTATGGACAAATCTTTAACAGCATCGATGTCCTATTTAGCTTCTGGATTGCCCTATGTAAAGAAAATCCATGAGATTACAGTAAATTTTGATAGAAATGTTGATGAGATTATTGCTATTTTACAAGCTTTGTATAAAAAATGTTTCTTTGGTAAACGCCAGTTAATTATTAGCGGAAGTCAAAGTAATTATCAGCATCTAAAGCAACATGAGTTTTACGGAATTCTAGATGCAGAAGTAGCACAAGTGGCTTCTTGGGAAAATCCTGTTATTGATTATACGTTAGCTTCTCAAGGATTTTCGATACCTGTGCGTGCAGCATTTAATGCATTGGCCTTTCCTATTGGAGATCTAGCTTATGATCATCCTCATGCTTCTGCATTAACTGTAGCCGCAGAAATCTTGGATAATACTGTTTTGCATACCAAAATCCGAGAACAGGGTGGAGCTTATGGTTCTGGAGCTTCTGTTAACCTTGGTAAAGGAGCATTTTATTGTTATAGTTATCGTGATCCAGAAATTTTCCATAGCTATCAGGTATTTTTACATGGCATTCAGGAAATTGCTCAAGGAAACTTTTCTGATTCGGATATTCATGAAGGCATTTTAGGGATCATCCAAAACTTAGATTCTCCCATTGCTCCAGGAAGTCGTGCTTCTACAGGGTATTATAGATTACGCTGTGGTAAGGTTCCTGCTTTAAGACAAGCATTTCGTAGGTCAATTCTTAATGTTACTAAAGAACAAATCTGCACAGTAATGACACAGTACTTAAAAGATGCTGCGAATAAGGCGACATTCATTTCTTTCGCAGGAGAAGAGATGCTTCGTGCAAATATAGCAAACTTTGATCAAGAGTTTCCTATAGTCCCTGCAGTATAAACTTTACAAATTCTCTTTTAATGTAGGTATTTCAGAAGATGAATTTTCTTGTTCCAAACCAGGCAAGAAAGGCTGGATAGGATTATGAATAGTTGAGGGATCCTCAATTTTGTGTAAAGAAGAAGAGACTTCTAAATCTTCAAACTTTCTTAATGTGGGAAGTACTCGATGTTGTAAGCTAGAAGACAAATCGTTATAGCTTTGAACAGTAAGATTTAGGTGTTTGCCAAGCTTGTGAAAATGATTAAAAACATTATATAAGCGATGATGGAGCTCCTTACCCAATCGTCCTATTTCTTGAATTTGTTTGTGTAGGTTTTCTTGTTTCCATGTATGAGCGATTGTTTTAAGCAAAGCCAATAATGTTAAAGGGCTTGAGAGAATAACGTTGGAAGAAGCTGCAATATCAATCAGTTCAGGAGCGATACGCAAAGCATCGTTAAAAATACTTTCTCCAGGAAGGAAAAGAATAACAAATTCAGGAGAGTAATGAAATTTATTCCAATAGCTTTTTGATTTTAAGGTTTTAATATGTTCTTTAATTTTTTTAATAAGATCAGATCTATCTGCATTTTCTTCAGAAAAATATGTTTCGGAAAACGGAGCTTTAGCATCAATAATTACACAACGATCCTGAGGAAGGCGAACAATCATATCCGCACGTACAAGGCCTTGAGGATCGCTAGCTTGTATTTCATAATCGCAGTATTTAATCATTCCTGAAAGTTCTAAAATTCTTTCGAGTTGTATTTCTCCCCAACGACCACGAGTGCCTGGATGTTTTAAAATATTTGTAAGAGCTTGTGTTTCTTTTTCTAATTTTTTTTCTACAGAAAGTAAGTGGGCTATTTGTTCTTTTAATGTACCGCGATCTTCAGCGTGCTGCGTTTCAAAGGTTTCTAAATTTTGTTTAAAAGCAAGTAAGGTAGCTTGAACTGGTGATAACAAAGATTCTATAGTTTTTGATTTCTCAGAAAAATACATCTGGCTTTCCATTTTCATCTCTTTAACAAGAGAATGACAAGTTACAGAAAATTTGTTACTCAAGTTCTCTAGTAATTGGTCTGATTGACGACAGCGCTCTAATGAGTTCTTTAGAAAATTATTCTCCTGCTCGAGTTTACTTTGTTTTTTCAGGTAGTGTCTTGCTCGTTTACGATAAAAAAGTGTTGCTAGAAAGAACCCCAAGAATAAAGAAAAACCACAATAAGGAATAACCTGTTCAGAAGAGGTATTGGGTAATGTAAAACATTGTGATGGTTCTTTACTAGAAATAGCATGCATTTTTGATGACTTGGGGGAGACTTTTCTTACAGAGTTTGAGGTTGAATCAGAGTGAATTGATATGGGACAATCCTTCAATTTATCTTTACAAGACAAGGTGATCATGACCGCTTCGTCTTTCTGTGGTAAGCAATAGCAAAAATAGGAAAGATTGCACAAACGTACAACCAAGAAACTAAAAAAAATACTTCAATGAAGTGATCTACAAGACCTAAGAAAAGTAGGCAAGCAACGAGTCCTGTAGTTGCTACAAGTGTAAATGAGGATACTTTGAAACGTAAATTTTTAATTCCAGGGAACTTCCAAGGAGAAATCATAAGACTGCCGGAAAAAAGTAAACTTAAAGGAATTAAAATAATGCGTACTTGCTTGGGTAATATAGTTGAAAAATTGGAAGCAAGTAACAAAGATAAAGAAACAACACAAGCTGCTGCAGCAGGAATGGGTAGACCGATAAAACAAGAAACTCGCGTTGTATCTGAAGACTTTTTAGAAAATAAATTATAGCGGACTAAGCGTAACACTCCGCAAAGAGAGTAGATAATGGATGTAATCAAGAGCAGTAATGAATAAAAACCTTCTGTAGGCACTCCATCAAGACTACGAATGGCAATTAATGGTGGCGCTATACCAAATGTAATGGCATCAGAAAGAGAATCAAATTGTGCTCCGAATGCACTTTCTGCTTTCATAATGCGCGCGATAGCCCCGTCGGAAAAATCCGCTATCATAGCACTAATTAATAAAAGAGATAATCCCTGCAGGCGGTGCAAAAGCTCAACAGAGGAAGAAGTTTTTAAGATGCTTTTGAAGATAATAAATAGCCCACAACATAAACCAAATGCAGTAATAGCATTAGGAGTAACTGCAAGACGCTTACCTCGAATATCGGATTCTAATTCTACCATGAGAAATGCGGAATTTTAACTATCGCTTTAGCATAATATATTCATCTAAAATCAACAAGTTTTTGGCAAAAAGATCGTTAGAAAATTACTTAGAAAATTACAGAGAAGAAAGCCTCTAGGCCTTACATTTTTTCTGGAGAAAGAGGTGACTTTTCAATTGCATGAAACAGAATCTATTCCTATATATAGTATACAGGCGCATAATGTTTCACTACATATTGGGTTTTTTGAAAAAATATCTTTGAGGAGCAGGGGGGGCTTTGTGTTTTTCTTAGGTGTTTAGTTAGGACTTTTTTATTCCGAAAATATGTAGGAAATGAGTCGCTATTTGTTTGATTTGGATATACATGTTGGCATCGAAACTCGTGGTTAGGGGGGCATATGGTCGAAACAAATGAGAAGCATTATACTATCGTGAAGCGTAATGGAATGTTTGTTCCCTTTAATCAGGAGCGCATATTTCAGGCTTTAGAAGCTGCTTTTCGTGATACGCGTGATTTGAAAGATGGTTCTCCTTTGCCTAAAGATCTTGAGGCCTCTATTTCTACCATTACTCGTCAAGTGGTAAATGAGGTCGTGAAAAAAATTCGTGAGGGTCAAGTAGTTACTGTTGAGCGTATTCAAGACATGGTTGAGAATCAGCTGTATATCAATGGCTTACAGGATATTGCTAGGGATTATATTATCTATCGGGACCAACATAAAAAACAGCGCGAGGGATCTTGGAGTCGAACTTCCGTAGTACGTCGAGATGGACATGCCGTGCGCTTCAATCCGATGAAAATTTCTGCAGCTTTGGAAAAAGCTTTCCGTGCTACAAAACAAATTGTTTCTATATCTCAACAAGAAGTTCTTTCAGAAATTAATATTTTAACAAATAAAATTGTTGAAGAAATCTTAGCAGTGAGCTCTACAGACAAAAGCATTGATATCGAGGTTATTCAGGATATTGTTGAAAAACAACTAATGGTTGCTGGCTATTATGAAGTTGCAAAAAATTATATTTTGTATAGAGAAGCCCGAGCAAGAATTCGCAGTCGTCATGAAGAAATACCTGCAGAAAGACAGCAGAAGGAAATACAAGAGGAAGAGTCTTATGAGGTTGTTCGGGTTGATGGTACACGCTATTGCATGAATAAGGCCCAATTAACAGAAAAGCTATTGTGGGCATGCCAAAGATTCTCAGATACAACAGATCCTCATTTGCTTGCCGAAATGGCATTTGCTAATTTTTATTCAGGAATGAAAGAATCTGAAGTTGTTTTAGCTTGTATCATGGCAGCTAGAGCCAACATTGAAAAAGAACCTCATTATGCTTTTGTCGCTGCAGCCTTACTTATGAATGTTGTGTACGAAGAAACATTGAACAAAAGTGCTACAGATCCTGATCTTATTGCATCGCAAAAACAGTGGTTTAAGGAGTATATTCTTCATGGCGAGCAGTATAGGTTGAATCCGCAGTTAAAAGAATATGATCTTGATGCTTTAGCAGAGGCTTTGGATATTTCTAGAGATCAGCAGTTTTCCTACATGGGGGTACAAAATCTCTACGACCGTTATTTTAATCAACACGAAGGACGTAGATTAGAAACAGCACAAATTTTTTGGATGCGTGTCTCTATGGGATTAGCATTAAACGAAGGTGAAAATAAAACTGCATGGGCAATTACTTTTTATAATCTTCTTTCTACATTTCGTTATATACCAGCAACACCTACGTTGTTTAATTCAGGAATGCTTCATTCGCAATTGAGTTCTTGTTATTTATCTACCATACAAGATGATCTAGCGCATATTTATAAAGTGATTGCTGACAATGCTATGCTTTCTAAATGGGCAGGAGGTATTGGAAATGATTGGACAGGAGTTCGTGCTACAGGAGCTCTAATTAAGGGAACTAATGGGAAAAGTCAGGGGGTTATTCCCTTTATTAAAGTTGCTAATGATACAGCAATTGCTGTGAATCAAGGTGGTAAACGTAAAGGGGCTATGTGTGTTTATCTAGAAATCTGGCATCTGGATTATGAAGATTTCTTGGAATTAAGAAAGAACACAGGCGATGAGCGTCGCCGTACCCACGATATTAATACAGCCAGTTGGATCCCAGACTTGTTCTTTAAACGTTTACAGCAGAAGGGCACATGGACGTTATTTAGTCCCGATGATGTTCCTGGGCTACATGAGTCTTATGGTAGGGAATTTGAACGGCTGTATGAAGAATATGAAAGAAAAGTTGATGCGGGGGAAATTAAATTATACAAAAAAGTTGCTGCAGAAGATTTATGGAGAAAAATGCTGAGCATGCTTTATGAAACAGGTCATCCTTGGATGACATTTAAAGATCCTTCAAACATTCGTTCCGCTCAAGATCATGTAGGTGTTGTTCGTTGCTCCAATTTATGTACCGAAATTTTGTTGAATAGTTCACAAACAGAGACAGCTGTCTGCAATCTAGGATCTATTAATTTAGTAGAGCATATTCTTGACGGCGCTATTGACGAAGAAAAACTCAGCGATACTATCTCTGTAGCTATTCGTATTTTAGATAATATTATCGACTTGAATTTCTACCCCACTGTAGAGGCAGCGAATGCAAATTTACAGCATAGAGCAATTGGTTTGGGAGTTATGGGCTTCCAAGATGCTTTGTATAAATTGAATATTAGCTATGCTTCCCAAGAGGCTGTGGAATTTGCTGATCGTAGTTCAGAGTTGATTGCTTACTATGCTATTCTCTCTTCAAGTTTATTAGCAAAAGAGCGCGGCCCTTATAGCTCGTATAAAGGATCAAAGTGGGATCGTGGGTACTTGCCCTTAGATACTATAGAATTGCTCAAAGAATATCGTGGAGAAGAATATCTAGATATGGATACTTCTTCGTATAAGGATTGGACTCCTGTAAGAGAATCTATCAAGGCTTATGGAATGAGAAATAGCCACACCATGGCAATTGCTCCCACAGCAACTATTTCCAATATTATTGGGGTAACGCAATCTATAGAACCTACATATAAGCATCTATTTGTAAAATCGAACCTTTCTGGAGAATTTACAGTACCCAATGTGTATTTAATTCAAAAGCTCAAGGAATTGGGACTTTGGGATGAGGATATGTTAGATGATTTAAAATATTTTGATGGTTCTTTACTGGAAATAGAACGCATTCCTGATGACTTGAAGAAGGTTTTTCTTACAGCATTTGAAGTTGAACCAGAATGGATCATAGAATGTGCTTCTCGAAGGCAAAAATGGATCGATATGGGCCAATCTCTCAATTTATATTTATCAGAACCTAATGGTAAAAAATTATCATCAATGTATCTTACTGCCTGGAAGAAAGGATTGAAGACAACTTATTATTTAAGATCTTCAGCAGCAACTTCTGTAGAAAAGTCGTTTACCGATATCAATAAGCGGGGAATTCAACCGAGATGGATGAAAAATAAGTCTGCTTCCACAGGTATTGTTGTAGAACGAATTAAAGAAATGCCAACTTGCTCTCTCGAGGAGGGGTGTGAGTCTTGTCAGTAACGAAAAAAGAGGAAGAATTATGGAAGCAGATGTTTTTGAAGGGAAGTTGAAACGTGTTCAGCTAGATAGTAAACGTTTAGTCAATTGTAATCAGGTAGATGTTAATCAATTAGTTCCTATTAAGTACAAGTGGGCTTGGGAGCACTACTTAAATGGATGCGCAAATAATTGGCTACCTACTGAAGTTCCTATGGCTAGAGATATTGCTTTATGGAAGTCAGAGGAGCTTTCAGAGGACGAGCGTCGGGTAATTCTTTTAAATCTAGGGTTCTTCAGTACAGCAGAAAGCTTAGTGGGTAATAATATTGTTTTAGCTATTTTTAAACATATTACGAATCCCGAAGCACGTCAGTATTTGTTGAGACAAGCTTTTGAAGAAGCCGTGCATACACATACGTTTCTTTATATTTGCGAGTCTTTGGGGCTTGAAGAATCTGAAGTATTCAATGCGTATAATGAACGAGCAAGTATTAAGGCAAAAGATGATTTTCAAATGTCTTTAACTGAAGATATACTTAACCCGAATTTTTCTACAGAATCTCTTGAGGGCTTGCGTAAGTTTGTTAAAAATTTAGTGGGTTATTATATCATTATGGAAGGGATCTTTTTCTATAGTGGTTTTGTCATGATCCTTTCTTTCCATCGTCAGAATAAGATGACGGGCATAGGAGAACAATACCAATATATTTTAAGAGATGAAACCATCCATTTAAATTTTGGTATTGATCTTATTAACGGAATCAAAGAAGAAAATCCTGAAATCTGGACACAAGAATTACAACGTGAAATTGTTGATTTGATTCAAAGGGCTGTGGAATTGGAAATTGAGTATGCCCAGGATTGTTTACCTCGGGGGATTTTAGGATTAAAATCTTCCATGTTTATTGACTATGTTCGTCATATTGCTGATCGTCGTTTAGAAAGAATAGGTTTGAAGCCTATTTATAATTCAAAAAACCCTTTCCCTTGGATGAGTGAAACTATAGACTTGAATAAGGAAAAAAACTTTTTTGAAACTCGTGTTACGGAATACCAAACTTCGGGAAGCTTGCTTTGGTAAGGGGCATTTAAACGTGTATTTCTAATTCTTTTTTCGATTTTTAGGGTTTTCTAAAATATGTTTTTTCTAGAGCAGTTATCCTAGATAAGAAAAGCTTACAGAAAAACTGAACGAGGTTTTATAATTCTTTGAGATAAAATCTGACTTCCTTGAAATTCAGTATAGATCTTGTTTAATGAAACCTCGAGATTTACAATTTCCTTTTCTGTGGAAAGAACGTTGTCCTAAGATTCAGGATTGTGTTCTTTATGTTCCTGAGTATTATTTTGAGCATAAGCACTTTCTCATGCCTTCATGGCATGACTTTTTTGGAAATTCCCATCCGATGATTTGTGAACTTTGCTCTGGGAATGGTGATTGGGTAATTTCTCAAGCCCTGTCCTCACCACAGACAAACTGGATTGCTGTTGAAAAACGATTTGATCGAGTCAGGAAGATTTGGTCAAAAATGAAAAATTTCCAAGTAAATAACTTAAGGATAGTCCATGGTACAGCGCAAACATTTTTGCATTATTATGTAGGTGATGCGAGTTTACAACGTATTGTAGTAAATTTCCCCGATCCTTGGCCAAAGATGCGTCATCGGAAGCATCGTTTGTTTCAAACAGAGTTTTTACAGGATGTTTTTAGAGTGCTACAAAATCAGGGTAGCCTAGCTCTTGCTACGGATAGTAAAACATATCTCATTGAAGCTATAAATATGATGCAGCGCCATTTCACTTCTTTAATCCAGGAGCCGTATTATCAATCCGTAAATGATTATGGAGGATCTTGGTTTGAAAAGTTATGGAGATCCAAAGGTCGAGAAATCTTCTACACAGAATTTGTAAAAGACTTGGGATATAGCTGACTTGAACAGCTGACCTTCACGATGTCAACGTGACGCTCTAACCAACTGAGCTAATACCCCAATAGTATTGAGACTACTATGTTATTGAGAAAAGAGTATCTTTGCAATAGGCATTCTATATGTTTCGAGAAATAAGTAGATGTCAAGGTAACGTTGTTCGCCTTGCCCATATAATTTTTCAAGAAATTCTTATTCCTGGAGATTGTGTTGTTGATGCTACTTGTGGCAATGGTCAGGATTGTTTGTTTCTAGCACGCTTGTTGCAAGGAAAGGGGAAAGTTGTTGCCTATGATGTGCAACAAGAAGCTCTGGACAGGGCTAAGTGCTTATGTGCGGCATCATTATCAGAAGAAGAATACAAAACTATAGAATTTAAAAAACAATCACATGAATATATTAATGAAGTGGGGGCGCGACTTTTTCATTATAATTTAGGTTATCTTCCTCGCGGAGATAAGTGTATTACTACCCTAAAAGAAACTACCATCGCTAGTATTCAAAAAGCTTTAACTTTAGTCGCAAACCAGGGAGTAATTACCGTAGTATGTTACCCAGGGCACAGAGAAGGAGAAAAGGAAATGACCGCATTAGAAACGTTGGGTAAGGAGCTCGATGTCCAGAAATGGGAAGTGGGGACATTTTATGTTATAAATAGGAATAAAGCTCCTCGATTATTAGTATTTCGCTCTCTTTAAGGAAGACGATAGGGAATAATACGAATTTCTTTTTCTAAATTGATTCCTTGAGATTGTAATTTATTTTGTACAATTTGAATCAGTTGTTTCACCTCGTAAGCAGTAGCTCGACCTGTGTTTACAATAAAGTTGGCATGTTTAGGTGAGATTTGGGCGTCTCCAAAGGAAAAGCCTTTAAAACCTGCTTCATCAATTAATTTTCCTGCAGAATTTCCTTCTGGATTACGGAAGATACAGCCTGCAGAGGGTAGTTGATATGGTTGAGATGCGAGCCGATGCTGTAATAGTTGTTTTGCTATTTGCAAGGCAGACGAATTTCGAGTGACCCTAAAGGTAGCGGATAAAATAAATTCTTTGCAGTAGTGAAATCGTGAGGAGCGGTAGCTAAAATCAAGTTGGTCTGCTGTATAGGAAATGATGTTTCCTTGAGAATCAATAGCCTCAACACTTTCAATAACTGAAGCAACATCTTGTTCCCCTACACCTGCATTCATGAATACTGCACCACCGACAGATCCAGGAATACCTAAAGCAAATTCTAGGCCGGAGTACCTACAGGAGGAAAGAGTTTTCCCAAGATAGGAAAAAGACATACCAGAATATACCTTCACAGTGGTTTCAGAAAGAAATTCTTTGCCTTGGATATTATTAAACAGGATAAAACCATCGAACCCTTTGTCATCAAATAAACAGTTTGATCCTTTGCCTATAATGACAAAGGGATAATTATGACTATAAAGGAAACGAATTACTTCTTGAGCTTCACTTACAGATTGAATTTCTTTAAAGTAATTTGCTGGTCCTCCAATGCGAAACGTGGAGTATTTGCTTAACCAAACACCACGACGCACAAAAAAGGGAAATTGCATAATAGTAGATTTTTTCACGTCGTGTGTTCTCATTGAAGTGCTTAAGACAGGATATAAATTAAAATCAATAGATTAACCACATATTAGCCTTTCTGGATTTTCTATAGTAGGTAGGGATAAACGAAAAATGTCATTTAATACTGCATAAATAAGAGAGCAGGCTTCTATATAGCTAAATTTTTTGATGAGTCGAGTGGCTTCAGTAATTAAAATAGCAGAATTAATGGGTTGATCATTATAAAAATGTTCGAATAGTGTTAAACGTAACACGTTTTTTTCTATTAAAGCTAATTTACTAAACGAAGTTGTTTTAATGGTTTGAGAAATTAATGTGTCGAATTCTGGTGCTTTGGCAAGGATTTCTTTAGAGATGTTTAAAGCAAGAAGGACATGCTTTTGCGTTATCGCAGTTTCAGACATGACTAGAGGGACCAGGACAGCTTCTTCTAATGTAGAATCTATACTCAAAGCGTATAATATTTGCAGTACGACTTCTCGCATTTTCCTTTTGGGGAGAGGACGAGGGAGCTTAATGCAAGCCTTTGAAGACGCCGGAGCTAACGTAGGCATGGGGACACACCAAACAAGTAAATAAACAGTTCTTTTGATAAACTATAAAGTGCCCCTATCAGCTTGCTATTACTTAGCGTAGCCAAAGGTGCGAAGACATTAAAGAAACCATTCTATAGTTAAGAAAGTTTTCATCGCAATAAAAATTATGATTATTAGTGTGTTATAATACATTTATACTGATATTGATATAGAGACTTCAATGTACAATAATTTTTTAATCAAAAGATGATTTACCTCAACTCTGGGTGAGAAATAGAATAGACAAATTTTGGACAGTTAGGATTTCAATTGCTTTTCTTTTGAAGATTCCCTAAGATCTTATGCTTGCTTGTCTGGGTGAGTTGGGGCTATTCCCATAAAGCTTCTCAAAAGATGAGTACCGGATTCTGATCATTGTAGGGTCATATTAACGAGTAATCGGGATAGAGTGTGGTATTAAATTTAAAAATTAATAGACAAATACGGACACCTAGAGTTCGCCTAATAGGTTCTGGTGGCGAACAGTTAGGCATATTAAGTCTTAAAGAGGCTTTAGATTTAGCCCGAGAAGCGGGTTTAGACCTCGTGGAAGTTGCTTCTAATAGCGAGCCTCCCGTATGTAAGATTATGGATTACGGTAAGTACCGCTATGATGTAACGAAAAAGGAAAAAGGGAGTAAAAAGGCTCAGCATCAGGTACGTATTAAAGAAATCAAGCTAAAACCTAATATTGATGATAACGATTTCTTTACTAAATTAAAGCAAGCACGAACTTTTATAGAAAAAGGGAACAAAGTAAAGATCACCTGTATGTTTCGAGGTCGTGAACTCGCGTATCCCGAACACGGGCACAAGGTTGTACAAAAAATGAGTCAGGGATTAGAAGATGTTGGATTCATAGAATCGGAACCTAAATTAAATGGTCGTTCTTTAATCTGTATTGTAGCTCCCGGAACAGTGAAAACCAAAAAAAAGCAGGAAAAATTACATGCCCAAGATGAAAAGCAATAGGTCTGTTGCGGCGCGTTTTAAACTGACCGGTTCAGGTCAATTAAAGAGATGTCGCCCAGGGAAAAGACACAAGCTGTCAAAGAAGTCTTCACAAGAAAAACGTAATCTATCTAAGCACCCCTTAGTAGATAAGGGACAGTTAGGTACGTATAAGCGTATGATGCTTGTTTAACGTAAAGGATTTATTATGGTAAGAGCAACAGGTTCAGTAGCCTCTAGACGTCGTCGTAAGCGTATATTAAAACAGGCTAAAGGTTTTTGGGGAGATAGAAGGGGGCACTTTCGTCAGAGTAAATCTTCTGTAATGAGAGCCATGGCCTTCAATTATATGCATAGGAAGGATCGTAAAGGCGATTTTCGTAGTCTTTGGATAGTCCGTCTAAATGTAGCAGCAAGAATTCATGGTTTATCTTATAGCCGTTTAATTTGCGGCTTAAAGTATGCAGGGGTAAGCTTAAATAGAAAAATGCTCTCAGAAATGGCTATTCATAATCCTCAGGGTTTTGCTGAAGTAGCAAATCAAGCTAAAAAAGCTTTAGAGACGGCTGTTTAGGAGAGAAGTCTCATGACAATTCAAGAGGAGCTTGCAGCTACTAAGCAGCAATTTTGTACTGAATTAGATCAAGTACACTCTTCGAAAGATCTTTTCGATCTTAAAGTACGTTATTTAGGGAAGAAAGGAGTTTTTCGAGGTTTTGCTGAAAAGTTACGCGATTGTCCTATAGAAGGAAAAGCACAATTAGGCGCTTCTATAAATGCTTGTAAGACTTATATTGAAGAGTCAATTCAAAATAAAAGTCACAGTATTCTTCTTTCTGAAGAACGTGAAGGGTTTTTAAAAGACAAAATAGATGTAACTCTACCGGGAGAGCCTTTTTGTTCAGGTGGCAGGCATGTTATTAAGAAAGTCTTAGATGATATTGTCGATATCTTTGTGTGTCTAGGATTCTGTGTTCGAGAAGCTCCTCATATTGAAAGTGAAGAAAATAATTTTTCATTGCTTAATTTTGAGGAAGATCATCCTGCGCGCCAGATGCACGATACATTTTATTTGGATCCTGCTACACTATTACGTACACACACTTCTAATGTGCAAGTTCATGAACTCAAGAAACAAAAGCCACCTATAAAAGTTGTCGCTCCCGGCCTGTGCTTTCGTAATGAAGATGTTTCATCGCGGTCTCATGTCATTTTTCATCAGGTAGAAGCGTTTTATCTTGATTGTCATGTAACTCTTTCTGACTTGACAGCCATGCTTACGGAGTTTTACCCCGCTTTTTTTGAAAGGAAAGTAGAATTGCGTCTGCGACATAGTTATTTTCCTTTTGTGGAACCGGGTATAGAGGTAGATGTTTCTTGTGAGTGTCAGAGCAAGGGATGTTCTTTATGCAAACATAGTGGTTGGTTAGAAGTAGCCGGTGCTGGTATGATACATCCTGAGGTTCTACGTAACACTGGGGTAGATCCAGAAAAGTATTCAGGTTATGCTGTTGGTATGGGGATTGAAAGATTAGCCATGTTAAAACACGGTATTTCTGATATTCGTTTGTTTTGTGAAAATGATCTCAGGTTTTTACAGCAATTTTCTTAAGGAAGAATGGCAGAGCGGTTTAATGCACCTGTCTTGAAAACAGGAGGCCTGAAAGGGTCCGGGGGTTCGAATCCCTCTTCTTCCGTTTCTTTTATAAATCAGTGGTTTAAGTTTACGTCTAAAAGTTATTCCCTTCTTTTTATTTCTTTTCTTTTTTTTTGTTTTTTAACTTGCTTAATTTAAGTTTTTAATTGCTTTTTTGTTTTAAAATGAATTGATTGTTAATTTATTTTTGTAATAAATTATAAAAACGATCGAGTGATAATTAATTTAGTTTTTTGATCCTTTTTGAGGAACTATGAGAAAATCTAATTATAATTTCGAGACAGCACTAGAGCATTTGGAAAGACTAAAAAAGATTTCTTATAGCTCCCTACCCACGCATATTTCTCATTCGCAAAATAGTATTACTTTAGGCAAGGGTAGTAATATTGATCAGATGAAGCAATCTCTTAAGAATATAGAGAGTTATCTTAAGAGAGCGGGAGATCTACCTAGAAGTGAAGCTAATAAAGCTTTGCAAGAATCTCATTTTCTTATTTCTGGTGTTCAAAATGTATTTTCATTTTTGGAAAACAGAGAACAGCACCTTTACCAAAGTTTAGTTCATGATTATTCTGAATTGAATAAGGTTTATAGTAAGACTCAAGAAGATCTTAGCCATAAACTTGTTGATGAACATACTAGTGATGAGACTTCAAGGCCAGAAGTAAATGAATCAAGTGAGGAAAGATTTTTAAATAACCTGGTAGAGGTGAAGCAAGACCGTTCGTATGAGCTGTTTTATATGTCTGATGAGGAAAATAAACGGTTTTATACGGATACACTCACTCAGATTATCTGTAAGCAGGGAAAGCTACATGAAACAGCATATGAAGGTGATCCATTAATAAAAACAGTTTTATGGCACAGTGAAGAGGTACATCATATAGTTTCTTCCTTGGTATTTACCAATGATATGCCGATGAGAATTTTTTATAAAAGCGCATTGAGTAATTTAGAAATAGAAGCAGTAGAGAAAACACATAATGCTGTTATGGCTCTATTTTTCTCTAGGTATAAAGAAACTATAGTAATAAACAATCCTACTAAGGATAACATAAGCTATTTTCATGATTTCTTATATTTTCTTAGACAAGCATGGAAGGCTTTAAGTAGCACAACCACTCAAGAAGAGTTAATAGAAAAACAGTCACATCAATTAGTTTCTGCATTAAGTAATGGGCTATTTGAAAGTAAGCTTATGTTTACAGAAGCTGCTCGCTATTTGTATTTTCATATACAAGTACACCCCAAAGAAGAAAATAGAAAGTCATTGTTATCTGGTCAGTACATTAAGGAAATGTACGACGATTTATACCGCTTTTTATCTAAATATCCCAATGGTCCTTTATTTAAAGCGATCGATAGGTTGTTAGAACCACGTGCTATAGCTTTTGATCCTATTATTTTAGGAATGCTCCCTAGCTGGGAAGGAACACTAAAACTAGGAGATAAATCAATACGTATTATTCGTTCTCCTAGCCCAATAACCCAGGGATCTATACTTTATGCAACTTGTAATGAGGAGTTTTTGGGTTTCTTAACTGCTAAGGAGTACCTCCAAGAGACAACATTAGTATTAAATATTCAAAACCGTACATCTCGAAAAGATCGCGCACGCAGTCGTGTTATAGAGGAAAGTATAGAGGGAATTTCTCGCACTTATGTATTTTCATTCCCTGAGCCGGAAGAATTGTTAAAAAGTTTAGAAAATATTCATGGAGAGCAAGAAACCTTTTTTGAAATTTTCTCTACATTAAAAGAAGAATTCCATAATTCAGGTTCTTTATCACTATTCTCTATTCCCAAAATAGTTCAAGAGGATATGCATCAGTTTCTTGATTATAGTTTAGACATATTAAAGGACACCCTATTTTCTAAGAAAAAAATTCTCTTTAAAAAAGATAAGCTTCTCTTACTCCATATGGTGGCATATCTTACAGTTTTTAAGTTAATAGAGCTTATTAATCCTAATAACCTCCTAGTTATATCTAAGGATGGATTAGATTATGCTTCCGTATTCATAGCCGGATTTTCTTTCTTCTCTAATGGGAATGACTGGGATGAGCATAAATTAAAATTGCTTTTAGTTAAAATTCTTACCCCTACTTTAGTTGCTAGAGATCGTTTGGTTTTTGTCCAACATATTGAACTGTTAAGTAAATTTGTAAATTGTTTAAGAAAAAACAGACAAAATTTAAGTAACTTAAAGCAGTTTTTCGAGTATGACCTAGAAAAATGGGATTTCTCTGATTATTTAAGTGAAATTACTGAAGTTTCACATAAGCAAGACCAGTAAATATAGCAAGAACCACTAGAGGAAATACCATCACAGGTAATGTAGGTAATACGCTACTATTGGCAAGAACGATACCCGCTTTTAGAAATACAAAAAAAGTATTGATGGAGCTTAAAGGTACAATATACGCAAGTGAGACTTTAGGTATACGACTAAATCTTAAGCAAAGATATGCAGAAAGAATCATAGATGAAATACAGGCTAAGGGGGAGATAAGCATATAGTAAAATAGCGATAATAAAGACAAAATGCGTTGAGGAATCTGTGTAGATAACCCGAGCCCCGTAGCATTCCAAGGGATAGCTCGAAAAGATTCTGAAAATCGATTTTTTCTTCCAGCTGTAAAAATCTTAGAAAAAGGATTTTCATAAAACCCAAATTCAATTTCGGGGAATTCTTTCATATCTGAGAATTCGCTAAGTTCCATTCCTCCAGATTCTGTTCCGGCAAAGCGGATAACGTCCAAACCAATGGGTAAAGAAGGAGTAGTAAAAGCAAGTTTTTCCATGGTGTAAATAGTATGAGGATTTTTAATCCAAAAGACTTTATTAAGAGTAAAAGTTTTAAGATCAATGGAAGAGTAAAGGAGGATGGTCTGGTCTTTAAGGTAAAGAGCAGGGATTTTGTCTTGAGCTTTATCGAGGGTACCTCGATCTATATGTTCTTTGGTTGTTGAGATTTTTTCGCATATGGGGTGTAGCCATTGAAAATTTCCATATAGAAGTAAAGTGATAAAAAAGCTTGAGTGGATTAGCGGAGCTGTTAATGCTTTTAAGGATAATCCAGAAGCCTGTAGTACAAGTACCTCTCGCTTGTTTTGCATGGAGAATAGGGTCATGGTTGTTGCGACAGCAACAAGTTGAGGAATCAGAAATTCTGCTTTTAAAGAAATTTGAGCAAGATAGTATAAAATTGAAAGTTTTAAAGAGGCTCCTGAAGCAAGAGTGTGCGTATTGCCTTTAATCGCATGTAAAGCATAATGGATAGAGGCATAAAAAATAAATGTGAGTAAAATAAGAGATAGTAAAGACAGCCAGAATCTCGTTAATAAATAGCGTTTCCAAATGTACATGGCTTATGCGTAACCTCGGTTTTCTCGATAGGCACGAATAGTGAATACAACCCAAGAAATTAGCTGAGGTATAATAAATAACATAAGTGCAGAAAAGAGAGAATTGGTGTTTTTTCCAACAATGAGTAGGACTAGATCTATTATAGGAAATAGGCAATACCGAAGTATGGATTTTCGAAATCGAGGTTTATACGTACCTAAAACCATTCCGGAGTATGTTAGGGTAATACATAATAATCCGATACCAATTCTTCTTAGTGTCTCGGGTAAATGAGCATAGTTACATGATTGTTTGACAAGCTGTTTCCACGGTAAGTAATCCGTTCGTGTTTTCATATAGGATTTCCCAGCAAATAATGTAGAGGTAATCTTAGGAATGAGCATTTCATCTAAGGTTTCGATATAATACTCTTTAGTATTTGTACCATCTTGTGTTGTTGCTAAGTTATCTGGAAGCTTTGAAATCATAATAATTTCTTTAGCTGTAACACTGTCGTTAGCAACGTTAGGGATAATAGTTTTAATAATGCCTACGTTAGCAATTTCTTCATCTCTTTTTAGAGCAATAATCACATTATCGAATTTACTTTTTGCACAATGATCTACAGCAATGAAGATACGGTTATTTTCTTTCTTTTGTAGGGTTTGTAGTAAAAGAGTTGGCGAAGTCATTGCCATGTGAGCAATTTCTTTACATGATTGGAATCGGCAGATAGAGGCCAGTTCGGAGCATGTATAAAAATTTATACAACAAATAGCACAAGAAACCATCAGAATAGGGAAAGTGATGATTCCTTGAGAAGCCCCCGAAGCTTTAAGGAAAGTGATTTGATTATTGTCAGATAGTCGGCGAAAAAGGGAAAAAGAGGAAATAAAGCAAGAAATAGGAAGAATAAAGGGTAGCAAATAGGGGATCTGGTACGCAGTGAGCCTTAAGACTGTAGAATAAGGAACATCTTTTGCTATATAACTAACAATTTCTTGAAGGGAGCTAATAATAGAAATACAAATTAAGCTCAATGTGCAGAAGATCGCAGTTTTTAAATAACGGAAAATTAATACTTTCCATAAAATGGGCATGATCTACCTAATTAGAAATCCTTTAAAGTTACAGAGTTACGAAGTGTGGCAACATCATAGGTATGTCGATAATCTGAATTTATTGTGCAAAGCAAAAATTTGTACGGACTATTGAGTTATGTTATCTCGCCTACTCAGAAATGATAAGCAATTAGAAGTTTTTTTTTCTTCTTTAGATATGAAAAAAAACTATTTATTAGCTTTGTCAGGAGGAAGTGATTCATTGTTTCTTTTATATCTCCTTAAGTCTCGAGGAGTAGCGTTTGTTGCTGTGCATATCGATTATGGTTGGAGAGAAACTTCGTTTATTGAGGCTAGAGAATTAGAAGCGAAGTGCTTACAAGCCCGTGTTCCCTTTATTCTGGACCGCGCTCCTTCTGGGGAGATGTCTCGGAATGCTGAGAATTCAGCTCGTCAATATCGCTATGCTGTTTTCCATAGGCTGTGTTTAGAAAAAGATTTATCGGGAATATTTTTAGCTCATCATGCTACAGATCAAGCGGAAACTGTGATGAAACGGTTATTTGAAGGAGCGCATCTCAGTAATTTAAGGGGCATGGCTCCTCGAGCATTTTATCAAGGAATTCCTCTTTTACGGCCTCTGCTGCATATTCCCAAGTATGTGTTATCAAATACTCTAGATTCTGCTAACATTTCCTATGTTCAAGATATCACGAATACTGATGAACGTTATCTTCGTGCACGCATGCGTAAAAAGATCTTTCCCTGGCTAGAAGATGTTTTCGGGAAGAAGATTACGCAACCATTACTTACTCTGGCTCAGGATTCATCAGAACTTTGTCAATATATTCAAAAGCAAGCACAACCTTTTCTTGAAAATATAAGTCAAAAAAATGCAAGTTGGTCTCTTAAAGTACCTAAAGAATTATTAGAGCATGTTTTTCTTGCTAAATGGGTGCTTAAAGAATTTTTTTCCAAAGCAGATATTGTTGCTTCAAGACATACTTTGCAAACAGTTTATGAGCATTTAGTTCGTGGATTTTCAGTACAAATGCGATTGCGTAAGAAAAGATTGATCGTGAAAGCAGGGGTAGTAATGATAGAGTAGAAAGTATATACTGGATGCCTACACGTGATTAAGGATGAGTGAGTATTAGCTTATGATCGTGTAGAATTTTATATTTATAATTGGGTTTTATAAACAAAATAATAAAAAAATTTGATATATTTAGTAATTACTTGTCAGATTGATTAGCTTAGTTGTGTAGTTTATGTCTAAAGATAAAAAAATGAAGCCCGAATCGAAGAAAAATTTTCCTACGGTCTTTTTTTTCCTTTTATTTGGTGTGATTTTTGGTGTTGTTGCTATTCAAAATTTCTTGGTTGCCAAGAAGGCTCGGGTGAATTTTAGCCATCAGTTAGAGCATTTAGTTAACTTGAAGTTAATTTACCCTGAAGATAGTCGTAAAGTTGCTTTAAATGATAATTTAGTTTCATTTAGCGGACGTTTTTATGAATCTGCACCAGCTGAAAGTCAGGTCCGCTATCACTATCTAGAGCTGATCAATCAAAGGCATCAACTCAACTTTGATCTTCATGAGACAAATAAAAATTTAGCACATCTTGCGAAGGAAGTCGAAAATTCTATTAATTGGTTTTCCGCTATTTCAGGATCACCAATTCCTGAAACAGGATATTTAATTTCTCCTAGCGTAGAGTGGGGGGAATTTTCCTTGCCAGCTTTTATAGTCCACGGAGAAAGTAATGGACAAATTATCAATTTACGCGCTTTAGAAAAACGTTTCTCTACTCTACCTTCATCTCATTATGACAGTTTACGTACTTTTGGTTCAGATTTATATGAGCTTATAGGAAAATATTTATCTCCCGCATTAGGGATTGGTTCCGATGCCTTAAAGCGTGAGTTAAAGGATTTATATCAGCAAGTTGAGTCTTCTTTGACTCAGGCCATGGATACTGAGCAGTTGCGTACATTGTACCAGAAAGTGTTAGGTTCTTTACTTAGGGTTTCTTCTTCTTTGTCTTTGCCAGAAAGTGGGAATCAGTTTGAGCAATTACGTTCGGTCCGCTTGTATCGTGAAGAACGTAGTAAATATGAGAAGCTTATAGAAGATAGCCATATTAATCAGGCGCAGCTAGATAAGATTCGTGGAGAATTGAACCAAGTTATTTGGTACTTTAATAATCAGGAGTTATCTTCTAGAGCCTTGGAGAAGCAAGATCCTGATGTATTTGCTCATTGGTATGCAGGAGCTAAGCAAGAATGGGAAGGGTTTACTCATAATCGTTCCTTAACATTTAAGGCTCCTGATCAACCTAGAAACTTAGTACTAGAAAAGACCTTTAAGAGTGAAGAGCCTTCTCCTCATTATATAGGATATGTATTTACATTCTTGCCCATTGTTCTTGTTCTTGCTTTTGTTTATTTTGTTTTTTCCCGCCAAGTACGGGGTATGAATGGTTCCGCAATGTCATTTGGAAAGTCTCCGGCACGTTTGTTGATGAAGGGACAAAATAAAGTAACTTTTGCTGATGTTGCTGGTATTGAAGAAGCAAAAGAAGAGTTAATAGAAATTGTTGATTTTCTTAAGAATCCAGCGAAGTTCACAAGTTTAGGAGGAAGAATTCCTAAAGGCGTGTTATTAATAGGTCCTCCTGGGACTGGGAAAACTTTGATTGCCAAGGCAGTTTCTGGAGAAGCTGACCGACCCTTTTTCTCTATAGCGGGTTCTGATTTTGTAGAGATGTTTGTGGGGGTAGGAGCTAGTCGTATTCGCGATATGTTTGATCAAGCTAAGAGAAATGCTCCTTGTATCATATTTATTGATGAAATAGATGCTGTAGGACGGCATCGCGGGGCAGGTATTGGTGGTGGACATGATGAACGTGAGCAAACTTTAAACCAATTACTTGTTGAAATGGATGGTTTTGGAACGAATGAGGGAGTAATTCTCATGGCAGCGACTAACCGTCCTGATGTATTGGATAAGGCATTGTTACGTCCTGGGCGTTTTGATCGTCGTGTGGTTATGAATCTCCCAGACATTAAGGGAAGATTTGAAATTTTATCTGTTCATGCGAAAAGAATTAAACTTGATCCCACAGTAGATCTTATGGCAGTAGCGCGTAGTACTCCAGGGGCTTCGGGTGCAGATTTAGAGAATTTGTTAAATGAAGCAGCTCTTCTTGCTGCGCGTAAAGATCGTACCGCAGTAACTGCTGTAGATGTTGCTGAAGCTCGTGATAAAGTTCTCTACGGTAAGGAGCGCCGTAGTTTAGAGATGGATGCTGAAGAGAGACGAACAACTGCTTATCATGAATCAGGACATGCTGTTGTTGGTTTGTGTGTCCAGTATTCAGATCCTGTAGATAAGGTCACAATTATTCCTCGAGGTCTTTCTTTAGGTGCTACGCACTTTCTTCCAGAAAAGAATAAGTTAAGTTATTGGAAGAAGGAACTTTTTGATCAACTAGCTGTTCTTATGGGTGGGCGTGCCGCTGAAGAAATATTTTTAGGAGATGTTTCTAGTGGGGCACAACAAGACATTGCTCAGGCTACAAAACTTGTACGTAGTATGATTTGTGAATGGGGAATGAGTGATCAACTAGGTACCGTAGCTTATGATGAGCGTTCCGATATGTCTACAGGTTATGGAACTTATCATGAAAAAAATTATTCTGAAGAAACAGCGAAGTCAATAGATGGAGAACTAAGGTCTTTATTAGACGCTGCCTATCAGAGGGCTTTAACTCTAATTAAAGAACACCGAGATGAAGTCGAGCTCATGACTCAGATGCTTATTGAGTTTGAAACTCTGGATGCTAAAGATGTTAAAGAAATTATGGATCATACTTGGGATCCTGAAAAGAAGAGAGCGCGACTAAAAGAAGAAGGGATGATGTTTAAGAAAACATCAGATGACCTACCTCCACCTCCTCCTCAAGAAGATATCGTGGATAGTACTTTAAAGCTAAATAATCATCCTACAAGTTAAACTGCTATCTGTCGCCTTGTTTTTCTTTGGGGGAGTGCAAAAGCCCCCCCTCTCAAAGCAAGTACCACCTATTTATTCACAAGCAGTTTTTCATATTTTATGGTAGTTTTAGCTTATAGGTTTTTAGAAAAACTAGTCGCAGAGAGTTGCTTTATGACTAAGTTTATATTGACCTTTGTCATTAATACTTAAAAGCTTTACAGTTAACGTATCACCTTGTTTTACGAAATCGCTAATGTTTTCCACGCGTTGTTTAGAAAACTCAGAAATATGACATAACCCTTCTTTTCCGGGTAAGATTTCGACAAAAGCCCCAAAAGGCACGACAGAAGTTACACGACCTTCATAGATTTTCCCTATTTCTACTTCGCCGACTAAACCTTCAATAATAGACTTTGCTTTCTCTATAGCTTCTAGTGAAGAGGCTGAAATACTTACAACTCCTGCATCATTGATATCAATTTGTACTCCTGTTTCATCAATAATTTGGCGGATTTGTTTTCCTCCAGGTCCAATAACAGTCGCGATTTTATTGAGTTTAATCTGCATGGTTTCAATACGGGGAGCGTACTGAGATAAGTCTGTTTTAGGGGCCGCTAGAGCTTGTTTCATAATATCTAAGATATGTTGACGGCCTTCTTTCGCTTGAGCTAAAGCAGATGCCAAAATAGCAAAGGTTATTCCCTCTACTTTAATATCCATCTGAAATGCAGTAATTCCTGTAGAGTTACCCGCTACCTTAAAGTCCATATCTCCGAGGTGGTCTTCTAATCCTGAGATATCGGAGAGGATGACAGCACGATCTTGATCCAAAATAAGACCCATAGCAATACCAGCTATGGGAGTTTTAATAGGAACTCCAGCATCCATTAAAGCTAGACATCCACCACATACGGAAGCCATAGAAGAGGAGCCATTAGATTCTGTAATATTTGATTCTATACGGATTGTATAAGGGAATTTCATAGAATCAGGAAGAGCGTGACTTAAAGCTTTCTCAGCTAATTTACCGTGGCCAATTTCTCTTCGTCCTGGAGAACCGATTCTTCCCACTTCTCCCACAGAAAAAGGGGGGAAGAAATACTGTAAATAAAATTTAGACTGTCCTTCACCATTTAAATCTTCATAACGCTGAGCCATCGCTTCATTACCTAAAGTACATACAGCGACAGTTTGCGTCTCACCTCGAGTAAATAAACAGCTCCCGTGTGTTCTAGGAAGGAAGGCTGTTTCAATAGTGATAGGACGAATTTCCTTTAGAGTGCGCCCATCAGCACGGATTCCTTGTTTAAAGATTCTCGAGCGTATGTAATTGGACTTTGCCTGTTTATAAGCTGATTTAATGTTAAAAGGCGTATAGATAGCATCTTCTTTTTGAAGTTTTTCTATAAGTGATGTCTCTAGCTCTTGGGAGGCTGCCTCAAATGCTTTTTTTTCTTTTATTGTTAAGAGCTTGACTAGCTGCTCTTCTGATAAGAGATCATGCACAGAAGACTGTACTTCTTCTGGTAAGGGGAGAATATATTGAGTATTTTTTTCTTTCCCTACTTGCGTTTGCCATTGTTGTAGTGCACGGCAAATAGTTATAATGTGCTTATGGCCATATTCTATAGCTGCAAGAACTTCATCTTCCGTAAGGAAATCACAATGTCCCTCAATCATTAAGATTGCGTTCTCCGTTCCAGACAACACAAGGTCAATGGTAGAGACATCCATTTCTGCTTTTGTAGGGTTAACAATCCAAGTATTATCTACACGACCAACACGAACACCGGCCACAATGTTAGTTTGAGGAATATTGGAAATAGCTAGGGCTGCGGAAACGCCACAAATGGCCAGAGGATCTGGAGAGTTGACACCATCATAAGACCATACATAGGATAAAATTTGTATATCCTGCATTAGCCTATTGGGAAGAGAAGGACGCATAGAGCGGTCTATAAGCCGAGAAATTAAAATTTCTTTTTCTGTCGGTCTGCCTTCGCGCTTAATAAAACCTCCAAGAGTTTTTCCTACAGCTGAAAAACGTTCTTGGTAGTCTACACGAAAAGGCAAAAAGTCAACGGCTTCTTCTAAAGGGGCTGCACAGACAGAAGAAAAAACCCAAGTTTCTTGCATATGAACAAGAACGGCGCCATTAGCCTGGCGAGCGATTTTCCCTGTTTCAAATACTAATGTTTTACCCTCCTCAAGAGGAATAGAAATCGTTTCAAATGCCATGCAGGTTTCCTCTACTTAGATCATTTATCAAGAGAATAAATAAAACTACTTTCTTAAATTCAATCTAGTAATTAAATTTTTATATCTTTCCGTATCCGTAGAGTTTAGGTATTCCAAAAGCTTTCTCCTTTGCCCTACCAATTTGAGCAACGCCAATCGAGAATTTTGGTCTTTAGGAGATCTCTTTAAATGCTCTTTGAGTTCTGCAATGTGTTCAGTTAATATAGCAATTTGCACATCCGCTGAACCAGTATCTTTTTCGTGCAGTTGAAACTTTTTTGTAATTTCTTCTTTAATTCCCTTATCCAAAGACATGGGATGTCTCCTTAAAATAATTGCCAAAAAAATCAATTATACTTGAGAAGACTGTTAATGTACATCTTTTGTATAGACAATTGATTTTTTTTAAATTGATAGGTGGAGGTTTTTACGTTTTTTTTGATCATAAACACGTTTAAAAAGTAATATCAGGTTATTTTTAACGTAGTAAGCGATGTTTTATAATTTAATTTAAAATAAATTGAAAATTTGTGTTGCATAGCCCATGGATATAGAAAAAGACATATATTTTATGAATCAAGCTCTGAAAGAGGCTAGAAAGGCATATGATCAGGACGAGGTTCCTGTGGGATGTGTGATTGTTCAGGGAAATACGATCATTGCTCGAGGACATAATGCTGTCGAAAGGCTTCAAGATCCGACAGCTCATGCAGAAATTTTATGTATAGGTGCTGCAGCACAATATCAGAATAATTGGCGATTATTAGATACTGTGCTTTATTGTACTCTAGAACCTTGTGTCATGTGTGCTGGAGCTATTCAGCTAGCAAGAATTTCTAGGGTTGTTTGGGGAGCGCCCGATATACGTTTGGGAGCGGGGGGAAGTTGGATAAATGTTTTTAATGAGCAGCATCCATTTCATAAAGTGACTTATCATTCTGGAATTTGTTGTGAAGAATCAGAACGACTAATGAAACAATTTTTCAAAAATAAGCGTGATATGAAAAATGAAGAAAAAAATCTTTGAAATACTAGATCAGCTCTATGAAAATCAAAAATCTCGTTTGCAAAATGTAGGAGAATCTATCCTTCCTAATGTAACTTCTGATGATCTTTTACAGCCTATGGATTTTGCTGACTTAGAAGAACACCCTATTTTTCGTTTCGAAGAGGGGGTACTTTCTGGACTTGGTGAAGCTAGAGCTGCAATTTTCGCGTTATTTTCTGAAGAGAGCTAGAAAGTGTATTCGATAAGGATTGGGAATTTTTTCTTTATAGCAAAATATAATTCCGAGCAGCATTGAAAAAATGGAACCAAAAAGCAGGGGGAATGCTCCCGAAAGTACCAGCATGAAGAAATAGAAAAAACTTAAAATAGCAAAGGCCCATTTTCTTGATATAGTAATTGGCAGCGTAGGAAATACAAGATGTTTTTCGGGATCAAGAAATACCCAGATAAGAAGTAGAAAACTAATGAGACATTCAGGACCAAATAAGGCATGTGAACTATGAAAAAGCTTTAAAATTACCCATGTGGCAATTCCTGTCAGTAGAGTTTGCGTCACTACGAGGAATAAAAAAGTCGAAGATCCTAATTTTCGAATAATCTGGTGAGTTGCTTTATATAAGAAAATAAAGCAAAGAACATTCCTCATAAGTAACCGCTGAGTAATTTCTAGACACCTATCACTATAAATTCTTAATGAATCCGCAGTAACTAGAGGGTAGGTAATCCATTGCCAAAATTGATGTTTTTGGATGCCTTCCGTAGAAAGAGCTAAAGTTTCAAGAAGTCCAGGGACGGCAAATATTTTTTTTAAAACATAAGAAATAAGAGGTGATAGGCAGGAGGTGATTAAAATAAATAAAGGAAACTGCTTAAGCACACGAGTAAGTAGTGGGCTTTTGTCTTGTTTGTCGGGGAAGATAACCCTCATAGAGGTTGGTCCTGACTATTGCCTTTTCTAATCATGTTTCATATTAGATCATCAATTGTTTTAGTAGAAGTTATTCTATTCAGATGGAGATGTCGTTAGGTTTGCTTTAATAGTATATTCTACTAATGCGCTTAGAATGGCCGAGGTTGCTTGTAGTAATTTCATAGATGTTGTGGAAGTAGCGTTTACTGATTTTTGATTTGCTTGTGCTCTCTGCTGAGCAGTAGAAAGTTCTTGTTGAATTAGTTGGCGGTTTGCAGAAATTTGTTGGTTAGAGGTTTGGTAGGATTGAATTTCTGTTTGGTTTTTATATTCGGGTTTATCGGGGTTGAAGTTGTCGGCTTGTTGTAAATCAGGAACTTTTAATAGGGGAAGATTGATTAGCTCTTTAGTTTTCTTTTGTTGAGTTAATGTGTTGTCTTGCAATACGGTCATAATGGCTTTGGAAAATTCTGTCGTTGATGTGGATAACTGTAGCATGACAGAGATACAGAAATAAATGGCTGACTGTTTATTGATTTGAATCTCATCGGAGACAACTTTAGTAGATGCAGGAATGACAGTTTCGACTTTGTTATCCATAGGTAGGTAGATACTCATTTGAATGATTCCTTGTTAAATATTTGCAATGAGACTTACGATTTGGGAGAAGGTTTGGATTAATGCCTGACCCACTTGTAAGGATTGTTGGATAATGTTGTTGTTTGTGTTTAGGTTACTAGAAATAACTTGAGATGCATTGGACAATCCGGAGATTTGATTTTGTAATGCTTGCCTAGATGCTCCCACAGCTTGGTTTATAGATTGTACGTCCTGTAAGAAAGCAGACGAGTTATCATTGAGTTTATTTTTAGGGATCGTGGTATATTGGTATAATGCTTCTTGGTTATTTAAAAATGTTTGAGCTGAAGCATTGGCCTGGAGTTCTTTAGCAATGATCGCGAGGTTATCTTGGGCTATTAGTACAGATTGGTATACATAGTATACAGTGACAATCAGGGGGTTAGAGTCTTTAGAGAATTTTTCGATGATTTCATCAGCAGTCGCTGTATTCGCTCCTCCTATAACTCCTGAACCAGGAACATTGATAGCTGCTTTAGGAAGGTTGTGTAGTTCTGTTGAGCGGAGCCACATAATTTTCTACCTATTTTCTTTGATTACCTTTAAATTACTTCCCTTGTTTATGAAAGAGGTTTATTCATCTGGTTAACTGTGCTGCCAATGGCATTTGTTGTTTTTAGGAACGAAGAATCTTGAGAAGCTAATTGTTGCATAATATTGATGTTAGTAGATGCATGTGAGAGGATAATTTGTCCATTTTGTCTTGCGGTTACTAATTCATCTTGAATGTTGGATCGTTGTGCGGAGTAGTTTTGGTTTTGGTTTTGTACACGGGTAATTTCGTCTTCTTCTGCTCCTGCGTTTACTACTGCAAATTTAATTTGATTAGTTTCTTGGTTTAATTGTTGTTGGATATTAGTATTATCATTTAATTGTTGTGATTGGGTCAGAACTGTTTGTTGGCGAATTTCAATTGCTTGTAAAAGAAGCTCATAAATGCTAAAAAGCAGAGCTCCGATAGGAGGGGTATTCAATGGGGCTAAAGGTGGAAGGTTAGATTGGGATATTGTTGTAGCAGGAATTGTATTTGTGGCTTGTACTGTCATAATATAAAAAAATTAGTTTTATTTAGTTTTATTTTATCAAATAAATGGGGAGGTTATTAAATAAATTTTTTAATAAAGTTGCAAAATAGCTTAGTAAGCTACTTGCTTTTAGTGATAAATAGAGTGAATAAAATTATTAGCAATTAAACAAACAGAGATCTCTAATTAAAATTTCTACAGTTAATTGTTTGTCTTTTGATGAAAAAAGTTATTTTTTGAGAGAGAAAAAGCAAATGTCTGAAAACGAGTTTGATGACAATACAGGAACTTTTCAAGAAGAGGTGAAAGCCTATGTATTGGTGACGTGTGGGCACGTATCTTCGGATGGTAGGATGAAGGTAGAGATGACCTATGAAGGAGATCCTGCTTTAATTAGCTATTTATTAACCAAAGCTCAAGATTCTTTAGAAGAGTCGTAGAGGAAGTCTTGTATAGATAGATTTGAAGCCATGCTCGTTTTTAATAAGTGTCTGTATCACAAGATTTATCGAGGGTTAGCTCAGGGTTGTATTATTGCTAAGGATAGGTTGTTTTCTCCAGAGAGTGTGTGTTTATTTCCCATTGGTTTATTGTTTGGGGGACTTGCCTGTGCTTCTTTAGTTGACTTAACCTTAGTGTGTTTTTTAACCTTGTTTTCTGTCTTTGTATTGGCTGCTTCTATATGCGGTCGTCTTTGGGGATGGGGGGTCATTTCTTGCATATTTATTTTTGTATACTATGAGTATTTTTCTATCGATTCTTCCGCATTATGGTCTTTAGGATTAGTGAGTTCTTTTGTGTTGTCTTGGGGAATTTGTACTTTGGGTATTTCTTTAATTTCTGAGGAGCGTACTAAGAAAAAGCATCAGTATGACCGTCTATCAGAAGAGTATGCTGAGGTACAAGCTTCTTATGATCAAGCTGTGCGTGATAAGGCTATAGCCTGTGAGTTTTTAGAAAAACGTACTCAATCTTTGGAGTCGGATTTAGAGAAGTATCGAGCTTTATTACAGGAGTCTTGCAAGAAACAAGAGAATATGGCGTTAGATTTTCAAATTCTTGCTGATCAGAAAAATAGCTGGTTAGAAGATTATGCGCTTTTACATAATGAATATGTGCGTCTTGTTGCAGGGGATGAAACTACCTCAGTATTTTCCTGGGTGTCTAGGAAAGACATGTCCTCAACTATACAGAAGCAAGGAGAGGCGACTCATTCATGGATTCATATCTTACAAGAAAAAGATGCTAAACTGGCTTCCTTGGAGGGAGATCTTCAGAAAGAAAGATCGTTACGAGAAAATTTAGAAAACGAATGTTTGAGTTTACATTCTCGAGTGCAAGAGAGTAAGGATTTGCAGTTACGATTTGATGCATTGCAAAGTCTTTTAGAGAAGAAGGATGGGGAGTTAGAAAAGCTTCAAGAGAAGCTACATGAGTATTTGTCTTCTGAAAAAGCCTTGCTTGACGCTCAGGATAAGTCTTATAAAACAAAATACTTACAATTAAAAGAGCAATTTGGTGCTAAAGCAGAAGCATTAGTAGAAGCCCGCAAGGAACTATTTTTAGTTCGTGAAAATTACTTAACTTTACAAAGGCAAGAAGAAAATTCCTTAAGTTTTATAGATATGAGTGATATTGAAATCATTGAAAAGCTTTTAGAATATGTTGAAAACTTGGAAGAAGAGATTACTTCTCTAGAAGAGTTAGTATCTCATACCCTGTCTCGGTAATTAAAACAGTATGCTCCCACTGAGCACTGGGCTTGTTGTCACAAGTTCTTGCTTCCCAATGATTTTTTGGGTCAATGACTCCTTCTTTCTTCCCAACATTGATCATAGGTTCTATAGTGAAAATCATTCCTGGAACCAGGGGAATGTTGCAACGATTTCTATAATGAGGAACGTGAGGATTTTCATGAAATTCGATACCTATGCCGTGGCCAACGAATTGATCCACTACTGAGAATCCATAACGATCAGCGCAATCTTCAATAACTTCACCGATTTTATATAGGGGGAGATTGGGCTTTAAAATAGCGATAGCTGCATCTAAACATTCTAAAGAAGCTTGGCATACACGGCGTTTAACTTCAGAAACCTCTCCGATCATGACCATTTTGCTACAGTCTCCATAGTAGCCGTCAACAATACAGGAGACATCTATATTCATGATATCCCCATTTTTTAAGGGAATATCATTAGGGATGCCATGACAAATTACTTCGTTTAGAGAAGTACAAATCGTTTTTGTAAATGGGGGAGAGCCGTAATTTAAAGGGGCAGGAATTGCCTGATATTCTTTATGTAGTTTGCGTGACAATTGATCCAATTCTTCTGTTGTTACACCCTCTTTAGCTGATTGGCAGAGTTCATATAGAATTTGTGCTGTTACTTGGCAAGCAGTGCGAATTTTATCTATTTGTTCTGGAGTTTTTAAAATAATGTTGTATTGCGAAGCATAATAGTTTTTTTGTTGTATCCAGGATGCTTGGGAAGATCGTTGGGGATAGTGGCAATGTTTCCATTTATATTGACTCCCGCACCAACAGGGATCGTTTCTTTTCATATAACCACACTATTTAATGTAAAACCCGATGTTAAATGCTACGGACAGGCCTTTAAGGATAAGGTTTACGGACATTAATAATAAAGTGATACTAAATAGTCGTTCTAAAGCGACAAGTCCAGCACTACCTAAAATACGGTTGAAAAAGCTCGAACTAAGTAATGTAAGTACGGACAATACCCAGGCAATAATCATAGCGCCGAGAATAATTTCTTTGGGAAATAGCTGCTCTTCCATATAACCCAACAATGCCGTAATTACAGCCGGACCCGTAATAATAGGAAAAGCTAAAGGAAAGAAAATAGGCTCAGAACAATCTTCAATTTCAGAAATAGAGTGATCAGAGGAAATAGGTGGAGCAAGCATCATTTTTAGTGACACAGAAAATAGAAGAACGCCACCTATAAATTGAAATGCATACAAAGAGATATTAAAAAAATGAAAGATTTTTCTTCCGAAAGTAATAAATAGTAGTAAGGTAACCAGCGCAAAAACACATTCTCTGAGAATAATCCGCTGTTGTTTTTTTACTGAATAATTTTTCAATAGAGATACGAAAACAGGAATGGATCCTGGAGAATCAAAAAGTACATAAAATAATAAACTAAGATTGAGTAGAGTGAGCATAAAGTCTTTTTATAAAAAAGCTTGTTGTAAACCAGAAATTAGCAGTTGAGCTCCTATGATTGTTACGAAAAGACCTAAAATAGTTTGTACTGCTAACAAAACCTTAGTCTTTTTCTTTTTTTCCTGTCCTCCTGTGATACCTACCTGCACTAGAATAGTTGCTAGAGAAATAAGAAACCAAGAAAGCACGAGAATACTACAAATCTGGGAAAAATGATACTGTTTCCCTACTAAGATACAGAAAGCAGCTAACCACGAAGGTCCGATGATTAAAGGAAGAGCAACTGGGGCGATGAAAGGTAATGAGGGATATGTAAGTAGTTTTTCCCAATGATTTTCTTTACTTAAATTTAATACTGCGCGCATTCCTGATAACATGACTACGGCACCGCCTACTGTTTGTATGGCACAAAAAGGAGAATTAAGTACATAGAGGACGCCTAGAGCAGCTCCATAAAGAGCGAACATGCTAATAAGAGCGAAAACGCTCTCTCGTAGTAACAGCACAAAGCGTTTTTTTCTAGAAAATTGAGAAAGAACAACATTAAGTGCCAAGACGTTAGTTAATGTATCGGCAGCTAATACTAATACGCTTGCCTGAGAGAATAAGAAAAAAATGTGATTCATAGGCAAATTTTGTATATTGCGGGCTATTATTTTTCAAGTTAATCAATTAAGTTAAAGAAAAGAAGAACGACTGGGCTAATTGTATATGGTAGACAAATCTATTGCGAATAGTATAAAACTTTACGCCAAACCTTTTTCTTCTATTCTTTTATTTGGCCCCCCAGGAGCAGGTAAAGATTTTTTGGGAAATTTCATTGCTCATGGAGGTAGCCAGGTATATGTTTCCTTGGGAGATATTTTTCGTTGTTATCCTATTTGGTCTCCTATTCGTCAGCTTTTCCATAAATATGCAGTTTCTGGGACATTAATTCCTGATGATGATGTGATTGCCGTGTGGAATTACTATGTTCAAGGATTAATTGCTGTAGGAAAATTTCTTCCAGAGCGTCAGGATTTATTGATTAGTGGTTTGCCACGAACATTGGAGCAAGCAAAGCTTTTAGAGTCCTACATTACTGTGCGTCATGTAATTATTTTAGAGGTTCATGAAGAAGCTACTTTACTCGAAAGAACGCAACATTCTTTGTATAGTAAGGGAAGAATTAACGAGGTGGGGATTGATGTTTTGCAAAAACGTTTAGAATCTTATAAGAAGGATATTGATGCGCTTATTCGTTATTATCCTCTTCATAAGGTGTCCCGTATTAGTGCAGATCAGAGGCCAATGGAAGTCCTTCGTGATATTTTATCGCGTTTGGCTCATGTGTTTTCCCATCCAGGCAAGCCTGTAGATTAGGGTATAGGGTACTTAAGGGAAATTCTGAATTCTTTTGTGCTAGCTGAGGGTAGCGATAGATAATGGCTTGTACAAGAGTATTTTTTAATTGCTCACTTAAAGGGTTTTGGGATTGTGCCAGAAGAGGACGAGTTACTTGCCATTGTAAAAGCTCATCTTTGATAATTTTTGGAGTATCCCGCGTCGCTTGAATATAGGTTTCGAAAGCTATTTGGGGATGTTCTTGGCAAAAGTCGATACTTTTCTGTAGAGCTGTTTGTATAGCATGTATGATCTCTGGTGATGTAGCTCGGGTATTTTTTTTTCCACAGATGAGCATTTGTGGCCCTGTAGGAAGGCCATAGGAATCGGATAAAAAGCAGCTCACAGGCATCCCTAAAGTATGTAGCTTTACTCCTTCAATGTTGTAAAACGCCCCATAGAGAAAATCAATTTTTTTTAATAACATGGGGGAAATTAAATCAGAACTTACGTTTTTAACTTCTGAAGGAACTATTCCTTGCTTGCGCAAGACAGTAAGTAAACAAGAAAGATCTCGAGAATTATTTAAACAAAATCCTAAGACTTTATTATTGAGGTCTTGAATTGAGGAAATATCATCATCTAACCTATAGATAAACCCTTGCAGAGTAGAATTAATAAGCGAACCGACTATTTGTATAGGAACGCCTTGCATAGCTACTTTTATTATTCCCAAAGCATGATAAAGGGCTAAATCTACCTTTTCAAACAAGATGTGGGGAATGACAGAACCTGTGTCTGTATTTTTTTGAATTTTTAATTTTATGTTTTGCTCTTCAAAAAATCCTTGGGCTACTCCTACATACAAGGGAATATGATTAGGATTCGGCGTCCAATCTAAAAGCAGTGTAATGGGGGTAAGAGGTTTTTCAGTAGGATTTAGGGAAGGTTTGGACTTTTCTAAAATACCTAAAAGAAGAAAGGGCAGAAGGCAGGAAAGAGCAAGTTTTAATTTAGTAGTTCTACGTTTTTTTATGTTTTTGATTCTAAATAATGCAAATAGGAGTTTTTCACTAAGAACGACCAATTGAAATAAGGTAAAGGTAACAATTGTTAATGCAAATAAGCCGGAAAACATCATTTCCATATCGTAGTTTCTTCTACTTTCTAAAATTAGAATTCCTAACCCGGACTGAGAAGCTACCCATTCTCCTGCTATAGCTGCAAATCCTGCAGATCCCATGGCTATTTTTAGTCCTGAAAAGATATGAGGAAGTGCATGGGGTAAAAGTAATTTGATAAAGATTTGTCTTTTTGTTGCTTGATGTAGATAAAACTGTTCGAGCAGTTCTTTTGGAGGTGAGGATATCCCTTGATAAATAGAAATAGTAAGGGGGAAAAATACGGTAAGCGCTGTGGGAATAATGACAGCACTAATCCCCCATTCGAACCAGAGAACAATTAGAGGGGCTAGAGTGAACATGGGAGTACATTGTACAAGGATAAATACAGGATGGAGAAGATCTTTAGCTGACTTATTCACCAACATAATAATGACTAAGATTAGAGAAAGTAGTAGGGCTAAAAAAAATCCTCCTAAAATACCTTGTAAAGTATACCAAGAAGAGGAAAGGATGAGGGGAAGGGACTGAAAAAAATTAGTGAATATTTTTGATGGGGGGGGGCAAAGAAAGGAAAGAGAGATGTTATTTTTAGCAAAAGCTTCCCAAAAGCAAAGAAGTAGTGTGGTAGAAAGAAAATAACATAATAATTTTTTTTTCATCTTACTAGAAATTAAGACAGATAACAAAAATTATAGGGGATATGGATATATGCGACAAGAGAAGGATAGCTTGGGAACAGTTCAGGTTCCCGAGGGCAAATTGTATGGAGCTCAAACAGTACGCTCTCAAACGTATTTTTCCTGGTCTCCTGAGGTGATGCCTCGTGAAGTGATTCAAGCTCTAGTTTTGATTAAAAAGTGTGCTGCTAAAGCTAATGGGGATTTAGGTGTTTTGGAACCTAAGTATTGCGACATGATTGTTTCTGCTGCTGCTGAAATTTTGCAGGGAAATTTTGAAGAGCATTTTCCTCTAAAAGTTTGGCAAACAGGTAGTGGGACACAATCTAATATGAATGTTAATGAGGTAATTGCCAATTTAGCTATTCAAAGGCATGGAGGAATTTTAGGAAGTAAAACTCCGATTCATCCTAATGATCATGTGAATAAGTCACAATCTTCTAACGATGTATTCCCAACAGCTATGCATATCGCTGCTGTGGTGAATATAAAAAAAAAATTGATTCCCGCCATGGAGCATTTACAAAAGGTTTTGGATGCGAAGAGGGAGGAGTTTCGTGATTGTGTGAAGATTGGGAGAACACATTTAATGGATGCTGTTCCTATGACTTTGGGGCAGGAATTTTCGGGATACAGTAATCAAATACGCCAATGTCTAGAACGCATGGCATTTTCTCTGACTCATCTGTATGAGCTTGCTTTAGGAGGAACTGCTGTTGGTACAGGATTGAATGTTCCTCAAGGATTTGTAGATAGAGTGATTTACTATTTACGTAAGGAAACAGGTGAGCCTTTTGTACGTGCATCGAACTATTTTTCTGCGTTATCCAATCATGATACTTTAGTACATACCCATGGTGTTTTAACTACTCTAGCTTGTGCATTAACAAAAATTGCTACAGATTTGAGTTTATTAGGTTCTGGCCCTCGTTGTGGCTTAGGAGAGCTCTTTTTTCCTCAGAATGAACCGGGTTCTTCTATCATGCCTGGGAAAATTAATCCTACCCAATGTGAAGCATTACAAATGGTTTGTGCTCAGGTTTTGGGTAATAATCAAACAGTAATTATTGCTGGAAGTAGGGGAAATTTTGAATTAAATGTGATGAAACCTGTCATTATCTATAACTTCTTACAATCTGTAGATATTCTTGCGGGGAGTATGCATGCTTTTGCAGATTATTTTGTTTCTGGATTACGTGTGAATAAACAGCGTCTAAAAGAATTTTTGGATAACTCGCTCATGCTAATTACAGCTTTAACTCCTGTTTTAGGATACGACAAGTGCTCAAAAATTGCCTTGCATGCTTTTCATAAAAATTTGAGTTTAAAAGAAGCATGTGTGGAAATGAGTGCTTTATCAGGGGAAGAATTTGATCGTCTTGTTATTCCTGAATCTATGGTAGGTAATCATTAGTTAGATGCTTTATTTTCTAAGTTGATTAAAGCTTGGGCGAATAGAAGTGAGCTTTTGGTATTGGAGAAAATATGATCTGTACCAATGAGTTCATCCAGATGGTACCGTTTAAGATCATTAAGAGGTGTTTTTTTCACTCCTGCAAGAAGTAATAATGTCCCTTGACGATCACATTCTAAGAAAAATTCTTCCAAGGCATGCATGGCTGAAGCATCGATAGTGGGAACACGACTCATACATAGGATGAAGATTTTCGGAGGTGTTTCGATTTCATTTAATAAATTTTTTAATCGATCAGCAATTCCAAAGAAAAAGGGACCATTAATTTCATATATTTCTGTATGAGCAGGAATTTCTGATTTTGTGAATACATCATCATCTTTTGAGGAAGTGTCATCATCGAAATATTTTGCTGTAGATATGACGTCCGAAAGATCGCTCATTTGTTTCATGAATAAGAATGCTGCGAGCATCATTCCTACCTGTACGGCAGAAGTAATAGTTGTCATTACTGTGAGAATAAATACTGTCAGTAAAACAATCACATCTTTTTTAGGCGCTGTAAATAAATGAATGAAGTGGTGAATTTCACTCATATTCCAGGCAATAAGGATAAGAACAGCGGCTAAGCAGGTTAGAGGGATTTTTACTGTTAAGGGAGCAAGTACAAGAAGAATTATGCAGATAAATACTGAGTGAATGAGACCAGCAATAGGTGTTGTTGCTCCTGACTTAATACTTGCTGCCGTTCTTGATAGTGAGCCAGTTACTGGCATACCTGCAAATAGTGATGTACCGATATTTGCAATCCCTTGAGCAACAAGCTGACAGTTAGATTGATGGCGCCATCCCGTCATACCATCTGCCACTACTGCTGCGAGTAAGGTTTCTATACCGGAAAGAACGGCAATTGTGAGGGCTTCTGGCATAATTTGCAGAATTTTTGTCAGACTTAGGTGCGGGAGTGAAGGCAAAGGAATTTTCTGTGGAAGGGCTCCATAACGGCTTCCAATAGTAGGTATGTCGATTTTAAGAAGCCAGACTAGAGTAGATGCTACGATAATAGCAATCATAACTCCTGGGTAGCGTGGTTTGTAGTTTCGGAAGTAGATCATGATGAGTAAAGTAAATAATCCCACAGCAAAAGCTTTACTGTCCCATGTCCATAAATGGTCCCAATAAGCTACCCATTTTGCAATGAAATCCGAAGGAATGCTATCTCCCATTTGTAACCCGAGAAAATCACGGATTTGAGAGGAAAAAATGATAACAGCTAATCCTGTAGTGAGTCCAGTAACTACGGGATACGGCATATATTTAATGAAGGTCCCTAACCCTGCAAGCCCAAAGGAAACAAGGAAAATCCCCCCCATTAGGGTAATTACGAAGAGTCCTTCTGCTCCATATTTAATTGAGATACAATAGAGTATTGAGATGAAAGCACTCGTAGGCCCAGAGATTAATACACGGCTCCCCCCCAATGCTGAGGCAATGAAACCTCCAATAATGGATGCTAATAGTCCTTGAACTGGGGAGACTCCCACACCGATGGCAATAGCAATGGCAAAAGGAAAGGCTAAGATCCCTACGGTAATTCCTGCAAGGACATCCTTTTTAAATGTATTGAAGGTATAGCCTTCCTTGATGCAGGTATAAAGTTTGGGAACAAGATGCTTAAATGATAAGGCGACTTTCACAAGGCTCCTAAAGTGAATCCAAGATTCAAGAGTTTCATTATGTTCTTTTCGATAGTATCTTTGTCAAATGGTTCGTTACTTCTGTCTATAAAAGTTTAAGGGGAGGACATGAGATACAGAAGATCTATTTAAGAATAATTTTAAAAGTAAATTTTTGATTTGGCAACAGAAAGAAGTTTTTTAACCTATAGAACTTTTCTTACTTTACCTAACTTATGAATAAGAGTAGATTAATTCATGGAATTATTTCGAGGTCAGTTATGTTGAAGTTTCAATTGTGTGCTCTGTTTTTATTTGGGTATGCTGCAATTGTTTTTGAGCACATTGTTCGGATAAATAAATCCGCCATAGCTTTAGTTATGGGAGGATTAATGTGGTTGGTGTGTTTTTCTTACATACCTAATGCGGATCATTTGATCTTAGCCGAAGAAATTGCCGACATGGCTCAGGTTACTTTTTTCTTATTAGCTGCCATGGCTATAGTTGAACTTATAGATGCTCATAAAGGATTTTCTATAATTATGCAATGTTGTGACATCCAGTCACAAAGCTTACTTCTTTGGGTATTAATCGGTTTTTCTTTCTTCTTATCTGCTGCATTGGATAACTTGACCTCGATTATTATTATCATCTCTATTTTAAAGCGTTTAGTGAAAACACGAGAAGAGCGACTGCTATTAGGAGCAATTTGTGTAATTAGTGTCAATGCTGGAGGAGCATGGACTCCTTTAGGAGATGTCACAACAACAATGTTATGGATTAATAATAAAATTACTTCTTGGGGAATTATTAGTTCTTTATTTGTTCCTAGTTTGGTGTGTGTAGTGATTTCCGGGATTTGTGCGCAATTTATCCTTAAGAAATGCTCTAAAGGAGCACTGACTTCGAAATCTGTTGCTTGTAAGAATGTTGATGCCGAGCAATCTCCCAAAAGAAGTGGGTGGATTGTTTTTATTGGCTTAGGATCTTTATTAATGGTTCCTGTGTGGAAAGCTTGTTTAGGTGTTCCTCCATTTATGGGGGCGTTATTGGGATTGGGTTTAGTATGGCTAGTAAGCGACTGGATACATTCGCCTCATGGAGAGGATCGTCATCATTTACGTATTCCACATATCTTGACTAGGATAGATGTTGCTTCAATTACTTTCTTTATAGGTATTTTGCTTGCTGTAAATGCGCTAACTTTTGCTAACGTTCTTTCTGATTTTTCTTTAGCAATGGATAAGCTATTTTCTAGACATGTCGTTGCTGTGATTATAGGTCTTATTTCCAGTGTTCTGGATAATGTTCCCCTTGTTGCTGCAACTATGGGAATGTATCAAGCGCCTGTAAACGATACTTTGTGGAAATTGATTGCTTATGCTGCAGGAACAGGAGGAAGTATTCTTATTATTGGTTCTGCTGCAGGTGTTGCTTTCATGGGTATGGAGAAGGTGAGTTTCTTATGGTACTTTAAGAAGGTATCCTGGATTGCTTTGGTAAGTTATTTTGGTGGATTATTGGCGTATTTCTTACTTGATGGAGTCATGATATCTCTGTTGTAGGCACATCTTTTTCGAATTCAAAAAAAAATTTAAAAACTTTGTTTTAATTAAACGTTCATCAGTTTTATCATGTTGCCTCCTTAATTGAATTTCTATGTCTAATAGAAAGAGGTCGATATGAAATTGAAAAAAGTAGCCGCGTTACTATGTACTTTATTTATTGGGATACAGAGTTCCCCAGGATTTTCTAAGACATTAGTACATCAACATGCATCAGCCGATTTAGATTTTTTGGCGCACTTACTTAATACGAAATATGCTCCCAAGCCCTGGAAAGAAACTCTTTTCGGCTGGGATCTTCAAGATGCTACGAATTCTGCTCGTTTAAAATTAATTTTAGAAGAAAATCCATCAACAGCATATTGTCAGCGTGTTTTGGCAGATTATGTTAGTGCTTTGAATGATTATCACGCGGGAATTACTTTTTTCGCGACTTCTCGGTCTTATCTACCTTATACAGTAAAACTTAGTAGTACAGGAAGATGTTATGTTGTTGAATCCTTTACTTATACTTCGGATATTTCTGTTCATGATGAAATTTTAGAAATGGATGGCGTTCCTGTAAGTCAAGTTATTGAAGGATTACGCCAAGGTCGTGGAAGTGCTGCTGATTATGCGGCTGCAGCACGCGCATTATTTTCTCGTTCTGCGGCGATGGGACATACTGTTCCTTTAGGTGGGGTAACTTTGAAGGTACGTCGTCCTAGTGGTTTAGTACGTACCGTGCGAGTAAAATGGCGTCATACTCCTGAACATATTACGGATTTATCTTTGGTTTCTCCTTTAATTAAGGATACCAAGTTAGATATGCGTAAGGCAAAATCTTCATCTTTAGTTAGAGATAGTCAGAAATGTTTATTTACTAATGAGATGGTTCCTTATTTTTGGAAAGAGCTTCGCGAGGAGTATAAGCGTCGTTCTGCAGGAAATTACGATATCGGAAGCAAAAAAGGTTTCTTACCAGAATATCCTGTAATTACTTGGAGATGTAAGGAAGGCCCTTACCATGCCTATGTTTTCACCTGCCAGGATAGCCTAGGGAAGAGTTACAATATAGGATTTCTTAGAATTTCTACATATTCTTGGACTGACTTGTCAGATCTTAATGAAGACACTCGTGATTGCCCTTGGTTAGACTTAGAGGAAATCATTAGGGAATTAGAGACAAGAACGGACGGCTTGATTATTGATCAAACTAATAATCCTGGGGGGAGTGTCTTCTATCTTTACAGTATCCTTTCCATGTTAACGAATAAACCTTTAGAAACTCCTCGTCATAGAATGATTTTAACACAAGATGAAGTACATGCTGCTTTGCATTGGTTGGATCTTCTTGAGGGTGTGGATACAGATAGGGAGGCAGTAGCTGCTTTAGGAGAGACTATGGAAGGGTATCCCATAGATATCATGGCAGCAGGATATATTCAATCTTTCTCAGAACAAGTGTTGAATTGTTGGAATTCAGGAAATATTAATCTTACTACTCCTATACCTTTGTTAGGGTTTTCTCATGTTCAGCCGCATCCTAGAGTACAATATACTCACCCCATTTGTACGATTATTAATGAAGAAGATTTTTCTTGTGGAGATTTATTCCCCTCGATTTTGAAAGATAATGGACGTGCTATCATTGTAGGTAATACTACAGCTGGTGCCGGAGGGTTTGTATTTTCTGTTGAATTTCCTAACAGAACGGGAATTAAAAATTGTTCTTTAACCGGATCTTTAGCTGTAAGAAAAGATGGTATGCTTATAGAGAACTTAGGAGTATCTCCTGATATATATTTGGAGATTACCGATGAGGATCTACAATCAGGAAAATTCGGAAATTATATGCAGAAATTACAAGATATTATGATCAAGCTTATAAGTGAAACTCAAAAAAAATCTACAGAAGAACAACATTAATAAGAGCTTAGATATACCAAGTTCTGGTATTCTGCATACCCTTAGAAAAGATTCTTTTCTAAGGGTAATTTTTTGGAGAGGTTTTAGTGCGTCAATTAATACTTTGCAGCCCTCGTGGGTTTTGTGCTGGTGTGGTTCGTGCTATTCAAGTGGTAGAAAAAGCTTTAGAAACTTGGGGAGCTCCGATTTATGTAAAGCATGAGATTGTCCACAATAAGCATGTAGTTGATAGCTTGAAACAGCGGGGAGCAATTTTTGTTGAGGATTTAAGAGGGATCCCCAAAGGTTCTAGAGTAATTTACTCTGCTCATGGGGTATCTCCCGAAGTACGTGAAGAGGCAAAGGCCTGTCATCTAATTGATATTGACGCTACTTGTATTTTAGTCACTAAGATTCATTCGGCTGTTAAGTTATATGCATCTCGAGGGTACCATATCATTTTGGTAGGTAAAAAGAAACATGTGGAGGTTATTGGAATCTGTGGGGAAGTTCCTAGACAAGTGACTGTAGTTGAAAATGTTGCCGATGTATCTAGGCTAAAATTTGGTCCTAAGGACCCTCTATTTTTTGTTACGCAAACTACACTGAGCTTGGATGATGTCAGTGAGATTACCCAAGCATTGCAATCACGATACCCTCAAATAGTTACTTTACCTAGTTCTTCCGTATGTTACGCTACGCAAAATCGACAAGAGGCGTTACGAGCTGTATTGCCTAGAGTGCGTTTTGTTTATGTTGTTGGAGATGCCCAAAGTTCGAATTCTAACCGTTTACGAGAAATTGCTTCTAAGCGAGGTATTCCTTCTAGGTTGATTAATAGTCCTGATCATATTTCTGATGAAATTTTAAATTATTCGGGTGATATTGCAATCACAGCAGGAGCATCCACTCCTGAGTATGTTGTGCAGTTGTGTGTATCTAAGTTAAAAGAACTTATCCCTGACTTGCAGGTGCAAGAAGACGTATTTGTGGTAGAAGATGTTGTGTTTCAACTTCCAAAAGAAATTTATAAATAGAAAGTCTTTGGTCAACCTTATTTCTGTACTAAAAGTAGGGATTTTTCGATTTCTTTTTTTTATTCAAGAAAGCATTTATCTACTGAGTTCATTATATGTACGCTATCCTAGATTATTATTGTACGATCTCACCAAATGTATGTATTCTTTATTAAACAATCCTTATACGCATTTACGCCGCTCAGGACAATCATCATTATTATATGAAGGTAATGTTTATGGAGAGACTCCTTGGTCTGTTTTAAATAAAATTAGCACGGAGTTTGGCATTACTTCAAAAGATGTTGTTTATGATTTAGGTTGTGGATTAGGAAAGGCATGCTTTTGGTTTTCTCATGTTGTTGGTTGTCAAGTGATCGGAGTGGATAATCAATCAGCTTTTATTTGCTTTGCTTCTCGCTTTCATAAATGGTTATCTTCACAGCCTACATTATTTTTTCAAGAAAGTTTTGATGAAATACAGTTGGAACAAGCTTCTTGTGTCTATTTTTATGGATCTTCTTATTCTTTGAAGGTTTTGAAAAGAGTATTAAAAGCTTGTGAAAGTTTATCGTCTGGAAATATGGTGATTAGTATTTCCTTTCCTTTAAGTTCTCTTCCTCAGGGGAATGAATTCTTTTTTACAGAAAAGAGCTGCGATGTACGCTTTCCCTGGGGGAAAACAACAGCATATAAAAACATACGTAAATAACTGTAGGTAAGTACCTATTGGTATAGGCTGCGAATAGCATCATGCTCTGTTTGTAGTATTTGTAATAGGAAGTTATCCATATTTTTCCAATGATCTTTTACTTCTTCAATTGATCGTGTGATTTCGTCATGCTCTATTCTAAAGATCTCTTTGTAATTTTCTGCAAATGTACGTGATGCTGTTTCTTTTAGTTCATAAATTTTGGAGGAGGCCTCAGTGAGCTGAGACAGTGAGGAACAGATTTTCCCAGCACTTTTAAAGAAGGTTTTTGATGAAGCGTTTTTAAATAGACCCATGTTTTTCTGAAGAAATTCTAAAATACGATCACCAGAAACTTCACCTACTAAGGGGGACGCAGCGCTTATGATGCCTAAGGTGGCAGTTGCTACCCCTAGCCACTGAGTAAGTTTTGCTTGATTTTCATAACTTTCTACTAACTCTTTTGCTTTTTCTATTAGGTGCTTCCTTGCTTCTAAGCGGGCAAGAGAATCTTGTTCGCGGCTATTTAACATGAGCTTCATAATTTCAGCGCAAATACGCAGAATATCTAAATGGGATACTCGCATACGCATTAAAGAACTTAATTGGGATTCAGAAAGAGCAAAATCAATAATTGCATCTGGAAGCATAGGAGAATACGTATATTGAATCGAACAACCAGAGGAAGTCAGTTCGCCAATACGCATATCTTCCTTTTGTTTATGTTGTTTGTGCTCTTGGTGCTCTTGGTTTCCATGTTCTCCCCTTCCTTCTTTTTCTTTATCTTGCGGTTTTATGTCAGAACGCAATATTGGAGTTTCTTTTTGTAGGTCGCTAAATAGCGCCATAGGACTGAGAGGAGATAATAAGGATTTTTGTTGTGTTGTTAGTGATTTAGTAGGCTCCTTGGGAAGAGATGGCGTATGCTCTCGAGAACTTTGTGTTTTTATAGTTGTTTTGTTGTAAGTAGGCACAGCAAGTGACGTCTGACAGAAAGTCAGTGATGAGTTTATCGGACTTGAAGAATGATTTTCTTGTGATTTAGGGAGATGCAAGGTAAGGGTTACTATTTTTTCTGGACTTGCTGTTTTTGGGGCTAAGCATGAAGAGAATGTAGGGGTGGAGGCATGCTGTTCTTTTATTGTTGTTTGCGTAGTTGATGATGGTTGTGATTGTTTAGCTGGGTGATTATCCTGTGAAGAAAATACATTTGAAGATTCATGAGTTTTTAATGTAGGTAATGATTGAGATTTCACCATCATTCCTGTTTTTGCTGTGAGGACTTCTGTGGGGTTAGGTAAGGCCTTACCCATAAATTGTAGAAATGTTGACCCGTTTTGATTTAATAAGCTCAGACAGCTCTCGGATAGGGAGCGTACAATCGCAAGTTGTTGATCACTTGCAGCGCTAATTTCTGTTGTTATTGAAGAAACTTCTTCTTGTTGTGCAGACTCTAGAGTTGCATTCGTCAGGTCGGCTTCTTCTGGATTTACCCGAGTAGTTGAGGAACAACAAACTGACATGATTTTCCTTAGAAGTTTATCTGAAAGATTCTAGAAATATTCTATCCATTTCTCTGCATAACTGTAGCACGCGAGAGAGATTTTCGAAAGAATCATGAAGATTTTCTAGTAATTCTTGATTGCTCTCCATATAACTATCACGTTCAATATTGAGAATTTCAATGGTAAGTTCTAATTGAGAAAGACGGGCTTTTACTTTAAATAAGCGCGCGCGAATCCATAACATGGCTCCACGTATTGTTCCTAAAGCGCCTTCTAGTGCAGGACTAATACCTCGCATAGCTCCTTCAATAATTGGTGAGAAGCCTAGGCGTTCGATTCTTAATGCTGCTAGTGACAGGATCGTAGCAATGATGTATAGAGAGATTTTTACTGTATGTAAAATCGAATGTTTAAGTTTTTTATTTTGTCCTGGTAAGAACCTTTCTAATCGTTCCCAACCGTTGAGTTGGTCTACGAGTGTGATAGCTAGAATGATTAATCCGCTGATCAGGGCTAGACTAGAAAATACACCCCCTCCTGATGTTACAGCGACTATACCGATGCATACACTGATCCATGGAGAGATCCACTCGACAATTTGTAGTAGAGTTCCCCAACGAGCTTCTTGTTTTTCTCGTTCTATAGACTGTTTGATGTGTTTAATGCGTTCTTCATGAGTGGCGTTAAGTTCTTTCTGTGTATATTCTATAGAATCCTTATAGGAAGCATAGGCAGCAAAATCAGATAAGATACCTTGTTTTGTTAATAAGTAACTTAGGGTAAATACACCAATACTAGGAGGAGTAATAATAGGAACAATAGCAGAAGCTCGTTCTTTTTTTCTTTTTTGGATTTTTTTAAAGAAACATTCTTGATGTTGTTGTTTTCTCGAATGTTCATCCTGCGATAATCCTTTACTATATTTTTCTTGGAAGAATTTTAAAGAGAGTTTCTCTTCTTTTTGTTTTTGTAGTTCATTATTTTCTTTCAGTTGAGCATACCGCTTAGATTGTATTTTTTCTTTAGTATACTCTTCTTGGGGCTTTCCTTTATTAAGGGTGATTTCTTTAGGAATCAATTTTTTGGAATGATTTACTTGTTTTTCTGTAGGACGTGTGGGAGTAGGTAGAGAATCTTTAGATTGAGAACTCTGGGCTTCATGTTGCTCCTTAAGATTAGGCATTATTAACTCTTGCAATAAGACGAGTCGGGATTCTTGAGAAGAATTATTTTGAGAAAATAGATGCCATGGAGAGGAAGCTGAAGCATTGCTCTTTTTTGGTAATTGGGAATTTATAGAACTACCAAAGTTCAAAATTTTTTCTCTAGTCGTCGCTGGGAAAAGTTGTTTGTTTATTTTCATCAAAGAGGAGTGATATGTATTTGCTATCTTCCTTATAGGAATAAGAAATTGTGCTGGAGGTAGCATCGTAGTGTCTTTAGCTAGAGTAATAGAATACTTTATCCCAGATGTATTTGCGCAAGGTTCAGGACAAGAGGGAGCAGAAGGCATTTGATTTAATAGGATTTCCGTAGATTGTGCTAACCAAGATGACATAACTTTAGGATTAGGTAAGATTTTTTATATGTAGAATTTCTGCTTTGAGATCTTGGTACGCATGATGATGTTTCACGCGTTGCCAAGCAAGTTCTAAAGCTTTATCTGCTTCTTGAGGTTTGTCCATCAGAGTATAGCAAATGTAGGCATAATAATGAGGATAAGGATCTTTTTCTCTGAGAATCGCAGTGACTCCATACGCATGTAAAGCTTCAGAATACAACGTACGCATATGCAAAGAAGCCCCTAAAGAAAACCAAAATTTAGAAACAAAAGGGTTAAAAAAAACAAGCCAACGAAAAATAGTACTACTTTCTTCATATTGTTGATTTAAATAAGCAGTATAGCCTTCCTTATACACGCGTTCTAAATCCTCTGCGGATATCTTAAACACTTTTTGATAAGTATCTAAGGGAATGTCTTTATTCGGAATGTATCCCGAAAGATAACTTTCTAGATCATCGGGAAAGGGATAGTCTTCCTTATGAGAAGAGGCAATTTTTTCTAATAAATAATTTAAATAAGATGTCATGGTCGTAAATTATAAATAAAAGTATCCATGAGTTCTTTAAGTAGCTTCAAGACATTAGAACGTGCTTGATGGCATTGAGAAACTTCCTGCAAGTGTCTTTGCATATCCGTACGCTCCAGTTGTGTAATTTTTTCCATGTTTTCTTTACGCATTTGAATATTTTCTTTAAGAAGTTTCTTTTCTTCTTCAGACCAACAATACGTAGCAGTGTCTATGGTTACCCCGAGTTGTTTTACTTGATCTACAAGAGCTTTCATTTCCGCATCTTTTTCCCAGTTGATATCTCCTTTTTCTGTGTTAATTTTTGAAAGTAATAGGGTGAGTTTGTCTACATTATCTGTACGTTCTTTAACACGAAGATATAACTCATGAGCTTCTGCTTCTGCTTGACCTAAGATACGCGCCATTAGTTGCATGAAACTAATAAATACATTTTCGATTTTTGGGGTCTGTAGGGGTTGGAACTCTGAAGAAGATGATTTAGTAGTAAAAAGAGCCATTGGAGATGGAGCTTTTTTCTGGCAAATTTTTCCTTTTTCCTTTTGCGAGTCCCGTGATGTTTGGCGCATATCTGCAGCATAGCGCAAGTGACTAATGGAGAGATTTAGAGAACTTTCTTCAATGGTAATCTTTGACTGAGAGTTCTTTTTATTCTGGTGCTCCTCTTGCTCATTATCTTCTTGTTGTTCTTGATGTTGCTTGTGTTTATTCTCTTTATGTTCTTGGTTTTGTTGAGATTCCTGGGATTTTGTTGTGCAAATAGCTTCGTATTTCTTTTCTGCAAGCGCTGAGGACATAGTAGAGGTTTTTATAGACCCCTGCTGATCACTTTCTTTTTGTGTGCGTGGTAGCTGAGGAGAAGGAAGCTTAAGGAGAGTGGAGGCCTGGCGTAAGGGGAAAGAAGCTAAGGTAGGAGAAGTAGATGCCGAGGTTTTAGATGATGTTATAGGAGAGGTCAAATCTTTTCGTGAGGCAGACTTTGGTGTTTCCTTGGGGGATGGGGCAACCTGTTTTTTCCCGGTCATTGATGTGGGTGTAGAAGAAGCATGCCTTGGATGAATATTAACTTTTGGTTGCGAAACCTCATTGGTTTGCGTCTCCACAGTTTCCATAGTTTCTAGGGTGTGTAATAGTTCTGCAAGTTGGATTTCAATTTCAACAAGTTCAGGAGACAAGAATACTAGGCTATGTGAGCAAGGTTCCTGGAAAGGTAGGGGGAGTGTTTCTCCAAAGATCTGAGCAAAGGCTATCTGATTTAAAGAGTTTAAGGATGAGGAATTTAGGTTTTCCGATGGGAGTAAGGAGAGAGTTACATCTCCCGCTACCGTTTTCAATACATTACTACTAGCAGTAGAAGGTCCTCCCAAAGAAGATGCGTCTTCTTTTAATGTCACATTCGTAGAAGGAACGGCAGAGGGCAAGGGGGTATTCATACTAAAATTACGTTGGAGCAAAAACTTTATAGAGACTAAACAGGAGGAAAATTATAAAAAACCTTATTTTCCTGCAAGTTTGATTATCAGAGGTTTAGATAGCCTACAGGAGAGAGGTTTCTATTCTGGGTTTTTTATTTACAAAAACAAATATTGTGACCACAATTATGGAAGCAAGTTGTTCATTTTGAAATCGTTTGCGCCCAGGTGGTGAAATTGGTAGACACGCTGGATTTAGGATCCAGTGCTTTGCGGCATGTAGGTTCAAGTCCTATCCTGGGCATTTCACTGTTATCCTTCTCTGGAAAATCATAAAATTCCTCATTCATAGTAAAATAAAGACTGGAATTTTTGGATTTTTTTGGGTGGATTTTATGAACAAAATCCTGAAGGTATTGGTTGTTTGTTGTCTAGGTTCTTGCTTCTCCCCGGTTTTCGGAGGAAATCCTCAAGTTTTAGAGTTTAATTCTTCTGCTCGAGTGATTCCAGTTACGGGATTACAGTTTCACGAGCGGGGTGATGTCCCTCCCTATAGTTTTTATTATCCCTATGACTACGGATATTATTATCCAGACACCTTTGGGTCTAGCGCGACAGCAAATGGCAAGGAAGAATGTTATTCTCGTTTAGAGAACGGCGTATTTTTTTATTATTGTGATTAAGGATTATTACGCGGGTGGTAGGTCAGAAAATTTTGCATTAAAGAGTCAGCAGCCACATGGGTATAGACTTCTGTAGAAGCAATACAAGCATGACCAAGCATTTCTTGAATAACGCGGAGATCAGCTTTATTATTTAGTAGATGGGTAGCAAAAGCGTGCCTTAAGGAGTGAGGGGATACACGTTTGTGGGTAACCTGTTTAGCGTAGTAATGGATTCTTCTCCATACACAGGAGCGTTCAAGTTTTTTTCCTCTTATAGAAAGAAAGAGGTGGGGTTCTTCTGGAGAATGTTTTTGAAAATATTCACGAAAGGAACATAGATAAGTATCTATAGCTTGGTTAGCTAATCTTCCTAGGGGAATGAGGCGTGTTTTTTCTCCTTTGCCTGTTACGCGAATATATTTGTCGCTAACATCGCTAATACATAATCCACAGAGTTCAGAAACACGGATACCTGTTGAGTACAGAGTATAAAGAATTGCACTATCACGAGAAGCAATAGCTGGCGTGATTTGCAAGGAGATTGGAACTTGGAGAAGGGCATCGACTTCCTTAAGGGAAAGCACTGAAGGTAGCCGTTTCCAAACTTTAGGATGTTCAATTCTAGGAGTGTGGGAAAGGAGACGCGCTTCCTTGAGGAAACGGAAAAATACTTTTAGAGCAATGAGACGACGTGCTAGGGTAGATTCTGCTTCCTTGCGTTGATGTAATGTTTCTACAAAAAAACAAACACTATCTTGTGAAATTTCTTCGGGTGATGTAATGGCGGTAATTTTTAGAAATAGCTGAATGTCTCGATGATAAGAGGAGATAGAATTTGGACTTAGGCCGCGGTCAACAGATAAAAAAAGGATAAATTGTTCTACAATGGTATTACTAAATTTTGTGATATTCATTTAGGGTCAACTTCCTCTTGTATAATTTGCAGTATATGTAATTATGTAGTTTTTAAGCGATGAGGTAAATCATGGATAGGAAGAGCTTTTTAGATTGCTCCTCAACACAGATATTGCAAGATTTAGCTATAAATCCTGTGGATCTCACTGCTCCAGGTGTGGTTTCTCGTGAGCGTATAGAGAATTTCTCCCTATCTATAGAGGGATTTACCCTAAGTTATGCTACAGAACGTGTAAATGAAGGGATTTTATCAGCATTGTCTGATTTAGCTAGTGAGCGTGGTCTGCATGAGACGATGCAAGCGATGCAAAATGGCGAAGTTGTGAATTATATTGATCATTTTCCTAGTGAGTCGCGTCCTGCTTTGCATACAGCAACGCGTGCTTGGGTAAGGGATTTGCCTTTGCAGGGAGAGGCTGCAGATATTGCATTAAGGTCAAAAATCGAAGTTCAGCGTTTGGAGAAATTTTTAATCAAGACACGCTCTTCTTTTACGACTTTGGTACAGATTGGTATAGGGGGTTCTGAATTAGGACCTAAGGCTATGTATACAGCATTGCTTGGGTGTTATCCTTCGGATAAACGTGTGTATTTTGTATCCAATATTGATCCTGATAATGTAGCAGAAGTTTTACAGCAGATAGATTGTTCTAAAACTTTAGTGGTTACGGTATCTAAATCAGGGACTACCTTAGAAACTGCTGTGAATGAGGAACTGATTTCTGAGTATTTTGAGAAACAGGGATTAAAGTTTCGAGATCATTGTATTGCTGTAACTTGTGAAGGCAGTCCAATGGATACCACAGAGAAATACTTAGAAGTTTTTCACATGTGGGATAGCATTGGAGGAAGATACTCTTCTACTTCTATGGTTGGGGGAGTGGTTTTAGGCTTTGCCTTTGGCATTGATGTTTTTATCCAATTCCTGCATGGCGCTGCCGCTATGGATGCACTAGCTTTGGAACCACGTATGTATAAAAATCTTCCTATGCTGTCCGCCATGCTGGGAATTTGGAATCGTAATTTTCTACGTTATCCTACGGCAGTAGTGGTTCCTTATGCTACAGGGTTAGTTCATTTCCCTGAGCATTTGCAACAATGTGCTATGGAGTCCAATGGAAAAAGTGTTTCTCAAACAGGGGAGAAAATTGGCTTTCCTACAAGTCCGATTCTTTGGGGCGAGGTAGGGACCAATAGCCAACATTCCTTTTTCCAATATCTCCATCAAGGTAGTGATATTGCTCCTATAGAGTTTATTGGTTTTCGTAAGAATCAACGAGGATGGGATCGTGTTCTTGAGGGGAGCAGTTCTTCTCAGAAACTTTTTGCTAATATGATAGCTCAGGCGCTTGCTTTAGCTAAGGGGAAACCCCATACGAATCCAAATAAGACATTCCCTGGTAACCGTCCCTCATCTCTTCTAGTTGCTGATAGACTAGAACCTTATACTTTGGGGGCTCTTTTAGCTTTTTACGAACATAAAATCGTATTTCAGGGTTTTTGTTGGGGGATTAACTCTTTTGATCAGGAAGGAGTTGTTCTGGGTAAAGAACTTGCTCAACAAATTTTGCAGATTATGCAAGGGAAATCCCCAGAAGAGGCTTTTTCTGAAGCAGAGGCCATGCTCAAGCTTTTTAACCTAGATTTGAATGGTTAAGGTTTAAAGTGTAGCTTATCCTTGATACGTTAGTATCTTGATGATTGTTGTCAAGCGTTCCTTATTTTTTAAATCAAGATGAAAAGCTATGTTTTTGTATTCGTATATGTTCTGGATGTTTTTTGGGATGCCTAGGCTATATTGATAAGGGTGAAGAGGGCTGCTAGTAATGGAATTTAGGGCTATGAATTATCGGGGTGTTGTAAACTACTCTTAATTTTTTCTTTTTTATACGTTTAATTACTTTCCTACTTGTGTTTTTATTGTTCATCTTTCAATGTAGCTCTTCTTAGGGATTTAGAGGCAGAACTAGGATGTGACAGGAACAGAATGGAAACATCAGTTGTAAATTCTGATGTGAAGTGCTGTGAAATAAATGTAGAGTTCTTTTAACTTATTTTTCCATGGTGGTATTTAAAAGAGATGCCAGTACTTTTGGTTGTGTATATTTAAAGATGATAATGATGTTTAGGGAGTCATGATTTATGAAGTTATCACGTGTAGTACATGTTGCCGTAACAGGAGGTACAGGACAAATTGCTTATAGCTTTTTGTTTGCTCTTGCTCATGGCGATGTATTTGGTAGTGATTGTGGCATTGATTTGCGTATATATGATCTTCCCGGAATGGAGAGAGCCCTTTCTGGAGTGCGTATGGAGCTCGATGATTGTGCCTATCCTCTCTTACAATCTTTACGAGTAACTACTTCTTTAGAAGATGCTTTTGATGGTATTGACGTTGCATTTCTTATTGGAGCAGCTCCTCGTGGTCCTGGTATGGAACGTTCGGACCTTTTGAAGAAAAATGGGGAAATTTTTTCTATTCAAGGCTCTGTATTAAATACTTCTGCTAAGCGTAGTGCAAAAGTTTTTGTTGTTGGCAATCCTGTGAATACTAACTGTTGGATTGCTATGAGTCATGCTCCAAAATTAAGTAGGAAGAACTTTCATGCTATGTTGCGTTTAGATCAAAATCGTATGCATTCTGCATTGGCACATCGTGCCGAAGTTTCCTTGGATGAAGTTTCTCATGCTGTTATTTGGGGAAATCATTCAGCTAAACAGGTTCCAGACTTTACTCAGGCACTAATTTCTGGTCGTCCAGCTGTTGAGGTCATTAATGATCGTGATTGGTTAGAAAATATTATGCTTCCTTCTATTCAAAATCGAGGAAGTGCTGTTATTGAAGCTCGAGGTAAGTCTTCAGCAGCGTCAGCAGCACGTGCATTGGCCGAGGCGGCACGTTCTATTTTTCAACCTCAAGATGGGGAATGGTTTTCTTCTGGTGTCTGTTCTGATTATAATCCTTATGGCATTCCTGAAGATGTCGTTTTTGGCTTCCCATGTCGTATGTTACCTTCTGGTGATTATGAAATTATTCCTGGATTGCCTTGGGACGCCTTTATAAAAAATAAAATTCAAATATCTTTAGATGAGATTCTTCAAGAAAAATCTAGTGTATCTTTGTTATAGAGTGCTTTTATGGGGTGATTATGACGCAGCCTTTTGATGTTTTAAGCCAAAATGCTTTTAAGAAAATTTTTAATAAACAGAGGTTCTTTTTTATTTTTTCTAGCCTATGTTGTTTTGGTATTGTTTTTGCCGTGTTATTAAAGTTATGCGCACATATTGCTCACGACCTTTCATTACCTACATTAGGCTTAGGTTCCTTTTTTTCTTCTTTTAGTATTATTTGTGCTTCTGCAGTGATTGTGCATTCTCTTTTAAAACAAGAGTCTCTTGGAGAAATAGGGAAACTCAGGAAGGCATTTTATAGTAACTGGAGGTCTTTATGGCTTTCTTTATTAGTATCTATGCCATTTTTCCTTGGCATGGTTGTTATTAGTGCTATTATTGTATTTTCTGCATTTTTAAGTTCATTACCCTGGATTGGGAAGTGTTTCCACACATTATTTATTTTTGTTCCTTATATAGCGTCCACGGTTTTGATATTGTTATTTTTAGGAGCTTTTGTTTCTTTATTTTTCTGTATTCCGGCTCTTAATGATCAAGACAGCACGGACTATATGAAGTTGATTCATTGTTTTTATGGCAATATTTTAAATCAGTGTCTGGGATTTATTATAGCTGCGCTTCCTTTAGTATTGAGTAGTTGGTTAGCATTAGATTCTTTTTATTTGATGTCATATTTAGTTGGTTTGTCTGATATACATACGAGAGCATTTTTAGTAGAGATACTGGTTTTGATTATTCCTGTAGCGTTTATTTTGACTCCGGCTGTAGCATTTTTCTTTAATTTTTCATTTGATTTTTATGTGGCTAAACACATGCCGGCAAATAAAGCTCTTACGAAGAAGTAAAGAGGAATTCCTTAGCAATATAGGCTGTGGATTGTTTTAATACTGCCTGAGCAAGCATATCTCCAGTAAGTCCGTGATAAAGGAGACCTTTGGATCCTAATCCACCTAAAAACCAAAGGTTGTCTTTTATTCGGCTAATAATGGGTAGGCGCGTAGCACTTGACGAGCGCATGCCTGCATAGTAATTTAATATTTCTGCGTTTTGCAAACCGGGGAATAGAGAGAGTACGGGGGGCATAATGTCGTTATAAGCAACTGTATGATCAGGAACTGCTTCGGGTTGGTTATGTTCAAAAGTGGCTCCTAAGATACACGTATGTTTTTCTGTATTAGCTACGATATATTTATGACCATTAATGCTGAATTGTGGCACGGGAATATCTTGAGGCCAAGAGATTTCCACAATTTGTCCTTTAACACTGGATAAGGGAAGATGCTGGAGTTCAGGAAGATTTTGTGCATTAGCTCCGGGAGTGATAATAATGTGGTCGTAAAATTCTCGAATGTCTTCAAGATTTTCAATTAGCTCATCATAAAATTGTGTTCCAAGATTTGCACAAGCATCCCAAAGACCGTGAATATACGCATGATTATTAATCGTGATTCCATTTTTAATAAATAGAGCACCTAGATGGGCAACCATGCCGGGTACTGTCATTTCACAGCGGGCTTGTTCCCACCACTCTAATTCAAGAGGGAATTCCTCTGCTCGTTTCATGAATATCTCTGCTTGTTCTCCATCCCTAGCAGGACGAATAATGCCATTCGACAGGACAATAGGAATATTCAAAGCTTTGCTAGCTTCTGTAATTAGGCTGTGTGTCGTGGTAATTCCTAAGTCCGCATGAGGAGGTTTAATGGCTTTCTTCCCTGTAAAGGCATGAAGAAGGCCTGAGGATAATCCCGAGGCTCCCAGGCTTATAGGAACAGGATCAAAAAGATCGATAGTGGCTGTTCCTTGAGAGTGCAGTAGTAAATGCCAGGTTACAGAAAGCCCTGCATATCCTGCTCCTAAAACCGCTATACGCATAGATTTACCTTACTTAGGGGCTAAGTCCAATTTTTCCCATCTTCTTTCCTGAGAATAAGAGAATAGCGCATTAAAGAACAGAGGGGAATATAAGCAAAAGGAAATGAGAGGGGAGAGAATCTCCCTTCTCTGGAGGAATAGGGAATTAAAAACGAATTTTCCCCGTAGAAAATAGAAATATTGCTAGTAAAGCAAGCAACGTAATGATTGTGATTTTTACGATTTCTTTTTTTGAAAAAAAAGTTTTTGCATGATGATTCTTTTTCCCAGATTCTATGTAAAAAGGAATTCCTAAAGCTAAAAGAATAATGGCCATCAATAAGTAATCCAAACCTCCAGCATATAAAAGCCAGATGGAATAAAGAACTCCAATCATTCCTGTAAACATTGCTGCTCTAGATTTTATGGGACTTTTCTTAGGGTAATCCTTATTTCGACTAAACTTCACTAAGAAAGCTGCACTAGAGAGGTAGGCAGGGAGAACCATAACTCCCGTGATGCTCAGCATAGTATTCCAAGCATCTGCAGAAAAGTAAACGAGCAGCATGACGATTTGCATTAGAGCACTAGTCACATATAGGGATACCTTAGGAGAGTGATAAGCATTCTCTAAAGCAAAGACTTCAGGGAAGGTTCCATTTTTTGCTGCAGAATAGGGAATTTCAGCCACAATCATTGTCCAAGATAGCCAACTAGATAATATAGCTATGAGCAAGCCAATATTCATCAACACTTCTCCCCATTTTCCTACGAGGATATGGAGTATCCCGGCTGTAGAAGGATTAGGAATTCGGGATAGTTGGTATTGAGATAAGGAGCCGAAAGGTAGTAGAGAGAGTAAGATGTAAATGCATAAACATCCTAAGAATCCTAGCAGGGTGGCTTTCCCAACATCAGAAGCACTTTGTGCTCTGTCAGACATGACAACAGCCCCTTCAATACCAATAAATGCCCATAAAGTAACAAGCATGGTGCTTTTTAATTGGCTAGAAATTGGGCCTAATGCAGGTTGCGTCGCTGTTGCTGTATTTCCCCAGAAGTCAGTTTTGAAAATGGATAATTTAAAAAAGAAAGCAGTAATAATTATAAAAATAATTAGTGGAACCAATTTACATATAGTTCCAATAATATTGATGAATGAAGCTTGACGAACACCTTTAAGGACGATGAAATTGAATACCCAGATCAGGACTGACCCTCCTAAAATGGCAAGAGGAGTGTTTCCTCCTTGGAAATAGGGAGGGAAGAAGTAATTAAGAGCGTCCATGGTCATGACAGCATAACCCACATTACCAAATATCTGACAAAGCCAGTATCCCCAACCGATAGTAAATCCTATATAAGGACCGAAACCCTCACGACTATACATGTAGATTCCTGTAGTTAGATCAGGACGTACTAAGGCAAGAATTTTAAAAGTATTGGCGAGAAAGAACATGCCTATGCCTGTAAGAATCCATGCGAAAATAATGGCTCCTGCTCCTGATGAAGCTGACATATTTTGAGGAAGACTGAAAATCCCTCCTCCAATCATGGAACTCACTACCATACCTGCTAAGGCAAGAATCCCTAGATTTTTCTTAGAGTTCTTTTTGTAGGAAATCATGAACTCTCCTTACTTAATGGTAACGGGATCTGCATATTCAAAGTTTAGAAATCCTAGTGCGGTTAATGAAAATCCATATTTTTTCTTAATGTTGATATAGTTATGAAAATATTGAAATTCACTATGTTTCACAACGGAACGTAAATCTAATTCGTGTTGAAGAGATTTTTTCAACCACATTTTTGCATGGGATTCTGCAATTTCATCATTTATCCATGTAGGGAAAAATTCTACATACTCCGCAGCCCAACCTCCAATAAGATTCCCATCTTTATCTTGTCCCCAACAAATACCTATGCCAGTAGCAATTGCATGAGTTCCGCTTGTGGTATCTGCTCCATGTCCTGCCATGATAACTTCAAGGACAGCCCCATGTTTGAAAGATTTTACACATTGATCTACGGGAACAATATTCCCAAATAGTTCTTTAGGTAATACGGAGGTATAAGGAACAACATTGAAATTTTCAATTTTCGCTTGTAATAAAGCAGAATCGTAGCAAAAAGTTTCAAACGGTTGTGGGGGAATCCCATCGTCAGATTCTCCGGTCCCTCCTGTGTGAAAAGCTAGAGTGGGATAGCGTGTTCCTTGTTGCATAGGTGCTCTCCTATTGAAAAAGTTAAGTAGAAAAGTTAGCTCGTATACCGTATACAGTCACAGAACGCTTATTTGTTCTTAATGCTGGATGGATATAGAATTGAAAATCAGGAGTTATAGATATGTGGGGACCGCATCCTAGGGTAGCAAATGCTTCAATTACCGTTTCATATTGTCGTGTTCTTTGTATTTGAACTACCTGAGGATTGACTCGGTTTAAAGCACAAGCAACTCCGAAGACATCTTGAGAGTTTCTGTGAATAGGATCGGGTGAGGCTAAACCTAAAACATAAGAGCGATGTAGATTGACGGCTTTTCCTGTAGATCCATTCCATCTGCCGAATACGTACAATTTTTTCCCTAGATATTGACCAAAATTTAGAGACCAACCTGTAGTGTTTACTGGTTGCTCGGGGACCGCACGTGTGGAGTAAATAAGAGCGGAGTATTGTCCTCCTCCTAAGAGACATTGCGGAGACAAAGATAAATAACCATAAAAGTTGTATTTCTTTTTGTTTAAATTACGAATGCGGAAACCCGTTCCTAAAACATTATAAGCATCTTGAAGACCTACTTGGATATTCAGGGAAGGTAAAGGAGTGAGTTGTAGGTAAGCCCCAATGCTTCCTAATGAATAAGTAGCACTGGCATTCTGTGATAGTGCATAGCTGATAAACCCGGATTGTTGGTCATTATCATATGCAGTTCCATCTATGGAATACAGGCTGTATTGACCTAAGGAAATCGTTAACCAATTTCCAGGGAACGTTTGAGAAAATGTAAGAGTATTGAGTGTATTTGCCCGTGTACTGTAGTCATTAATTTCTCCTGCAATGCCCAAAGCATTGTTAGCATTTTGTGCATTGTTTTCCCAGTAACGGATTAAGGTATAGGAAAAATCAATACTTCCTACTCCTGCCATGGGGGTATTATAGATTTGCCATGAGGCATTTGGACTCATGTAGAATTGCCAAATAGGCTGTTCTTCTTCAATTTGAGTAAGAGCACTCTTTTTGGGATAAAATCGTTGAGGAAGAATGGTGAAATCAATAGTAATTTGAGAATTCGTTTCTTCTTCTATGGAATGGAAGAGTCGAGAAATTGACCAGCCATTGTCACAGGGCCGGCGGGCAAGAACATTACGAACAGGAGATAATACATAGGTATGTGGTTCGCAGTCATGAGTTTCTATTTTAGGTGTATGTCGAGTAGTGCTTTTTTTTAGCCTATCTGCAATTCGATGGTGGTGGAGATGAGGGTGTGTTGGATCTTTTCCGTAAGCAGGAAAAGAAAGGAAAAAGCTACAGCTACATAAGCAAATAAATACCAGAAAACGAACAAGTATCATGGACCACGGAATACACGAGTTTTTAACGTGACTGTAAAAAAAATAGTTGTTTTATGCCATCATTTTTGGTTTGCGTTATTCCGCCATTTGATGTCGTAATAATAATGCCGCAGCCTCATTACTAAGAAGTTTTTGCGCATAGGTATATTGGACCTTAGAAATTTCAGGAAAATAGATAGGAAGAGAAAATTTTTGTGCTGTGTATGTAATTCCGAAATAAGAAATTTTTTTTGATTTACATAATTCTCCAATGCGTAAAACGTTATGTTTATCATTATCAATGTAAATGATTTTTTCTGGACATGTGTTTATTGCATTCAAAAAAAACTGTAAACCAGGTCCTTTATGGAGCTCTCCACCAAATAGTATTCCGGAAGAGAAAAAAATATTCGGTGGTAGTGTTTGAGGAGTTGGTGGTGCTGAGGACAGTAAGGTAATGTCTAAGCTTTTCAATTGTTTTATTGTAATTTCTTCTGCAGAGCGTTGTCGTTCTGTATAGGCAAAAACCGTTTTTCCTTGCTCTTGCAGACGTGAGATAAGCGTGAGCATCGCAGATTCGATAGTTTTTACGGATCCTTTGTCTTGAATGGATTCCCAATAAGGATAAGCTGTATTCCAAGCTTCGTTTTCTGTAAATCCTAGTTGTTGTAACCCGATCAAAGTTTTTTGCAACCAGAGGAATTGTGTTAATGCTTGAGCTCCCTCTAATAGAGTATCGTCAAGATCTAAAATTAACCAAAAATCACTAGGATCATAGAGAATATCGCCAGCAACTTCGTGGATAGATTTTATTTCTACATACCGTGTCGTTACCGCAGTATGTCCTACAATAGGAAAGAAGAAACACAGCAATATCCAAAAATTCCATATTGACGTTTGCATGAAAAATAGAAAACAGTATTTGCAAAAGAAAATTTTACACAGAATGCATAATATTTTCTATATGTATAAGAAATTCATCGTGCTGATGTTGTGAGAGGGGAGTCGGGAGCCAGAGAGCAAATTGGAGTAGGGCTTGCTGAGCAAATAGTTCGTATCCGTAAAGGATATAGCACCCACGGTGTTTGGCCTTCTTGGTATAAGTAGATTCTTTAGGAAGGGTGTTGATATCAAGAATTATAGGAGGAAAGATTTCCGGAAAAGGAGTATTTGGGGGGAGACAGAGGATGAGAATATCAATTGCCTGTGTGGGAGACAATTCATTTAAAGGAAAGAAAGAGCCTCCACATAGGTTAGCAAGTTGAATTCCTGGAGTTGAACTACGATTGAAAATGCTAATATTAGCTCCTGCATGAGCACACGCTAGGGCAATAGCTTTAGCCGCTCCCCCAGCGCCTACAATGCCTAGGCGAGAGTTTTTCAAGGAAATACCTTTGGCATTCAAGAGATGAATCATTCCCAATCCATCTGTATTATAGCCAATCAGAGTGTTGTTTTTAAACACTAGTGTGTTACATGCCTGACATTGGTGAACAGAAGGATCTAATACATCAATGTAGTTGATGATTTCTGTTTTAAAGGGCGTGGTAACGCTTAATCCTCGAAAAGGAAGTTCTCGAGATAGTGAGATAAAAGCTTCCAGCTCATGAAATTCTAGTAAGATTTTTATATAACTTGCGGATAGATGAAGATTTGCAAAGAGTTGATTATGCGATATATGGCTAATACTACGGTCAATAGGATTGCCTATCAAGCCGTAGATCTGTGATTTCTCAGAGAGATTTGCATAATTATAGGTAAGGAGTTCTTTTAATGGGAGTTGTCCAGGAGCTACTGGTGAAGAGTAAGGAGCTGCAGTATAATTTTTTTTATTTTTTATTAAAGGGGAAAGAATTCTTGATGGAATACCTACCTCTCCCATACAGAGAAGAGTAGTATTTTCTGGGAGATGGTTTTTATACTGTAGACAATGAAATGTCTCTAGGGAATTTCTTGGAGAGATAGCGAGTTTATATTCATGAGCAGGTGTTTGAGCAAGATTTTTATAGATCGTGGGTAGGTGTTCATAAGTATCACTGTGAAAAGAAAGTAGGATTTTTATTTTGGGATAGTATTTCCGAATATGGTTTAAAGCTTCTTTTGGAAACGTATAATCAATATCTAAATATTCCGGTTGCAATCTTGCAAGATTCATCACTTGTTGTACCCAAACTTCTTGGGGAGTGTGGGCTAAACGTTTTAATGTAAGAATCGGGTGTTTAGCTAAGATTATGAGCTCATGAATCTCTTCTTCAGAGAGGGAAAGAAGATAATCTATACGTAATTCTATGCTATCTACAAAAGGAAGGGAATGGAGAATTTGCTGTTGAGCTTCTTTGAATGAGGGACCGCTAATTGTGGCACATAACATGAAATTCTTCCTGAATTATTTGATTAAGAATATCCTTGCAGGGGGAGGCGCAATAAGCACCATCACAGGTAGAAGCACGACCTAATTGTTCGAGAATAACAATGCGTATTGCTTTTGTAGATGGGTTTTTTTTGTCATATTGTAAGAAATGCATGAGATTATTTTTATGAAATTCTTTCCGCAGATGTTGGGGAAGAAATTTACGAAGCTCTGCCAGCGAAGTCGGGAGGTGAAAAGATGTTAACTTATGAGATACTAGTTCAAGAAGATTGGTTTGTTTTACTTTTCCCATAGCGACAGCGATTTTCATTTCTATTACCATCCCTACACTGACCGCGTGGCCGTGGGGAATATATCCTTGGGATAATGTTTCTATAGCGTGAGCAAAAGTATGGCCGAAATTCAGTATTTTTCTTAGATTTTTGTCTTTAGGATCTTTAGCTACAATTTCTGCTTTGACTTGGCAATTTCTTTTTATAAATTCTTCGAGAATTTCTGGGGATGTACAGAGGTCGGTACGATAGGTATCCATAAATTCCCAGAGGGAAGTATTTGCAATGCAGCTATGTTTTATAGCTTCAGCAATTCCATTTGTCCATTCTTGTTGAGGAAGAGTTGCTAAACATTGAGGGTGTATCCATACCTCTTGAGGAAGGTAAAATGTTCCCAAACGGTTTTTTAATCCTCGAAAGTTCACACCATTTTTTCCTCCGATACTTGCATCGATCATAGCTAGTAAAGTCGTGGGAATGAAAAATAAGGGCAGGCCTCGACAGTAGGTAGATGCTAAAAATCCTGCGATATCTAATGAGACGCCTCCACCGATACCAAAAATAGGTGATGATGATGGAATATTGTTATCTATAAGATGGTTGTGTAAGGAAAGAAAGGTTTCCCATGTTTTATTGCGTTCTCCGGGAGGGAAGGTAAGTACAACAACTCTGTATCCTAGAGATTCCATGAATTCAATTATTGGAGGAAGAACCTGATCTCTCACTTGGTAATCGGAAACAATGACTATAGGATAAGCTCGTGATATTGAGGAAAATAACTTGTTATTGAATAGGTTGGTCACTAGTTGCATAGGGTGCGGTTGGGTAAGAAAAGGATGGATCATAGTTTAGAGCACCGTTGTTGTAAGAATAAATCAGCTAACACGAGATTGATCATAGCCTCGACTACGGGAACTGCGCGTATGGCAACGCATGGGTCATGGCGTCCTTCTTTTGGAGTTGCATAGTACGTAGGTTTTCCTGTTTTTGTGACTGTAGGACAGGGAATTTGTATAGAAGATGTAGGTTTGAAGGCGACACGCCCCTGGAGGGGGGCTCCCACGGTGATGCCTCCTAAAGATCCTCCACAATGGTTCGAACTTAGGGTAATGTGCCCACTAGAGGAGATTAAAGGATCTGTATACTCAGATCCTGTCATATCTGCAGATGAAAATCCCAGACCAATTTCAAATCCTTTAGCAGCGGGAATGCTCATTAAGGCTGAGGCTAAAACAGCTTGTATTTTATAGAAAATCGGTTCTCCAAGGCTCTCATGAATGGGAGAAGTAATGAAGGAAACAATCCCGCCTAGAGAATCTTTTTTTTCTTGAATATTGATGAGTATTTCCTGGATGTCTTGATTTGCTAGAGGAGAAAAATAGGGTGATTGGTAAATCTTGTGAGCAAATTCTTTTGAAAATTTTGGGTAACCTTCAACGACTAAGGGGCCGATTTTTGATAAAAAAGCTAGGCTAAAAATGTCATAATGTGCGAGGAGCTTTGCAGCAACTACACCTCCAGCAACACGACACGCGGTTTCTCTAGCAGAGGATCTTCCTCCGCCTAGAGGATTGACGATACCATATTTTTTTTCGTAGGCGTATTGTCCATGCCCTGGACGGTAGCAATCTTTTTGTTGCTGGTAGGGAGAACTATTCACATCAATATTAAAAATTTGTAGAGAAATTGGTGTTCCCGTAGTTTTCCCTTGATAGACTCCTGAAAGGATGTGGACTTTGTCTGTTTCTTGGCGTTGTGATGTGTAGGGTTTGCCTGGAGATCTTCGTGCCATAGCGGGAATAAAATCTTCAGAGTCCAAACGAATCCCTGCAGGGCATCCATCTATGACAACGCCAATAGAGGGGCCGTGAGATTCTCCCCACGTAGTTATAGAAAATATGGAGCCAAAACGGTTTTTCATAAGTTAAGTAACTTTAAAAAAGATTTACAGGCAGAAAATAGCGACGTTTCCTTAGAGAGATCCACCTCTGCCATGGGAAATTGATAATCAACTACACGATGCATGAAGTCAATACGTTCTTGCAGTGTGTGCATAAGATCTTGGGAGGATTTTAATCTCTCAGGAACACCTCGATGTTTCAGTCTTTCACAGATTCTAGGTAAGGGAAGAGAAAGAAGTACTAATGTTCCTTTATTTTTAATTAGGGAAACAGCTTCTTGATGCAAAAGTGTTCCTCCTCCTAAGGAGACGACACTTTTATCCATTGATAAGGAACGAAGAATAGCGATTTCCCAAGAAGAGAAAGTTTTTTCTCCAACTGCCTGAAAAATTTTTTTTATCGAAGGATATTGATTTTCTCCGTAGGAATGTAAAATCAAATCATCAGTATCGAAAAATGGAAAGGAGAGGTATTGAGCAAGGACTTGACCAAATCGAGTTTTACCAACTGTGGGTAGGCCGCATAGGAAGATATTCATTGTTCTCCTGAATATGTGCGTGTAAGGTAGTAAGGGTAGAAACGAAATTAGGAAAAGTTTTGTTTACACAATCTGTAGCATAAATCGTACTTTCTCCAGTGGCATATAAAGCAGCTATTGACAAGGCCATAGCAATTCTATGATCTTCATGAGAATATAAAGTTGCTCCGTGGAGAGGGCTGGGATTGATGACTAATCCATCGTCGCAAGGTTGGATCCATGCTCCCATTTTTTGTAGTTCTTGAGCAATAGCAAGGATTCGGTTACTTTCTTTATTTTTAGCGCTCTGGGCGTTGTATAAATAGGAGGGAGAAGTTGCAAAACAGCAAAGGACAGCAAGAATAGGAAGGGCATCAATAAAGGGATCCATGTCTATGTGACCTCCTGAAAACGTTGAGGGATAGACAATCACATGGTTATTTTCAAAAATAATATTCGCTCCTAGTTTTTTCAGTAGGAAAAGGAGGTGTTTATCTCCCTGCATTTCTTGGATATTGAGATTATATAAATATGTTGGATAGGGAGATTGTGATAGTAATGCTCCGGCGACAAGAAAGGCCGCACTACTGAAATCGCCACTTACTTTGTAGGAGAAAGCCTGTGGGCGGGATTTTTTCGGAAAGGAATAGGTATTTTCAGATTGCACATAAGGAATATGGAGTTGATCTAACCACCAGAGTGTGAGGCGTAGCCAAGGAAGTTCTTTAGGATTGCTCACAGTGAAAGAAAAAAGACCATCTGCTAAAGAACAGGCAATTGCTAAAGCAGAAGCGTATTGTGAGTCCTCTCCTGATATGACAGTATGACCAGAGGATAGAGGACCTGAAATAGTAAAAGGAAGAGAACCCTCGTCCTTATGATAGGAGAAAGTGGCTCCAAAGTTTATTAAAGATTGAAGTAGAGGAGCTATAGGTCGTCTTTGTAGTTGGGGGAAGCCTGTAATTGTGATGTTTTTAGAGTATGCAGCTGCTAGTGCAGTGAAAAAACGAAAGAGTATTCCCGAGTTACCTGCATGAATTATGGTATTTTCAGGGAAAACGAGCTGAGGAGATCCAAGAATAGCTAGTGATGTAGAGTGTATAGTAATTTGCGCTCCCAACTGTTTACAGGCGTTAATCATAGCAAGGGAATCCGGTGAATATAAGATATTCTCTATAGTGGATAATCCTTGACTAACAGCAGCCCAAAGAATAGCTCTTAGTGTTTGGGATTTTGAGGGAGGAACAGTTGCTCTTCCGTAAATGGAGGAAGGTAAGATCTTATAAGTAAGCATTTTGGCTAACTTATGTTTTTTTGAAGAAGCTTGCAAAAAGTATTTTTATCTTACAAGTAAATCTTATTGAGATACTTTAAATAAATTTTCTGTTTGTAAAAGAGATTTCTCTAGATGATTTATAAACTGTAAACAAAGAGAGCTCTCAAATGCACATGCTTGGGATAAAAGCTCATTAGCGTGAGGGAGCGTAGATAACTCTGCTTCCATTTCTTCTAAATGCTCTTGCTCTTCTAGAATAATTGATTTGATTGTAATTGTACTTTCTACATTTTGTAAGACACGATGGTAAATAGGATAGACTTCAAAAGCACGCATTTCTATAGCAGAAGTTACGAGAATGTATGCCGTGGTCTTTAATCTTTGATTATTGATATGGTAATGAGTTTTAAGAAGTTTTGATATACGTAGATCTAAGAGGTGAAGGTAGTACTTTGCTATGTTCCCTCCGAGAACACTATCTAAAGAATAGTCTAAAAATGGCTCTGAGGTAATGCGAGAAATTTGTTTTTTTAAATAAAAAGCATGACGAAATTCTTCAGCTGCATGTTTTAAAACTTCTTTTTTTACTTGTGTTGGATGCTCACTTGCAGAAATTTTTTTGGCTCCACAATTTTCTAAGAATGATAATGTGTTGATCCATTTGCTATGTGTATTAGAAGAAGCAACAATATGTTTGAGCAGGCGTTCCCAGCGCGGAGCATAGGATATAAATGTTGTTACTTGAGTTCTAAACATAATGCCTCTTGAAGGTAATGGTAAATTTTATGCAGCTCTTTCTCTTGGATGCAGTAGGGGGGTAAAACATACACGGTATTTCCTATAGGACGCAATATAATATGATTTTGTATAAAAAAGTTGTAGAGAGTATTGCGCACATTGGAAAAATATCCTTGTGATGTTGAAGGATAATCTATAGCAAGAATCGTTCCTAATACTTCACAGCGTTTCCAAAGTTTCCCATAACGAGATTGAAATTGTTTATGGCATGTTTCGATCATTTTTCGTTGTTCAGCACATTGAGGAGATAGAGTGAGATCTAAAGAGGCTAATGCAGCTGCACACCCTAGAGGATTTGCTGTGAATGTATGTCCGTGCAAAAAAGCTTGGTGGCGATCCTTTCCCACAAAAGCATGATAAATCTCATCACGTGTTATGGTAACAGCTAGGGGTAAAAATCCTCCTGTTAATCCCTTGGATAAACAGAGGATGTCAGGAAGTATTTGCATAGATTGTGAGGCAAATAGAGGGCCTGTACGTCCAAATCCTGTTAGAATTTCATCAGCAATGCATATAACATCATATTGTTTGGCTAACTGTAGAATATGATTTAAACCCTCAGGGTTATGCAGGCGCATTCCTGCTGCTCCTTGAAGTGTAGGTTCGTAGATAAATCCAGCAATTTCTCCTGAAGAAAATAGTGCTTTTGCTTGTTTAATAGATTGCTCTTCTTGTCCATAATAAGGAGGGGGAATAGTATCTACAGGGAAAAAGAGTGAATGGAATGGCGTGGTGATCTCTGATAGTCCTGCTAAAGACATTGCTCCCAGAGTATCTCCATGATAACCTTGCTTGAACGAGACAAAACGTAATCGTTTTCTTTTTTGGTTAAAGAAGTATTGTATAGTGATTTTAATTGCGACCTCTATAGCACAGGATCCGTTGTCAGAGAAGAAGCATTTTTCAAGTCCTTGAGGTAGGACTTTTGTGAGTTTGTAGCAAAGTTGTTCCGCAGGTGTGTGTGTGAGGTTTGCAAACATTACATGTTCAAGTTGCTGTGCTTGTTCGGCAATGGCGTTAGCAATGTGAGGATGAGCATGTCCATGCAGATTACACCACCATGAGGATATAGCATCGAGATAAGCCGTATCTGTAGACGTATATAAATAGGCTCCCTGTCCTCGAGCGATATGTATAGGACTACCATCTAATTCTGGTTGAGTAAAGGGATACCAGATTTTCGATATTTGTGATTCTCTAGAGATTGTTTTGTTTATCATAGTTTCCTTAGATTATTTGAAAGGATGGTTTCCATAGGTCAACATATTTTTGTATAGTGCTTTTTGAAATGAAAGTTTCGTAATTCAGTCGTCCTAAACAGGATAGCTGAGTTATCTGCAGCAGCCAGTCCTCCTCATGTTGGGGATATTGGTTGAGAATCATGCCTAAAATATTTAGATTGCGTAATCGCATAGCTTCTACAGTAAGGCAAGTATGGTTTATACTTCCTAGATAGGCTTTACTCACGAGAATCCATGATGCGCAGGGCCACTGAGAGAACAAATCTCCTTGTAGAGTAGTTGGGGTACATGGAGAAAGAAATCCTCCTGAAGTTTCGATGATTAAAGGTTTCTTTGTTTTAGGAGGAGTAAGACGGTCTTGTTGAATACAAATGCCTTCGCGTTCTGCTGCTTGGTGTGCAGCAAGAGGATGGGAAAATCGGTAAGCTTCTGGATGGCATGTTGCTCCCGAAAGCATATGTACCTGGTGGCTGTCAGAATGTTCTAGAGATCCTGATTGTATAGGTTTCCAGTAGTCTGCTTGGAGTAAGGAAGTAAGAATAGTACTGACTAAAGTTTTCCCTACTTCTGTGTGAATTCCTGCGATAATAATGTGCATGAGCTTGTTTGGATATCATCAAGTAGATTTAAAAAATCATCAATTTCTTTTTTTGTATTAAATGCGTGGAGACATACACGTAATAACTCTTCTTTTTGTTTTACTGTAGGGCTCACAATTGGTCGAACATCAAATCCTGCTGTTTGGAATTTTTTTGCAATGTTACGAGCGTGTTGACTTCCAGAAATATATAGAGGTTGGATAGGAGTTTGAGAATTATTTTGGAATGGCGCTTTGGAAAGACTTTTAGCTTGCATTTGCAAATAAGCTATCCAATGGTAGAGTTTCTCTCTAAGAGGGCCTGCTGTTTTGTTATATTGATAGGCAAGGCAAATTGTTTTAAAGACATGGAGTGGTGGTGCTGTAGTATAGATAAATGCACGGCAGAAATTTATAAGATATTCTTTAAGTAAAGCACTTCCTGCTACAGCTGCACCATGCATTCCCAATGCTTTTCCAAAGGTATATACAGTAGCAGTGACATCCTTTTGTAGTCCTAAAGATGTTACATAACCCTCACCTTTTCTTCCAACAACACCAAGAGCATGAGCTTCGTCAACAATGAGATAGGCTCCATAATTTTTACATAGCTTACATAAAACAGTTAAAGGAGCTATACTACCATGTAGCGAATAGATAGACTCAACACAGACAAAGGTATTCCCCGAGAAAGGCTCAGACAAACGTTTTTCTAGATGTTGCATGTCATTATGGCGAAAAGGAATTTTTTTAGCCTTAGAAAGGCGGATTCCATCGTGAATAGAGGCATGAATATATAAGTCGTGAATCACACGATCTTGGTGAGAGGCTAAGGCAGAAATTAATCCTAAATTAGCAGTATACCCTGAGTTAAATATCAAAGCACTTTCCATATTATGATAGGCAGATATGTGTTGTTCTGCCTCATGGGCTAATGTTGAGTGGCCAGTTAATAAACGGGACCCTGTAGATCCTAAAGACGAAAGCGAAGAGAAAGCTGATAAGCACATACGATGTAATTCAGAGGAACGAGCAAACCCTAAATAATCATTAGATGTGAAATCCTTCAGATGTGAAGTCGTTTGTAAGGACCTTAATAAATGACGGTGTTTTTGTTTTTCTAATCGTTCTTTTAGTAAGGAGTTGATTGACAACATGGGTGACCCCGTGGCGTTACAAATGCTGGACGATGTCGCATACCGAGTAATTGGAACATAGCTGTATCTTCGTTTATCGTGCTATTTTCTACGGTGAGGAGCTTTTCCCCATAGAATATAGAATTAGCTCCTGCAATAAAGCATAATGTTTGTTGTTCTATGGAAAGAGAGGCGCGTCCAGCAGCAAGACGTACTGTAGTTTGTGGAAAAACAATTCGTGCAGTAGCGATGGTGCGTAATACTTCCCAAAAAGGTATTTTCGGCTGCTTTTCTAAAGGAGTACCCTCTACGGGGCAGAGAATATTGATAGGCACAGATTGTGGAGAATGTTCTCTAGAAGCTAGCGTATGTAGAAGACCCATACGATCTTCTGGAGATTCTCCCATACCTATGATTCCCCCAGAGCATACATGAATACCAGACTGATCCAATATATCTAGTGTTTTTAGACGATCTTCATATTTTCTTGTTGTAATAATTGTTTTATAAAACTCTTCAGAAGAATCTAAATTATGATTATAAGCATATAGTCCGGCGTCATAAAGTTTTTTTGCTTGTTCTGGTGTAAGCATCCCTAAAGTACAGCACACTTCTGCTCCCATTTGTGCTATGCCTTTAATCATTTCTAAGGTACGCTCAAATTGATGATTATCTTTTATTTCTTTCCAAGCAGCTCCTAAGCAGATTCTGGACGCTCCTGCGTCTATGGCTTGCTTCGCTTTTGCTAAGACATCAGTAATTTTCATCATGGGTTCAGGATGTATAGATGTTTTGTAGCGAGAAGATTGCGCACAGTAGGCACAGTCCTCTATGCACCCACCAGTCTTTATAGAGATAAGATGGCATGTTTGCAGTTCTGAATGTGGGAAATTATGACGTAATATAGCGTTTGCTTGATGAATGAGTTCAAAAAGAGGAGAATTATAGATTTCTTGAATGTCTTCTAGGGATAGGCGAGAATTATTTTCCATAGAAATACTCTCAGAAGGCTAAATGAAACGCATGGATTATTAGCATAGATATAGTAGAAAGTCAATAAGCTATTCTAGAACAGTAGAGGGAAGAGTACCTATAACAAGCAACTGGTATGTTGCAATGTGGTGATTGTACTTTAGAAACAGTGTTAGGTTATATTGTTACTTTGAGGAGGAGAAGGGTTGGGGTTTTTGTTTAGAAAATCTTTCAATATACTATGCTTGTGATTTTGAAGCGTGTCGATGATTTCAGGAAGGTTTTGAGGGTTTTCTAAGTACTTTTCAAGGAAGATAGTAATCCAAATACCGCAAGAAAAACCATCCTCTTGAATAGGAGTTTGGACAACTTTTTTTATAGTAAAAGGAGTATCGGATTTGGGAGAGGGGAACTGTTTTTCTAGGCGTTCTGCTATCTCTTTGAGTTTCGAGTCAATGAGTTGCGTCTGTATAAAACAAGCTAAGCTATCGAAATAGATAACTTCACGAAGATCAAGATTAACGATCACCAAGCACCAGTGGGAAATTTCTGCAGACTGTAATCTATGGGCAGTCAACATTTTTTGTATTATTTCTTCCTCTGTAGTTGCTAGGGGATGGTGCCATAGAGGATACGCGAATATCCGGAGAGACTCGCAAGGAGTGTGTTTTAGGTAACCATGTTCATAACTTTTGTGTTCGCACACAGCCATATCAGGTTGAGTTAAAAATGTTTGTTCACGAGAGTTATATAAATGTAGATCTAAGAAAAGTAATCTTTCTAATGAAAAGCATGACGCAATAGGTTGGGGGCCTTGGATTAAGAATGTAGGGTAGCGCATGTGCAATTTCTGGCAATGATGGGCAATAGCATAATTGTCCCAGCATTCTCCAGTAATGGGGCTCAGTACAGGCATTAGGAGTGAAGACAAAATGTTTGCGGGAAGATGGGTTTCCTTGGACGGTTGATGATGCATGCTTTTTTGCTTTGTGCATAAAGATTTTATCTTGAGATCCACAAGGTCTTGTACTGATAAGAAGAGGAGAATGAGACCCAAAGTTGCGATGATAAGAAAAATAGCTAGAACTATCCTAGCGACTTTTTCTATTAAAGAGGCATGATAAAATGCCCCCGGCTCTGTTTTACTATGTTGGATAGATAACCGATCGATTTTCTGATTCTGGAGAGTAAGCCATAATGTATCTAGGTTCTGAGTTTGAGATCTTGTGGAGGGGTGAACACAATGTACGGGTAGCATAAAAAATTATTCTGCTTTTTTGCAATAAAGTAATTAACTTTAACAAACATTATAATAAATAATTGCTTTTATCGTTTTTTTTATTTTATTTTATTAACAATTCTTTTTACGCCAAAGTGAAATAGAGGTAGGGAAATAAGATTAAAAAAAAATTTATATGCATAGGAAGAGAGCATAATTTGTAAAGTTTGCGTAAAGGAATAATGCATTCCTATATAAATGACTCCTAGGTCTACGATAAGTGTGTCCAAGATTTGAGATAAAGCAATCGAAAAATAATTACGTAACCAGGAAGGAAGTAGGGGGAAACGGCGCTTGAATAATTGAAATAGGGCGATGTCAAGTTGTTGGGAAACAATAAATGCTGTGAATGAGAAGAAACATGCTAGGGGGCTAATAGCAAAGATTGTGTGCCATGCATGAGATACCTCAGGAGACGTTGCTGGCAGTAGGGAGAAGATTTTTAATACACATAATGTAAAGAGGTTCCCAGAAAATGCGTGAAAAACCATAAGTCGCGTTTGATAGGAACCAAAAGTTTCATTAACAATATTAGAAATTACAAAAGTTAATGGGTACAGAAGCAACCCTCCAGGCAGAATAAAGAGGGGAGTCACTATAAGGCGAGAGGATGCGATAAGATTGGATAGGATAAGAAGTAACGAAAAATACAAGGATAAAGAAAAAACAATTTTATCTTTATAAATAGCAAAGTTCATGTACAGATCGTCCTGCGTCAGGGTCATATGTAGTGTGAGAATTCAATGTAATAGAGTCTAGTCGGCCTTGCTCTAGGAAAAAATGCATCAATTCAGAAATTTCATACAATTCGTAGAAATCACGTATAAGAAAAAAGGTAGATTGTGGTGTCGAGGGATAGAAAGGACATTGAATAATAAGCTCCAGGTTCCAGGGAGCGATAAATGACTTGCTTTTGAAAACATGGGAAAGTTCCCGAGTAGAGCTGAGTATTGCGGCTCCATACACCTTACTTTCCCCTTTTTCTTCAATAAGACCATTCTCTACAGTAAACCAACATAGTCGTTCCATTGCCATGACATTGCTGTGGTATACACGCACATAATCCTCCTGAACAGGGTAGAGAGCCTGAGCTCTTTGTACAGCCTTGATAAATAATTTCCCCATATTCTTGAAAAAATTGACAATGTGTTGATTAAGAAGCCAAGGAACATGGCAAAATAAATCGTGAATCATATCAGGAAAAAGAGAAAAATCGTCATATTGAGATGGACGAAGGCATGTAGCTATGGGGAACGTGTTTTGATGCAGTAGTGCTAGGTACCGATCCAAGGAAATTGAGGAAGTTGCAGGGAGAAGAGAAAATCCTGCATGCGTTTTTATCATATCTACAATATGTGGAATGTCTGGAGGACATTCTGAATTGAGTTTCAGCTGTTCTAAAAAGTCTAAGAAGGTGGTGGGGGAATGCATTAACCAGAGAGGCATGCGAGACCGTATAAAGCCAGGCAAATAAGGAGAGACTTCAGAAATTGCAGAAGAAAGTAGGAGAGCCATGAAAAGATCAGAACCACGAAAAAGCCAGCTTATGTTTGCAAAATCATGTTATGCAAAGCAATTCATATTGAAAAAAAATAAAAGGAAGGGGATTGTATTAGGGCAATCAGTTTTTGTCAAGGAGGGAGAAGTACCTTTTGAAACAGAAACGATAGAATTTGAATTCATGTGTTTTTAAATATATGCGTGTGGGTATCATTGGAGATACAGGAAGAATGGGGGTGTTAATTCGAACCCTATTATCTACACAACCTTCTTATACTGTAGGTCCCGGGTTTTCTAGGTCAAGTCCTCATCAGTTGTCTTTTGTTATAGAAAATAGTGATGTTCTTGTTGATTTTTCTTCTTCCGAGCTTACAGAAGAATTGCTTGATAATTTGTTGATCAAGGCGAAACCTTGTATTTTTGGAACAACACACCCTTCCCCATCTGTTATAGAAAATAAACTCAGCACCCTTGCTCAATATGTCCCTATTGTAGTTTGTCCAAATACAAGTTTAGGAGCTTATATGCAAAAGCGTTTGTCTGTAGCTCTAGCAAAGATTTTGGATAACAGTTACGATATGCGTATTACGGAAATTCATCATCGAGGAAAAAAAGAACCTATTTCAGGAACGGCATGGGATTTAGCAACTACGCTTTGTCAAGTGAAACATGAAGTATGGCAGCAAGAATATTGTATTGGGAAACAAGGGAACCAGGAAAATATAATTGAATTACATGCATCGCGTGTAGGGAATATTCCTGGTGAGCATGAAGTTGCTTTTGTGAGTAGCCAAGAACAAATTACTATACGCCACACAGTATTTTCCAGAGATGTCTTTGCTCAGGGAGTATTACGTATTTTAGATTGGTTGCGTATAGAATCGCCATGTCCAGGATATTATGGAATTGATTCGGGGTTAAGAGATCTTATATAAAAGAACAGTGCTTGCTTAAAAAACAAATCGATTATTAAAATGTTGCTCCTAAGGGTTCTTCGATTTTTGAATGAAAGAGTCTTTTTCTGTACTCTGTGTCATTGTTAATGCGCGCTTATTCATTATCTGTGATGGGTATGATTTCAGGAGGCATAACCGATGCACTTAGCTATTTTAGGAGCTACTGGACTTGTCGCGCAAAAATTTGTAGCTCTTTTGCCTAGATGGTTTCCTTGGAATATCACTGAGGTTGTTGCTTCTGAAGCTAAGCATAACCAAAAGTATAGCTCGGCATGCTTTTGGCAGGAAGCTTTGGGACCCATGCCTGAGAGCATAAAGCATTTATCTTTTTGTCATGTTGAAGAAATTGCCGCGGATGTTGTTGTTTCTTTTTTACCAGAAAAACCCGCAAAAGAATTAGAAACCTACTGTTTAGCCCAGGGAAAGTTGGTTTTCTCTAATGCATCTGCTTTTAGAATGCATCCGCAAGTTCCTATTCTAATTCCCGAAGTTAATAGCGAACATCTTCAACTGCTACATCAACAACCTTTTTCGGGGAGAATAATTACTAATTCTAATTGTTGCGTTTCTGGCATAGCCTTAGCGCTATCTCCTTTACGAATATTCGGTATAGATCATGTACATGTTGTTACATTGCAATCTGCTAGTGGTGCTGGCTACCCGGGGGTAGCGTCAATGGATCTTTTAGGTAATTTAGTTCCTCATATCCCCGGAGAGGAAGAAAAAATTATTCGAGAAACTCTCAAGATTTTGGGAACTTCTCATACACCCGCAGAATTTTCCCTATCTGTTACGGTACATCGTGTTCCCGTAGTGTTTGGGCATATGTTAACCCTTCATGTAATTTTGCAGCACTCTGTAGATATTCAGGAAATTCATCAATGCTATCATAAGAGAAATCAAAAATTTCCTGAGACCTATGTACTACATAGTTCTCCTTGGCATCCTCAGCCAAGGAAGGATTTGCATCACGATGACATGCGTGTTCATATTGGGCCCATTACTTATGGTGGAAATAAGAAAATCATCAAAATGAACGTGCTAATACATAATCTTGTTCGAGGTGCTGCTGGAGCTTTATTGGCAAATATACATACTTTTTATCGTCAATACTCTGGAGAATATACATGCTCCCAGTAGTATATAAATTTGGTGGGACAAGTTTAGCAACAGCAGAAAGTATTCGAAAAGTATACGATATTGTCTTTGCAAACCAACCCCGTTTTATTGTTGTTAGTGCCATAGCTGGCATTACAGATTTACTAGACACATTTTGTTCAGTTCCGAGACGAAATCGCGAGGAGATTATTAGGGATTTTGAACAAAGACATCGAGAAATTGTTGCGGAATTACAATTAACATTTTCCTTAGATTCTTGGGTGGATAAACTTTATTCCTACGCAGATAAGCAAGAGATTAGTCTTAAAGATCGCGCTGAGATTCTTGCTCTGGGTGAAGATGTATCAGCATCTTTATTCCACGCATTTTGTCATAAGAAAGGGTTTTTTATAGAGTTTTTAGAAGCACGTCGGGTGATATTAACCGATAATGTTTCGTATGATCGTGCTGCTCCAGATATTGTTAGAATGCGAGATAATTGGGACCAATTGAATTTATCTTTAGAGAAAAGTTACATTACCCAGGGGTTTCTGGGAGCGAATTCTTTAGGGGAAACAACGTTATTAGGTAGAGGTGGTAGTGATTATACTGGAGCTTTAATTGCAGAAATTAGTCAGGCAAATGAAGTTCATATTTATACGGATGTCAATGGCGTCTATACCATGGATCCGAGGATTATTAAAGATGCTCAACTCATTCCTGAGCTAAGTTTTGAAGAAATGCACCATTTAGCTAGGTTTGGAGCTAAGATTCTTTATCCTTCCATGCTATCTCCTTGTATACGTGCAGGAATTCCGATTTTTGTTACCTCTACGTTTGATATAACTAAAGGGGGAAGCCGCATTTATGCTACAGATAAAACTACGGATTATGAAACTCGTGTGATTGCTCTATCCCTACGTCAGAACCAGTGTCTATGGTCTATAGATTGTGTACTCGCAACTATAAGTTTGGATGAGATTTTGCATGTATTAGAGGCTTATCCCATTCTTCCTGACTTGATTACATCCCAAAACGCTACGATATCCTTTATTACCGATAATGATGAAGTGCCTGAAAGTGTTATCTGTGATTTGTATAAACAATTATCTCATCTTGGATCTGTACAAATCCTCCATGATTTGGCTCTTATTACGATGATTGGTTCGGGAGTAATTTCTACTCAAATTGTCACAGAAGTAACCAATAAGTTTCGTAATTATCCTTTTCCTGTATGTTGCTATTTTCAAAGTAGTACTACTTTGAGTTTGGCTGTACCCGAAAACCTAGCGGGAAATATTGTAGAACAATTGCATAATGTTTATGTTAAACAGGACTCTGTAGCCTAGGAGTGAGGATGCAATTACTTACCGCATGTGTTACCCCATTTTTCCCTAATGGGATGATAGATTTTGCTAGCTTAAAAAATTTGCTGTTTCGTCAGGAGAAAGAGGAGAATGGAATCATTCTTTTAGGCAGTACAGGAGAAAGTCTCGCACTCACAATTCAGGAAAAAAAAGACATTGTAGCTTTTGCTTGTAATTGTAACTTAACTGTACCTCTGATTATTGGAGTTTCTGGGGTTTCTTTGTATGAGGCCTATGAATGGATATCCTGGTGTTGTGACTATCCTATTACAGGGTTTTTAATGACAAGTCCTGTATATGCAAATCCAGGTATTCATGGACAAACCTTATGGTTTGAATCTTTATTGAATAGGGCAAATCGGCCTGCAATTTTATATAACATTCCTTCAAGAGCAGGAACTCCTCTATATGTAGAAACTGTAAAAGCTTTAGCTCAACATCCCTGTTTTTTAGGAATCAAAGATTCAGGAAGATCAATAGCAACATTTCGTGAGTATGCTTCTATAGATACTAAGTGTACACTGTATTGTGGGGATGATAGTTTATGGCCACAGATGTGCGTTGCAGGAGCGCATGGTTTGATTTCTGTTTTATCAAATGGTTGGCCTAAAGAAGCCAAAGATTATGTGAAGGATTGTGGGGATCCTTTGCGGTCTCTATTGTGGGAAGAAACTTGTCACTGGTTGAATCAAACAACCAATCCTATAGCAATTAAAGCTCTTCTTGCTTACATGAGAGAAATAAGCCACTTTTCTTTACGTTTACCCTTATCTAAACAGGATTTTCATTACCAGCATTCCATATCAAAAATTGTAAAAAGAATGACTTTATGGTCGAAAGTATGTCTTTCTATATAATTCCTTATCGCATGTAAGAATAGTTATGCGCAGTTTTTCTTGTTGATTTTAAATGATTTGCAATTCATTTTTTTTGAGTGCACGGATTGTATTCTATCTAAATTGATCTCATGTATCGGCCTACTCAGATTCTTTTTTCACCACCTTGGCGATCTCTTTTTACACACGATTCAGTTAAAAAATTGCCATCTGTGATTTGCAAGTTGCATTTTCTACATTTCTTACTCGAAATTTTCTTTTTTAATCGTGTGTATAGATTGCTATCTAAAATAGGAATAACGCGGCGGTTGTCTATGTTTGTTTTACATAGTGTTCTTATGTGGTTTTTTTTGTTTTATCTTATGGCTTCATGCATATTACATTTGTTATGTTGTTGTACAACACATCCTACAAGTAAATCGCAACGATCTATTCCAGTAAAATGGGAAGAAGTGCAATCTCCAAAGGCTCATGAATAATTTTGAGTTTATCGTGGCATTAGCTAGTCACATAAAATCCGCAACTTGGCTGTTTGTTTATAAAACATTATTTTTTTAATGATGAGTTTTTATCTTTAATTTTTGTATTCTATAATTTTATTTTTTTAGTCAGCTAATGTGAATTAATTCCAAAAGAGTATGTATGGTTAAAGGATTTTTTATTTATAACTTAATATGTATACTTTCACTATGTTCCCCAATTTTCACTGAAGATGCTGCCCAGACTAAAGAAGAGGAGATGCACATTTCAGTTAGGGAAGGCGTTCAGGGGGATATAACTACACGGCTTGACGAGTTATTCGAAGTTTTTTTAGAGAGAGGACAAGAATTATATCGGGATTTTCTAGAGGCATGTCAAAATGTAAATTTTGCAAATTCTTTAGAAATTGTAGAATTTATAAAATCTTCAAATTCAGGAAGAGAACTTTTACAGACATGTGACGAAATTCTTGCCTGCTTGCAGGTATCTTCTGATGAGCTAATAGATTCAGAGATTTCCTACGATGCTTTATTACAAAAACTAGAGGGAATTGTCAGACTATGGCAAGAACATAACCAGGCTAAAGGAAGGGAATATGCTTATAGGGAACTAGAGTTAAGAGAAAAAGAACTAGAATTTAAAAAAGACCTTCTTGCTTGGCAAAAGGAAAAAATGGCTAAAGAGATTGCTCAGAAACGAGAAAAATATACTCAGGATATGATCTTGCGTCGATTTTCATAGGGATTATTGTTCTAGGTTATTTTCCTATTGAACTCTATTTTCTATCTCTAAATGAAGGAAGTAGTGTGGATTCTCTACCCTAGCCTTCTTCATTGTTGTTACGTAGACCTAAGGGTATATTTTGGAGAAAGAAGAACTTTTGTTCTATCTTGATTAGAGTTGTTTATTATGCGAAGTAGTTTGCTGGAATTCGCATAAATTGAAATATTTCGAAATTTCGGTAATAACCATTCGTGGAGGGAATATGGGTTGTTGTTTAGAACAAAAATTCTTAGTGGCTGAGAGGTTTAAACATTCATTACTTTACATGTTTGAGGGGGCGCTTTTTCTGACATTATTAGCGAAAATTACTGTGACTCTACCCTTTACTCCCGTTCCTATTACTTTTCAAACTTTGGGAATTTACTGCTTAGGGGTTTTGACCTCTCCTATAGTAGCTGTGGGTAGTGTGCTTACTTATTTTTTAGGAGGATTGGTTCTTCCTGTCTTTTGTAATTCTTATTGGGGAATTGCAAGTTTTTTTGGCCCTACAGCAGGATATTTGTATGCTTTTCCTTTAGCAGTAGCTTGCATATCCTCCCTTCATCATCGGTATGGTAACAGTAATTTTAAGTTAGCTATAATCCTATGTATAGGAGCAAGTATTATTTTAGTATGCGGTACTTTGGGGCTTGCTTGCTATTTTTATCTTACAGGAGCAACGCCTACCTTAAGCATCGCACAAGGATTAAAGTTGGGCGCACTTCCATTTATTCCTGGAGAGCTTATAAAAATCCTTCTTGTAATCCAAGGAAAACACGTTGTAGGATTTTTTAAGAAAGCTGGCTAATTTTTATAATTTATAGCCGTAGATAAAAGGGAGTAAAGGAAGTTCAAAAAGATAATTTTATAAAAATGGGGCAGACAGGATTCGAACCTGTGACCAACGGGTTATGAGTCCGCGGCTCTAACCGCTGAGCTACTGCCCCAAAACTTAAGAATACATATGCTAGCATATCAGCTTCTCTCAGGCAAGTGATATCCATTTTTATTCTAAAAGGAAGGCGTAGGCGATTTTAAATAGCGTATAGAAATTTGTTTCATACGCATATATAAAGCTTCTCCTCCCGCTCTTCTTCCAAGAGATAGATACTGACTTAACTTATCAAAGAAAACGGGTTTGCACGTCAAAACTGTTTCTGGAAGTTCTCCGGAATAAATTTCCGTAAATATTGCAGCGATTCCAGAAGAAATCAAGGCTTCAGTATGAGTGAAGAAAAAGAGACGTCCTTTTTGATAAGTTTCATAGAGGTAAAGATCGCTTTGGCAGCCTAATACAAGGTTCTTTTTGCTTATTTTACTTGTATCGAATTCCCTAGGACGAGCTCCAATTTTAAGTATAGAGGCGTATAGGGTATCGGGATGCAATGGCTCAGCCAACAAAAATTGAGAAATGCGATTTTGTTTTTCTAAACAAGAGGTATGGGAATGTACGAGTTCCAATGTTAACCCTCAATAATAAGATTAGGCTCTTGACGCAGATTTGATAGCACTTGTGATAAAGTAAGAATCCGTTGGTTAGCAGTGGCAATAACTAAGTCAGGATTACTGAAGTGTAGCTGATCTTCATATCCCCGATAGAAAATATCAAATACATAGGGTAGAGGGGAGTTCATCTGTAACTGCAATGTATGTAGAGCATTAATAAGTGCTTCATTGTTTTGATGTTTGGCAATTTCAGCAATTTGTTTTTGCATAATCATTTGGTTTTTAATCAATTGATAGTAGTTAACAACATTCTGAATATTCACTATATTTTTTTTAAAAGCTTCTTGCTTTTCTCCTGAGCTTCCTTTCCCCAAACGTAATCCATAGATCGTCAGAATACTTATTTGGTTTCCTATTGTTGCTCCGAAGGCAAACCCAACAGCCTGGGGAATGGCATAAATTAAAGAGGAAATAGAAGCAACAATTGTAGCTAAAAGAATCTGACGTGTGCCGTTAGGGTCAAGTTGTTGTAGGCCATAATTCATCAGATTCCATATGCTATTAATATTTTTATATGCATTCTGACGATCCAATGCAGTAGATGTAAAAATACCAAAGATAACACCAGCCCCTAAACCAATGCCCAACCATATAGTTAAAGTTGCGGCTACAGTATGGTGACAGGCAAGTATAATCGCCCACGCAAGAATGTTTAATAAAATATACTTCCAGTTATCTCGAAGAAATAGGCTAATTTTTTCCCCTATAGAACGTACATGATCTCTACATGTCTTTGGTGAGGTTTGGTAAGGAAGAATCTTCAAAGAAGATAAAGGCTTCTGAGAAGATAGTGTCAGGCCGTGTCTTTCTAAGAAACTATGCTCTACATGCTGTGTATACAGGGGATGTTGCAAGTAAGCACTCCCTGAATTTGAAGAGATGAGACCAGAGGAAAGGGGGGATGTCATTCTAATTTATCAAGATAATTAAAGTAGATATTATGGTAAAAAAATAGATATTAGTTGTAAATAATATGCTAATTTTTTTCTTCAGTAGATGCGAGCAATTTATTTTTATAAATTAAAGTATTCTTATGAAAGAGAATTGACTTTTTCTTTATACTGAATATAATTTTGTTGCATTTAATGGGTGAGTGGATAGGAATTCTATTTTACTTTGTGCGTACCTTGTGAAGGCTAGCCAGCTAGTATGGGTTGCCGTGGTTTACAGGTGCTTTTGGCCAATAAGGATTGTGGTTTAGGGATAATAAATACATGGCAAAAAAAGAAGATACTATTGTGCTTGAAGGTAGAGTGCAAGAACTCCTTCCTGGCATGCACTTCAAAATATTGCTTGAGAACAGTGTAGTTGTCACAGCTCATTTATGCGGTAAAATGCGTATGAGCAATATTCGTTTGCTTGTTGGAGATCGTGTTACTGTAGAAATGTCAGCATATGATCTCACAAAAGCAAGGGTTGTGTATAGGCATCGTTAATTATTTTCTGTTGATGTTTTAAAATAAGTGACATAGACTAGGCAACTCCCTGAGCCGTTGTAAAAGTTAAGAATAAGCCCAGATAGCTCAGTGGTAGAGCACTTGCATGGTAAGCAAGCGGTCGTAGGTTCAATTCCTATTCTGGGCAGAAGCAATGGTTGGAGTAAAACTAATTTTAATGAGGATTCTGAGATGTCAAAAGAAACTTTTCAACGTAGTAAGCCCCACATTAACATAGGGACCATTGGACACGTTGACCACGGTAAAACTACGTTAACAGCTGCTATCACACGTGCGTTATCGGGAGACGGACTTGCTGATTTTCGTGATTATAGTTCTATTGACAATACTCCCGAAGAAAAAGCTAGGGGAATTACGATCAATGCCTCTCATGTTGAGTACGAAACTCCCAATCGTCATTACGCTCACGTAGATTGTCCAGGGCATGCTGACTATGTTAAAAACATGATTACTGGTGCTGCGCAAATGGATGGGGCTATTCTTGTTGTTTCTGCGACTGATGGTGCTATGCCTCAAACAAAAGAACACATTCTTTTAGCAAGACAAGTGGGTGTGCCTTATATTGTTGTTTTCTTGAATAAAATTGACATGATTTCTCAAGAAGATGCGGAGCTTGTTGACTTGGTTGAAATGGAGTTGTCAGAGCTTTTAGAAGAAAAAGGTTACAAAGGGTGTCCTATTATCCGCGGATCTGCTTTGAAAGCTCTGGAGGGGGATGCTAGCTATATTGAGAAAGTTCGTGAATTAATGCAGGCTGTAGATGACAATATACCTACTCCGGAGAGGGAAATAGATAAGCCGTTCCTCATGCCTATTGAAGATGTATTTTCTATTTCTGGTCGGGGTACAGTAGTTACTGGGCGTATCGAAAGAGGTGTTGTCAAAGTATCTGATAAAGTGCAAATTGTTGGTTTGGGGGAAACAAAAGAAACCATTGTTACCGGAGTGGAAATGTTTAGAAAAGAACTTCCCGAGGGGCGTGCTGGAGAGAACGTTGGTCTTTTGTTAAGAGGTATTGGTAAGACAGACGTTGAGCGCGGTATGGTTGTTTGCCAGCCCAATAGTGTAAAGCCACACACACAGTTTAAGTGTGCTGTTTATGTTTTGCAGAAAGAAGAGGGCGGACGCCATAAACCTTTCTTCAGTGGTTATCGGCCACAGTTCTTTTTCCGTACCACGGATGTTACGGGCGTTGTGACATTGCCTGAAGGTGTGGAAATGGTGATGCCTGGGGATAATGTTGAGTTTGAAGTGCAATTAATTAGTCCTGTAGCGTTAGAAGAAGGAATGAGATTTGCTATTCGTGAAGGTGGTCGTACGATCGGTGCTGGAACGATTTCAAGTATTATTGCCTAGTTTTGGGTGAGCATAAGCATGATTAAGATAGTTTGCTGTTTTGATCATGCTTTTTTGGGTGTGTAGCTTAGTTGGTAGAGCAGTGGCCTCCAAAGCCGCCGGTCGGGGGTTCGACTCCCTTCGCACCCGTAATAGACTTAATTTTTTGATCTAGAAATTCGTTTATGAAACAACGTAACCATCAAGAGACTATCTCAAAAAAAATTATTAAAGCCAAAAAGTTAGTGCAAACAGGCTTTCTAGATGAGATTAAAAAAATTGAATGGGTGAATAAGCGCGATCTAAAAAGGTATGTGAAAATTGTTGTGGCGAGTATTTTCAGTTTTGGCTTTTCCATATATTGTATAGATCTGATTTTGCGTAAACTACTTTCCTGGTTAGGCAGTATAACAAGCTTTTTATTTGGTTAATTGCATGTTTAAGTGGTATGTTGTTCAAGTTTTTACAGCACAAGAAAAGAAGGTAAAAAAATCTTTAGAAGATTTTAAAGAATCTTCCGGAATGGCTGATTTTATACAAGAGATCGTCTTGCCTATAGAAAATGTTATGGATGTAAAAAAAGGCGAGTGCAAGGTCGTAGAGAAGCTGATTTGGCCGGGATATTTGTTAGTGAAAATGCACTTAACAGATGAATCTTGGCTGTATGTAAAGAATACTCCTGGAGTCGTTGAGTTTTTGGGGGGAGGAACACCTGTAGCCTTATCTGAAGATGAGGTAAGAAATATTTTGAAAGATATTGAAGAAAAGAAAGCAGGTGTTGTTCAGAAGCATAAATTTGAGGTCGGCTCTAGAGTTAAAATTAATGATGGTGTTTTCGTTAACTTTATTGGAGTAGTTTCTGAAGTATTTTATGATAAGGGACGTTTGAGCGTTATGGTCTCTATCTTTGGAAGAGAAACTCGCGTTGATGATTTAGAATTTTGGCAGGTAGAAGAAGTTGCTGTTGGGCAAGAATGAGGAATTTTATGTATTCTTATTTCTCATCTTCTTATAATTTTAGTTTTTCGTTTCCTCTCTGAATATTTCAGAGGAGAGAGTCAAGATAGAATAAGGTTTAGTTAGTATGTCGAATAAAAAAGTAATTAAATTAATTAAATTGCAAATTCCTGCGGGAAAAGCAAACCCAGCTCCGCCAATAGGACCGGCTTTAGGAGCTGCGGGTGTAAATATTATGGGATTCTGTAAGGAATTTAATGCGGCCACGCAGAATCGTCCAGGGGATTTATTACCAGTAGTGATTACTGTTTATTCGGATAAAACTTTTTCCTTTATAACTAAACAGCCTCCTGTGTCTTCTTTGATTAAGAAAATTTTGAATTTAGAATCCGGATCAAAAATTCCGAATAGAAATAAGGTTGGAAAGTTAACTCAGGAGCAAGTACAGCTTATTGCTGAACAAAAAATGAAAGATATGGATGTTATTAGTTTAGATTCCGCGAAACGTATGGTGGAAGGAACGGCCCGAAGTATGGGAATAGACGTCGAGTAAATTAAAGAGTCGCATAATTATGACAAAACATGGAAAGCGTATACAAGGCATCTTAAAAAAATATGATTTTGCAAAATTGTATTCTTTAGAAGAAGCTATAGATATTTTAAAGCAGTGTCCTAAAGTCAAGTTTGATCAGACTGTTGATGTGTCTGTAAAGTTAGGTATAGATGTCAAAAAAAGTGATCAACAAATTCGTGGATCTGTTTCTTTGCCTCATGGCACAGGTAAAACTTTAAAAATTCTTGTGTTTGCTGCTGGAGAGAAAGCTCAAGAGGCTATGAATGCAGGGGCGGATTTTGTTGGCAGTAATGATCTTGTAGAGAAGATTCGGGGTGGTTGGGTAGATTTTAATGTTGCTGTGGCTACTCCTGATATGATGCGAGAAGTAGGTAAGCTTGGAAAAGTTTTAGGCCCTAGAAATCTTATGCCAACACCCAAAGCTGGCACAGTAACAACAGATGTTTCTAAAGCAATTACAGAATTGCGTAAGGGGAAAATAGAGTTTAAGGCGGATCGTGCTGGTGTATGTAATGCCGGTGTTGGTAAGCTTTCATTTGATAGTTTGCATATTAAGGAAAATATTGAGGCATTATGCTCGGCCCTAATTAAAGCTAAGCCGCCCACATCTAAGGGACAGTATTTAGTATCGTTTACTGTTTCCTCAACTATGGGGCCTGGCATTTCTATAGATACTAGGGAATTAATGGCGTCTTAATTCGAGAGGGAAAATGAAAGAAGAAAAGAAATTACTCCTTCAAGAGATAGAGGAAAAAGTCTCGGCATCCCAAGGTTTTATTTTATTAAGGTATTTTGGATTTACAGCGGCGCATTCTAGGGAATTTCGTAATACCCTTTCTGGGGTTTCTGCCGAATTTGAAGTATTAAAAAAGCGCATTTTTTTCAAAGCTATAGAAAATGCGGGCTTTGATATAGACTTTTCTGACACAAACGGACATTTAGGTGTTGTATTTTCTTACGATGATCCAGTTTCAGCAGCAAAACAAGTGTTAGATTTTAATAAACAACACGAAGATTCATTGGTTTTTCTTGCTGGACGTATTGACAATGCCTCTTTATCTGGAAAAGAAGTAGAGGCTATAGCTAAATTACCGTCAATGAAAGAGCTCAGGCAGCAATTTGTGGGAGTATTAGCTGCTCCAATGTCTCATGTTGTTGGAATTATGAATTCGGCTCTCTCTGGTGTTATTTCCTGTATTCATCAGAAATTAGAGAAGAACTAAGAAGAATGTTAAAACTCTTAAGTAGGTAAAAGGGAGACAAAAGTGACAACACAAAATTTAGAACAATTAGTAGAGACGTTAAGCAACTTAACAGTCATGGAATTAGCTAATTTAAAACAAGCATTAGAAGACAAGTGGGGTGTTACAGCTGCTGCTCCTGTAATGGCCGTTGCTGGTGGTGCTGTTGCTGGTGGAGAATCTGCTGCAGCAGAATCTACGGAATTTGCTGTGATTTTAGAAGATCTTCCTGCTGATAAGAAGATAGGCGTTTTAAAAGTAGTACGAGAAGTTACTGGTTTGGCTTTAAAAGAAGCTAAGGAAATGACAGAAGGTTTGCCTAAAACTATTAAAGAGAAGACTTCTAAGTCTGATGCTGAAGAAACAGTAAAAAAACTGCAAGAAGCAGGAGCGAAAGCTTCATTGAAGGGCTTATAATATCCTTTTAGGAAAGAAAAATCCTATAAATATAAGATTTTTCTTTTCTTTTTTATCATTGTGTACAATCGTAATATTCCCTCTGCCAAGTATACGTAGGTCTTTTTAGGGGAGCTTTTTGGCATCATAATAAATTCTTATTAGGAGAGCTCGCATGTTCAAATGCCCAGAACGGGTTAGTGTCAAAAAAAAGGAAGATATTTTAGATCTTCCAAATCTTATTGAAGTTCAAATTAAATCGTATAAGCAATTTCTTCAGATGGATAAACTAGCTGAAGAACGCGAGAATATTGGTTTAGAAGAGGTCTTCCGGGAAATATTCCCCATTAAATCTTATAATGAAGCTACTATTTTAGAATATCTCTCGTATAATTTAGGTGTGCCTAAATATTCTCCTGAGGAATGTATTCGTAGAGGCATTACTTATAGTGTAACTTTAAAAGTTCGTTTCCGACTCACTGATGAAACTGGGATTAAAGAAGAAGAAGTGTATATGGGTACTATACCCATAATGACTGATAAGGGCACATTTATTATTAATGGTGCAGAAAGAGTAATTGTGTCTCAGGTTCATAGATCACCAGGAATTAATTTTGAACAGGAAAAGCACTCTAAGGGGAATGTCTTATTTTCTTTTAGAATAATACCTTACCGAGGAAGTTGGTTAGAAGCTATTTTTGATGTCAATGATTTAATTTATATTCATATTGATAGAAAGAAACGTCGTCGTAAGATTCTAGCAATGACGTTTATTCGCGCTTTAGGTTACTCATCGGATGCGGATATCATTGAGGAATTTTTCCAAGTAGAAGAATATGCGTTAAAAAGCGAAAAAGATTTTACTATTTTAGTCGGTAAAATTTTAGCCGATAACGTGATTGATGAAGCTTCGTCTCTAGTATATGGAAAAGCAGGGGAGAAGCTGAGCACTGCTATGCTGAAAAGAATGCTGGATGCTAATATTTCTACATTAAAAATTGCTGTAGAAGCTGATGAAAGCCACCCCATTATTAAAATGTTGGCAAAAGATCCAACGGATTCCTATGAAGCGGCTTTAAAAGATTTTTATAGAAGATTACGGCCCGGTGAGCCAGCAACCTTAGCTAATGCACGTTCAACAATCATGCGACTTTTCTTTGATCCTAAGCGCTATAATCTAGGCAGAGTGGGTCGCTATAAGTTAAATAGGAAACTTGGTTTTCCTATGGATGAAGAGTCTTTATCTCAAGTTACTTTGAGAAAAGAAGATGTTATTGGCGCATTAAAGTACCTTATTCGCTTAAAAATGGGAGATGATAAGGCTTCGATTGATGATATTGATCATTTAGCAAATCGTCGTGTGCGTTCAGTAGGAGAGCTCATCCAAAATCAATGCCGCTCTGGTTTGGCTAGAATGGAAAAAATTGTTCGAGAAAGGATGAATCTTTTTGATTTCTCTTCGGACACATTGATCCCAGGAAAGATTATTTCTGCGAAAGGTTTAGCCAGTGTTCTCAAAGACTTTTTTGGACGTTCACAGCTTTCTCAGTTTATGGATCAAACGAATCCAGTGGCAGAGTTAACTCATAAGCGTCGTTTATCTGCCTTGGGTCCTGGAGGTTTGAATCGAGAAAGAGCTGGATTCGAAGTGCGTGACGTTCACGCTAGCCATTATGGGCGTATTTGTCCTATTGAAACCCCGGAAGGGCCAAATATTGGTTTGATTACCTCCTTATCAGCTTTTGCAAAGATTAATGAATTCGGATTCATTGAAACCCCATATCGTATTGTTAGGGATGGAGTAGTCACAGATGAAATTGAGTATATGACAGCTGATGTTGAAGAAGAGTGTGTCATAGCTCAAGCATCGGCAAATTTGGATGAGTTTAATATGTTTACTGATCCTGTTTGTTGGGCTAGGTATCGAGGAGAGGCTTTTGAAGCTGATACAAGTACTGTGACCCATATGGATGTGTCGCCTAAGCAATTAGTTTCTATTGTGACTGGGTTGATTCCTTTCTTAGAACATGATGATGCTAACCGAGCTCTTATGGGATCCAACATGCAACGCCAAGCTGTGCCTTTATTGAAAGCAGAGGCTCCTATCGTGGGAACAGGATTAGAAGCGCGCGCAGCAAAAGATTCTGGAGCGATTGTTGTTGCAGAAGAAGATGGTGTCGTGGATTACGTTGATGGCTACAAGGTAGTGGTTGCAGCTAAATACAATCCAACGATTAAGCGTACATATCATTTAAAGAAATTCCTACGATCCAATTCGGGTACATGCATTAATCAACGTCCTTTATGTTCTGTTGGTGATGTGATTGTTAAAGGCGATGTGATTGCTGACGGTCCTGCTACAGATCGAGGTGAACTTGCTTTGGGCAAGAATATTCTTGTTGCCTTCATGCCTTGGTATGGCTACAACTTTGAGGATGCCATTATTATTTCTGAAAAGTTAATTAAGCAAGATGCCTACACCTCTATTTACATTGAGGAATTTGAGTTGACAGCTCGGGATACTAAGTTAGGAAAAGAAGAGATTACTCGAGACATTCCTAATGTTTCGGAAGAGGTTTTAGCTAACCTAGGTGAAGATGGAATTATTCGTATTGGAGCTGAGGTTAAGCCAGGGGATATTCTTGTTGGTAAAATTACGCCAAAGTCGGAAACTGAGCTTGCTCCTGAAGAGCGCTTATTGCGTGCTATTTTTGGTGAGAAGGCAGCTGATGTTAAGGATGCTTCTCTTACAGTGCCTCCTGGGACCGAAGGAGTTGTCATGGATGTTAAGGTCTTTAGTAGAAAAGACCGATTATCAAAAAGTGATGATGAGCTTGTAGAAGAAGCTGTTCATTTAAAAGATTTACAAAAAGGATACAAGAATCAAGTTGCTCTATTGAAGACAGAATATCGTGAAAAGTTGGGAGCTTTGTTACTTAATGAAAAGGCCCCCGCTGCTATAGTTCATCGTCGTACTGCGGATATTTTAGTTCCTGAAGGTGCTATCTTTGATCAAGAAACTATCGAGTTTCTTGAGAAAGAAAGCTTGGTTGATCTTCTCATGCCTTCTTGTGAAATCTACGATATGTTGAAAAGCATTCTTTCTGAATATGAAACCTCGTTACAACGTTTGGAAATCAATTATAAAACGGAAGTTGAGCATATTCGTGAAGGCGACGCAGATCTAGACCATGGTGTTATCCGTCAGGTCAAGGTTTATGTAGCTTCAAAAAGAAAACTTCAGGTTGGGGACAAAATGGCAGGACGTCATGGAAACAAAGGAGTTGTTTCTAAAATTGTTCCTGAAGCTGATATGCCTTACTTAGCAAATGGTGAAACTGTACAGATGATTTTAAATCCTCTTGGGGTGCCATCTAGGATGAACTTGGGACAAGTATTAGAAACTCATCTTGGTTATGCTGCAAAAACTGCCGGTATTTATGTAAAAACTCCCGTATTTGAAGGGTTTCCAGAGTCTCGTATTTGGGATATGATGATAGAGCAGGGATTGCCGGCAGATGGTAAGTCCTATCTGTATGATGGAAAGACAGGAGAAAGATTTGATAATACGGTAGTTATTGGCTATATTTATATGCTGAAATTGAGCCACTTAATTGCCGATAAGATTCATGCAAGGTCTATTGGTCCTTATTCTCTAGTCACTCAACAACCCCTCGGAGGGAAAGCTCAGATGGGGGGACAGAGATTTGGTGAAATGGAGGTATGGGCTTTAGAGGCTTATGGTGTAGCTCATATGCTCCAAGAAATTCTCACGGTAAAATCGGACGATGTTTCTGGTAGAACAAGAATTTATGAGTCAATTGTTAAGGGAGAAAATCTCTTAAAATCAGGTACACCAGAATCATTTAATGTTTTGATTAAAGAAATGCAAGGTTTAGGGCTTGATGTCCGTCCTATGGTAGTAGATGCTTAAAACTTACTTGTTGGAGAAAGCGCGAATGTTCGGAGAAAATTCTCGAGATATTAACACTTTGTCGAAAGAGGGACTATTTGATAAGTTGGAAATAGGAATTGCCTCAGATGTTATTATTCGTGATAAGTGGTCTTGTGGAGAAATTAAAAAGCCCGAAACAATAAATTATCGTACCTTTAAGCCCGAGAAAGGTGGGTTGTTTTGCGAGAAGATTTTTGGGCCCACTAAAGATTGGGAGTGTTGTTGCGGTAAATACAAAAAGATCAAACACAAAGGGATTGTTTGCGATCGTTGTGGAGTTGAGGTTACTCTTTCTAAAGTGCGGCGTGAACGTATGGCTCATATTGAGCTAGCTGTTCCTATTGTACATATCTGGTTTTTCAAGACGACCCCTTCTCGAATAGGTAATGTTTTAGGAATGACAGCATCCGACCTGGAAAGAATTATTTACTATGAAGAGTATGTAGTTATTGATCCAGGTAAAACGGACCTAAATAAAAAGCAACTTTTGAACGATGCTCAATATCGTGAGGTTATTGAGAAATGGGGGAAAGATGCTTTTGTTGCGAAAATGGGTGGAGAAGCTATTTATGATTTATTGAAATCAGAAGATCTCCCCAGTTTGTTGAAAGAGCTTAAAGATCGTTTAAGAAAGACAAAGTCGCAACAAGCTCGTATGAAGCTTGCTAAGCGATTAAAAATTATTGAAGGTTTTGTCTCATCTTCTAATCATCCTGAATGGATGGTCTTAAAAAATGTTCCTGTAGTTCCCCCAGATTTACGTCCTCTAGTACCTTTGGATGGTGGAAGATTTGCAACTTCGGATTTAAATGATCTTTATCGTCGTGTAATTAACCGAAATAATCGTCTCAAAGCGATTTTGAGATTGAAAACTCCTGAAGTTATCGTTCGTAATGAAAAGCGTATGTTGCAGGAAGCAGTAGATGCCTTGTTTGACAATGGCCGTCATGGACATCCTGTCATGGGAGCAGGGAATCGTCCTTTGAAATCTCTTTCAGAGATGCTAAAAGGAAAGAATGGTCGTTTTCGACAAAATCTTTTAGGTAAACGCGTTGACTATTCCGGGCGTTCTGTAATTATCGTTGGTCCAGAGTTGAAGTTCAATCAATGTGGTCTTCCGAAAGAGATGGCCCTTGAATTGTTTGAGCCTTTTATTATTAAGAGACTTAAAGATCAGGGAAGTGTTTATACAATTCGTTCTGCTAAGAAAATGATTCAACGGGGAGCTCCTGAAGTTTGGGATGTTTTAGAAGAAATTATTAAAGGTCATCCTGTATTGCTTAACCGAGCACCAACTCTACACCGTTTAGGAATCCAAGCATTTGAACCCGTACTAATTGAAGGTAAGGCAATTCGTGTTCATCCTTTAGTTTGCGCAGCTTTTAACGCTGACTTTGATGGAGACCAAATGGCGGTACACGTACCTTTATCTATAGAGGCGCAATTAGAAGCTAAGGTCTTAATGATGGCACCGGATAATATTTTCTTGCCGTCATCTGGAAAGCCGGTAGCCATACCATCGAAAGACATGACGTTAGGATTGTACTACCTTATGGCTGATCCTACATATTTCCCAGAGGATCATGGAGGCAAAGTCAAGATATTTAAAGACGAGAAAGAAGTACTGCGCGCTCTTTCGGTAGGTGGTTTTCTTGATGAACAATTCGAAAATCGTCGAGATGAAATAGGACGAGGGTTGCATATTCATGAAAAAATTAAAGTTCGTATAGATGGTCAGATTATTGAAACCACACCCGGACGTGTATTATTTAATAGAATCGTTCCTAAAGAGCTCGGTTTTCAAAATTACAGCATGCCCAGCAAGCGCATAAGTGAGCTGATTTTACAATGCTATAAAAAAGTAGGCCTAGAATCTACGGTGCGTTTCTTGGATGATCTTAAAGATCTAGGGTTTATTCAAGCAACGAAAGCTGCAATTTCTATGGGATTAAAGGATGTCAAAATTCCTGAAATTAAGAACGATATTCTTAAAGAAGCTTACGATAAAGTCGCCGTTGTTAAGAAGCAGTACGATGATGGTATTATTACAGAAGGGGAACGTCATTCCAAGACAATTAGTATTTGGACTGAGGTGTCTGAGGTTTTATCAGATGCTTTATATGTAGAAATTAGTAAGCAGAATAAGAGCAAGCATAATCCTTTATTCCTAATGATTGATTCGGGAGCTAGAGGTAATAAATCCCAGTTGAAGCAGTTGGGAGCATTGCGAGGTTTAATGGCAAAACCAAATGGAGCTATTATTGAATCCCCCATTACGTCGAATTTCCGTGAAGGGCTTACTGTTCTTGAGTACTCAATTTCTTCGCACGGAGCTAGAAAAGGTCTAGCAGATACAGCATTGAAAACAGCAGACTCAGGATATTTGACACGTCGTCTTGTTGATGTAGCCCAAGATGTCATTATTACAGAGAAAGATTGTGGTACATTAAATCACATTGAAATTTCTGCCATCCGTCAGGGATCGGAAGAATTATTACCATTAAGAGATCGCATTTATGGTCGTACAGTAGCAGAAGATATTTATCAACCAGGGAATAAGAGCGAGCTTCTTGCTAAAAGTGGAGACGTGTTAACTTCTGCACAAGCAGAAGTTATTGATGATGCAGGTATTGAGAGTATTAAAATTCGCTCTACGCTGACCTGTGAAAGTCGACGGGGAGTTTGTGCTAAGTGTTACGGATTAAATCTTGCGAATGGCCGTTTGATTGGCTTAGGAGAAGCTGTAGGTATTATTGCTGCGCAATCCATTGGAGAGCCCGGAACACAGTTGACCATGAGAACATTCCACCTTGGAGGTATTGCAGCAACATCTTCTACGCCAGAAATTATAACGAATAGTTCTGGTATTTTGGTATACATGGACTTGCGTGTCGTTACTGGTCAAGATGGCAATAATCTTGTTCTGAATAAGAAAGGGGCTTTGCATGTCGTTCGTGATGAAGGCCGAAGTTTAGAGGAATACAAAAAACTATTAGGCACAAAGTCTATTGAAAGTTTAGAGGCATTCCCCGTAGAACTTGGAGTAAAAATTTTAGTCAAAGACGGAGAATCTGTATCTGTAGGACAAAGAATAGCTGAAGTTGAGTTACATAATATTCCAATTATTTGTGATAAGCCTGGTTACGTGAAGTGCGAAGATTTAGTAGAAGGTATTTCTACTGAGAAAGTAGTCAATAAGAATACAGGTTTAGTAGAGTTAATTGTTAAGCAACACCGCGGGGAGTTACATCCTCAGATAGCCATTTATGCTGATGCTGACTTAAATGAACTTGTTGGAACTTATGCTATTCCTTCTGGCGCTATTATTTCTGTTGAAGAAGGACAGAAAGTGGAAGCAGGTATGTTATTAGCAAGATTGCCACGGGGAGCTATTAAGACGAAGGATATTACTGGAGGTTTACCTCGAGTTGCTGAATTAGTAGAAGCTCGCAAACCCGAAGATGCGGCTGATATTGCGAAAATTGATGGTATTGTTGATTTTAAAGGTATTCAAAAAAATAAGCGTATTCTTGTTGTTCGTGATGAGATGACTGGAATGGAAGAAGAGCATTTGATTCCTTTAACAAAACATCTTATTGTTCAGCGCGGTGATAATGTCATGAAAGGCCAGCAGTTGACAGATGGTTTAGTGGTTCCTCATGAAATTTTGGAAATATGTGGTGTTCGTGAATTGCAAAAATACTTGGTGAATGAGGTTCAAGAAGTTTATCGTCTACAAGGTGTAGATATTAATGATAAGCATATTGAAATTATTGTACGTCAAATGTTGCAAAAAGTACGAATTACTGACCCAGGAGACACAACCTTGCTCTTTGGAGAGGAAGTAAATAAGAAAGAGTTTTATGAAGAAAATCGTCGCACAGAAGAAGACGGTGGTAAGCCTGCACAGGCGGTCCCCGTATTATTAGGAATTACTAAGGCCTCTCTTGGCACAGAATCCTTTATTTCTGCGGCATCCTTCCAAGACACAACTCGAGTATTAACTGATGCTGCTTGTAGTAGTAAGACCGACTATCTCCTAGGATTTAAAGAAAATGTCATTATGGGACATATCATTCCGGGGGGTACAGGGTTTGATACTCATAAGCGTATTAAGCAATACTTGGAACAAGAGCAAGAAGAGCTTGTTTTTGATTTTGTAAGCGAATCTGAATGTGCTTGTTAGAAAGAATCTAGGTCAAATAGTTATCGTTTAAGGGGGTTAAACTTCTATTTATAACCTCCTTGATAGTAATGATTTTTTTTGTTAGCCTCGCCTAAAAACGGATAGTGATAGCAGGATGCCTATGCCTAAGCAATTTGATCAACTAAAACTCTGGAGTGTTATTGTTTGTGATACTGGTGATCCAGAATTAATTAAAGTTTCTGGAGCTCAAGATGCAACTACGAATCCATCCCTTATTTTAAAGGTGGCTCAGGAGACAAAATATCAAGAATTGTTAACTGAGGCTATTGCTTGGGGAATTCGGCAAAATGGTGATGATGTTCAGACATTGACTTTTGTATTAGACAAGATACAAGTAAATTTTGGTTTAGAGATTCTCAAGACCATTCCTGGTCGCGTGTCTTTAGAGATTGATGCTCGTCTTTCTTTTAATACAGAAGCTATGGTGCAAAGGGCTGTATTTTTAAGCCAATTGTTTGAGGCTTCTGGAGGAGATAAAAAGCGTCTTTTGGTAAAAATTCCTGGTACCTGGGAAGGTATTCGTGCTGTAGAGATATTGGAAAAGCAGGGAATTGCTTGTAACGTTACTCTGATTTTTAATCTTATCCAAGCTATTGCTGCTGCACAAGCTAAAGCAACTGTCATTTCTCCTTTTGTTGGTCGTATTTATGACTGGTGGATAGCAGCTTACGGAGAAGAGGGGTATTCCATAGATTCAGATCCAGGAGTAGCTTCCGTAGCAAATATTTATACGTATTATAAGAAATTTGATATCCCTACGCAAGTTATGGCAGCCTCTTTCCGAACGAAGGAACAAATTCTTGCTCTAGCAGGGTGTGATTTATTAACTATTTCTCCAAAGTTATTGGATGAGTTAAAGCAAGATCAGTCGCCAATTACTAGAAGGCTTAGTGTAGAAGAAGCTAAAAAATTAGATTTACAAACTGTGGAACTTACGGAAAGTGTATTCCGGTTCTTGATGAATGAAGATGCAATGGCTACTGAAAAGCTTGCTGAAGGCATTCGAATATTCTCTGGAGATACTCAAATTCTTGAGGCAGCGGTCACGGAGTTTATTAAACAAATAGCTGCGCAAGATGCGTAAAAGAAAGAACTGCCTTTAAGTTGAAAAGTGCTTGGAGGCAAATAAAAGAAGATAAGATGAACCATAACTCGTTGCTTGTTTTTTCCTGTCCTTGCTGTTGTGAAGGAGAAGTTACTTTCTCTTTAGTTAGTTTGGAGAAAGTTTTAGTGTGTAGTTGTTGTTCTTCTACGTACGCTTTTGATGCAGAGATACGGAATGCGATTCGTCAATTTGCTACCTTATGCATGAGAATTCATGATGCTTCCCCATTATTAGGGAATGCGGCTGTTTCCGTATCGGTTCAAGGTAATTCTGTGGATATCCCCTTTCAACTACTGTTTTCTAGATTCCCAGTAGTTTTTAATCTTACTATTGATGGGAAAAAGATTAGAATTCATGTTATTTTTGATGCTCTAAAAAATGAGATTCTTCATCAAGAAAACGAAGTTTTGGTCTAAAGTAGTTATTAATTTGTTTCTCCATGAAATTGTTTCAGTGCTTCTTTAAGAATAGCATCGCCAGACATAGCCTCCTTATTAGATAATTTAAAGGAAGCAATAGTTTTTAAGAAAATAAGGGAAACTGTGGGGTAATCATCAAGGGTTGCTGTGCTTGTGAAGATATAAGCAGTGTGATTAATGACTAAAACGCCTTGCAGACAGAAAACTTTTCCCCAAGAAGAATTTTTTTCCGTTTTAATGATGGTAAATTCTCCGCTAGGAGACTGTATATGCGTGAAAATGGAAGAATCCAATGTCATGTCATTGGCTTTGTGATACGTGAGAATTTCTTCAACATACTCTGCTTGGTTTTTTGCAGTAATTTCCTGTGAAATATTAATAGTCGGAGTTAAAGATCCTGATCCTTTACCAATAAAAACAACATCTAGCTTATCAGGAAGTTGAGTTTTATCATTAATCCCCTGCCAATGACTAGGAATTTGAATGGAGTATTCTTCTCCTGCATATATCCCCCAAGATATTAGAGGTTTTGCTTTAGTAGCTGGGTAGGATGTTCTTTTTTTAGATGCGCGTCCTCTGATGGATTGATTGGGAGTTGTTTTAGGGGATTTTTGTTGCACCCGTTTTTGTATTACTCTTGAGGGAGGAGTTGGAGTCTTATTAACAGTACTTATAGGTGCACCATAGGCCTGAGGAATTTCATTCATTAGGAGGGGGATGCTAGTAAGCCATAAAGCAAGGACAGCATGAGTTTTCATAAAAATCTTTTATTTAATTTTATTTAAAAGACTAATGCGGTAGTCTTTTGATTTATTTGGATTGTAGTTGATTTTTTTTTAAAGATAAACCTCTGTTTTCTTGAAGGTAGGAGATATGGCGGATCTTAGTGCAGAAGATAAACTTAAACAAATCTGCGATGCTCTTAGAGTAGAAACATTAAAACCAGCAGAAGATGAGGCTGCAGCGATAATAGAGAGTGCAAAGGAAAAGGCGAAGAGAATTATTTTAGAAGCTCAGGAAGAAGCTAATCAAATTGTAGAGACAGCTAGGGAAGAGGCGGAGCGTAAATTAAAGCAAGGGGAAGCTGCTTTAGCTCAAGCTGGTAAACGTGCTTTAGAAACGTTAAAACAGTCTATTGAGGGTAAGATATTTCAAGATTCTTTAGCTGAGTGGCTAGAGAATGTATTGGTGGATCCCGAAGTATCTGCAAAGATGATCACTGCTTTGCTTCAAGCAATTCAAGAACAGGGGATTTTTGGAGAATTGACGGCCTATATAGGGAAGCATGTAGCAGCGAGGGCCGTAAACGAATTTCTTGGAAAAGAAGTATTAGCGAAGCTTAAGGGCAAAGGAGTAGCTATTGGTAAATTTGTGGGTGGAGTACAGCTAAAAGTAGAGGATAGGAATTTAGTGCTAGACTTAAGCTCAGATACTCTTCTTGGTCTTCTAACGCGTTATTTACAAAAAGATTTTCGTGAAATGGTATTTCAAGATTCTTAAAGCATTGATTTTGACTTACCGTATTATTTGAGTCCCAATTAAAATTAGAGTTATTATAATGACTCAGTATTGTTTTTTATCTTTATTTCTTCTTCCCCAGATTCCTGAATCTCCACCAGTATATTCTTTTAGAGATCTTGATGATTTCTTGCGATTGAATTTATCACAGAAGGATTTCAAGCATTACGTTATCTTAAAGCGTTTTTTTGATTTTAATAATTTTGCTTTTTTTTGGAGTGGGAAGAAGATCACTCAGTCTTACGGTATGGTGACGCAAGAAAATGTAGAAAATTTGTTGCGCTTACAACAATGGTCTGATGATTGTGAATTTGAGGATTTTTTTAAGGATTTTCTTTTGCAATATAAAACTTCTCAAGAGCGTTTGGATAACTTTTCTTATTTAGTTGGTGAGTTTTTAGCTCATTATCGAAATAGCTCCTCAGAATTTCTTCGGACATATTTTACATTTAAGCAAAATTTACGTGTAATACTTGCGGGTTTCCGTTCTAGAGTACTGCAATTGGATGTTTCTTATGTATTACGAAACGAAGATAGTTCGGATCCTATCGTATTACAAGTATTAATGCAAAAAGACTCTCCTCATTACGAACTTCCCCGAGAGTTTGCCGATTTGAGTAGTGTGTTGGAAGACTATGGGCATTTACCTCACACGTTAAATCGGACATTATCATTGTATGAATTTCATAAGATAGAGGAAATGTATCGAGATAAATATTTTGATGCAGATGCGGTTTTAGCAAAAATTACTACGTATCTCTTGGCTATTCATCATAATGTAGCAAGTGTAGAGAAAGGTAGAAATATCATTAATTCTATGGAAAGGGCAATCACATGGTAGCAGCTTCAGGTCAAACAACACAAGGATACGTGGTAGAAGCCTATGGGAACTTATTGCGTGTACATTTTGATGGGCATGTGCGTCAGGGTGAAGTTGCTTATGTTAATGTAGATAACTCTTGGTTGAAAGCAGAGATTATTGAAGTTGTAGGTCAAGAAGTTAAAATTCAGGTTTTTGAGGATACTCAAGATGTGCGTCGCGGTGCTTTAGTTACTTTTTCAGGGCATTTATTAGAAGCAGAACTTGGGCCGGGATTATTACAGGGGATTTTTGATGGATTGCAAAATCGTTTGCAAGTACTGGCTGAAAGTAGTGTGTTTTTAAAAAGAGGTAAGTACGTTAATGCTCTTTGTAGACATACGTTGTGGGAATATACTCCTAAAGTTGTTGTTGGAGACTTTGTATTCCCAGGAGATACGCTTGGTTTGGTTAAGGAAGGATGTTTTGATCATAAGATCATGGTTCCTTTGTCTTGTTTCAAGGAACTCACCATTACTTGGGTAATTTCAGAGGGAAGTTATAGTGTTGATACTGTAGTCGCTAAAGCTCGTGATATTGATGGTAAAGAATATAACTTTACTATGGTACAAAAGTGGCCGATAAAGAAAGCCTTTATTCGGGGAGAGAAAGTCCCCTGTTCCGAGATTATGGATGTTGGAGTACGAATTTTAGATACCCATATTCCTGTATTGAAGGGGGGAACATTTTGTACTCCTGGACCATTTGGAGCTGGGAAAACAGTATTGCAACATCATTTATCTAAATATGCTGCTGTAGATATTGTTGTTTTATGTGCTTGTGGAGAACGTGCTGGGGAAGTGGTCGAAGTTTTGCAGGAATTTCCCCACCTTACGGATCCTCATACAGGGGGATCTCTCATGCATAGGACATGTATTATTTGTAATACTTCATCTATGCCTGTAGCTGCTAGAGAATCTTCTATATATTTAGGAATTACCATAGCTGAGTATTATCGACAAATGGGTCTGGATGTATTATTACTTGCAGATTCTACATCTAGATGGGCTCAAGCTTTAAGAGAAATTTCTGGGAGATTAGAGGAAATTCCGGGAGAGGAAGCTTTTCCCGCATATTTGGCATCACGTATCGCTGCATTTTATGAGCGCGGGGGAGCTCTTCTTATGCCTGACGGTTCTGTAGGGTCTTTAACTATATGCGGGGCTGTATCTCCTGCAGGAGGAAACTTTGAAGAGCCCGTTACTCAGGCCACTTTATCGGTTGTTGGGGCATTTTGTGGTTTGTCTAAAGCTCGTGCTGATGCTAGACGGTATCCTTCAATTGATCCCATGATCTCTTGGTCAAAATATCTTGATCAGGTGGGAGAAATTTTAGAGCATAAGGTTTGTGGATGGGGTGAAGCAGTAAAAAGAGTAAATCGCTTACTTCTTGAAGGTTTTGAAATTGGCAAGCGTATGGAAGTTGTTGGAGAAGAAGGGATTTCTATGGAGGACATGGAAATCTATCTAAAGTCTGAGTTATATGACTTTTGTTATCTTCAACAAAATGCTTTTGACGCTGTTGATTGCTATTGTCCTTTTGATCGACAAATCGAATTATTTACATTAATGAATCGTATTTTTGATGCACAATTGAGTTTTGATTGTTCTGATAGTGCAAGAAGTTTCTTTCTTGAATTGCAAAGTAAAATTAAGACTTTAAATGGCCAGAAATTTCTTTCTGATGAGTATAAGAAAGGAATGGAGGTAATTCATAAGTTGCTGGATACGAAGATTGCGCAAACAACGTAGATAGAATTATGCAGACAATATATACAAAAATTACTGATATTAAAGGGAATTTAATCACCGTAGAAGCTGAAGGTGCTTGTTTAGGGGAATTAGCAGAAATTGAACAAATGGATGGGCGATCTTCTTATGCTTCTGTTCTGCGTTTTGATTCCAAAAAAGTTACTCTTCAGGTGTTCGGAGGGACTTCAGGATTATCTACAGGGGACCGTGTGACGTTCCTAGGTCGTCCTATGGAGGTTGTTTTTGGGGATTCCTTACTAGGCAGACGATTGAATGGTATTGGGAAACCTATTGATGGTGAAGGTGAGAGCTTTGGTGATCCTATTCAAATTGCTACACCAACGTTTAATCCTGTGCGTCGTGTAGTTCCTAGAGATATGGTGCGCACTAATATCCCGATGATTGATGTATTTAATTGTTTAGTGAAATCGCAAAAAATTCCTATTTTCTCCTCTTCTGGAGAGAAACATAATGCGTTATTAATGCGTATTGCAGCACAAACGGATGCTGATATTGTCATTATTGGTGGCATGGGTTTAACTTTTGTTGATTACAACTTTTTTGTTGAGGAATCTAAAAGGCTAGGCTTTGCAAGTAAGTGTGTGATGTTTATTCACAAGGCTGTTGATGCACCTGTGGAATGTATGTTAATTCCTGACATGGCTTTAGCATGTGCTGAAAAGTTTGCTGTAAACCATAACAAGAATGTTTTGGTGTTACTTACAGATATGACGGCTTTTGCAGATGCGTTAAAGGAAATTTCTATTACCATGGATCAAATTCCAGCAAATCGTGGATATCCGGGGTCATTATATTCGGATCTTGCTTTACGTTATGAAAAAGCAGTAGACATTGCTAATGGAGGATCCATTACGATTATTAGTGTTACAACTATGCCAGGAGATGATATTACCCACCCCATTCCTGATAATACAGGATTCATTACTGAAGGACAGTTTTATTTGAAAAATAATCGTATTGATCCCTTTGGTTCGTTATCACGATTGAAGCAACTCGTTATTGGGAAGGTAACTCGAGAAGATCACGGGGATCTCGCTAACGCGTTAATTCGTTTATATGCAGATTCCCGTAAAGCATCTGAGAGAATGTCTATGGGCTTTAAGTTATCTAATTGGGATAAGAAGCTATTGGAATTTTCGAAATTATTTGAAACACGACTCATGAGCTTGGAGGTAAATATTCCTTTGGAAGAAGCATTGGATATTGGTTGGAAAATTCTAGCGCAAAGTTTTCATTCTGAAGAGGTTGGCATTAAAGAACAGTTGATTAATAAGTATTGGCCCAAATCATGTCTTCACAGATAAAGTTTACGAAAAATTCATATCGCTTAGAAAAGTTAAAGCTTGCTCGTTTAGAAACCTACTTACCTACATTGAAATTAAAAATGTCATTATTACAAGTAGAAGTTGCTAATGCTGCACGTGAGGCAAGCCATTGGTTGCAGATATATCAAGAATCTCGAGAACGCATTTATGCTTTTGCTGAATTATTTAGCATTCCTCTTTATGTTGATGCTGTGATTAATAGCTTTAAGATTGAGAAAGTTGATAAGGATTATGAAAATATTACGGGGGTAGAGGTCCCTGTAATTAAAAATATCGTTTTGTCGGAATTTTCTTATTCTGTGCTGGACACGCCAATTTGGATTGATACTGTGGTTTCATCTGCTCGAGAATTTGTAGTGAATAAAGTGCGTTCTGAAGTGGCTTTAGAAAGGCAAAGAATTTTACAAGAAGAATTAAGAAATGTATCGATTCGTGTGAATCTTTTTGAAAAAAAACTTATTCCCGAAACAACACAAATAATTAAAAAAATCGCTATTTTTTTAAGTGACCGCAGTATTACCGATATTGGTCAAGTAAAAGTGGCTAAGAAAAAGATACAACAGCGTAAGGAGGCCTCCGAATGCGCATAGATGTAAATAAGTATCTTTTTATAGGTAAGAATTCTTCAGCATTTTTTTCTGCTTGTAGAGAGCTCGGAATTGTAGAATTTATTTCTAATAAAAAATTAATTGCTTCAGAAAAGTTACATCGTTTTTCTGAATGTTTAAAAATTTTAAATTTATTAGATGGCGAGGTCTCAGACGATTTAGTAGCGCCCAAGGTCGAAGATCTTACTGTAGAAGAAATTCTAGACGAAGTGATTACTTTACATCAGGAAATTCTTGCTTTAACGGAGAGTTACAAGGCTTTAAAGAAAGAAATCATACGTGTAAAGCCTCTTGGACAGTTTTCATCAAATGATATTATTGAATTTACGAGAAAAACAGGTTTAACCATACGATTTTTCTATAGAAAGCATGTTGATGGACAGCCTTTAGAAGTCGACCAATCCAATGTTTTCTATTTATCTACATCATATAATTTTGATTATTATGCTGTTATAGGGATTGTCAGCCTGTCAAAAGAGGATTTTACGGAAATTGATGCTCAGCACTCTGTTAATGAATTGCAGGTGCAAGAAGCCAGTCTGTTGAAGGATATTCGCTATAAAAAATCACGTATTTGTGAGTTATATGCCTATCGTCAGAATGTTTTAGAAGGTTTATGTAACTATGATAATGAGTTACAATTACAACATGTAGAAGATAGTGTCGAAGCATTGTTTGATGGTAAGGCATTTACGATTACTGGCTGGGTAATTGCTAATCGTTTACATGAATTACAACAGTTATGTGATCAGTATAATGTATGCCTATATAAAGTAGCTCCCCATCCTGAAGAGGTTGTTCCTACATATTTAGAGAATAGTGGGATCAGTCGTATCGGAGAGGACCTTGTGAATATATATGATACCCCAGCGTCTTCAGACAAAGATCCTTCCTTATGGGTCTTTGTTTCGTTTGCTCTCTTTTTTTCTATGATTGTTAATGATGGGGGTTATGGTCTTTTATTTTTAGTGTCCTCATTTTTTATAACCGCTAAGGCTCGCCGCGCTCTTAAAGGTTCTAGAGCTTTAGCGCGCTTCTTAAAAATGTTTTCTATTTTAGGTATCGGGTGTATTGCCTGGGGATTTGCAACAACGTCGTTTTTTGGGACGACGATTAGTTATACGAGCCCCTTACGTAAGTATTCTCTAACGCATATGTTAGCTCTAAAGAAATCTGCGTATTATCTAGATAAGCACCCTAAAGGGTATAAAGAATTACTTCATGAGTATCCTGAGCTCAAAGAGAAGACAACACCCGAAGAATTTTTACTATCATCGGAAAAAGGTAGTGGTGATATTGTAGGTCGTTATGTTGTCTATGATAAATTTATAGATAACATTCTCATGGAGTTGGCGTTGTTTGTAGGTGTGCTCCATATGGGGCTAGGAATGATAAGATATGTGCAACAGCGCTACTCAGGTATTGGGTGGATGTTGTTTATGTGTGGGGCGTACTTATATCTTCCTTTGTATTTGCAATCTGTTTCTTTAGTTCATTATTTATTTGGCATTCCCTATGAGCTAGGGGGGACCCTTGGGTATTACGGTATGTTTTTGGGCATAGGTCTTGCTGTTCTAGGAGCTGTATTCCAATATGGTTGGCGAGGACTTAATGAAGTAACTACGATCATACAAGTGTTTTCTGATGTGCTTTCCTATTTGCGTATTTATGCTTTAGGATTAGCAGGATCTATGGTTGGCTCAACCATCATGCAAATCAGTTATGAGTTTTCTCCAGTAATTGGTTGTTTAATTATTCTTTTTGGCCATTCAGTGAATATTCTTTTGTCCATTATGGGGGGAGTGATTCATGGCCTGAGATTAAATTTTATTGAATGGTATCATTATAGTTTTGATGGAGGAGGGAAGCTTCTTCGGCCGTTAAGGAAAAAAGTATGTCGTCATATTGTAGATTCTTAGGGATTCATTTAGATAATAATTTTATGGTTTGATAAAATCCCATGGTCTATAAAATTAGATGGTTAGAGTAGTTTATTTTGTCTTTTGTTATTAGAGGGGTACGTAGATGATTGATTTATCGGTGGTGGGGCCTGTTTTAGCCATGGGTTTAGCAATGATTGGTAGTGCCATAGGTTGTGGCATGGCTGGGGTTGCTTCGCATGCTGTAATGTCTCGAATTGAAGAAGGACATGGAAAAATTATTGGATTATCAGCAATGCCGTCATCTCAATCTATTTATGGATTAATTTTTATGCTCTTACTCCGTGATGGAGTTAAAGATGGTAAAGTCTCTTCTATTGGGGCGATTGCTATGGGAGTGTCTGTAGGCGTAGCTTTATTAATATCTGCTATAATGCAGGGGAAATGTTGTGTAAGTGGTATACAAGCTTATGCGCGTTCTTCAGCTATTTATGGTAAATCTTTTGCTTCTATTGGGATAGTTGAATCATTTGCACTCTTTGCTTTTGTTTTTGCGCTATTATTATTCTAGGATCTTTTGGCTTGCAGCACTGCTTTTTTCAGTATTTGCTGTATTGTGCTTATCTTCCTGTTCCCAACCATCGTTATCTTCTTTTACTGAGTTCATAGATAATGATTACCTGGCTGGGGCACAATTAGGAATTGAGCAAGGCCCTCATGATGAAATATTTGGTCAACAGATAGTTATTACCTGGAACTTGCCTTATCGGATGCAAAAGTTGTTGCCAGCCACTTTGCACCTTTCTATTTATTATGGTGATGGGAAAACAGAAAAATTAACATATGAAGTGTGTCAACTTTCAGGGTATCGCGTTTATTGTTTAAAAGGTGATGATTACTATAATCGTCAGGGTATTGTTTCTTATAAGGTCGCCTTATTGAGTAAGGATAAAGAAATTGTGAGTAGGCGGCATCATATTTGGACTGAGGTCATTGCTGTAGGTACCTGCGCTGCTTAAGTATTAGCATTATCTATCAACTGTATTTTAAAGATAGGGATATGAATATGAAAGAGGATGAATTTCCCAAGGCTTACGATTTTAAAACAGTAGAAGAGAAGTTATATGCTTTTTGGGAAACATCCGGCATGTTTGTATCTCATAGTGAGAGTAACAAACCTCCGTATGCTGTGATCATGCCTCCACCTAATGTTACAGGCATTTTGCATATGGGGCATGCTCTTGTGAATACCCTTCAGGATATTCTTATTCGTTATAAGCGAATGTCAGGATTTGAAGTTTGTTGGGTTCCTGGTACAGATCATGCGGGAATTGCTACGCAGACGATAGTAGAAAGGTATTTATATGCTTCCTTTGGTAAGCGTCGTGTAGATTTTTCTAGAGAAGAATTTTTGGCTCATGTTTGGGAGTGGAAAGAAAAAAGTGAATCCGTGATTCTTTCTCAATTACGTCAATTGGGTTGCTCGTGCGACTGGTCACGTTTGCGATTTACAATGGAGCCTTTAGCTAATCGTTCTGTAAGAAAAGCGTTTAAGGTTTTATTTGATCAGGGGCACATTTATCAAGGGTATTATCTTGTTAATTGGGATCCTATGTTACAAACAGCTCTTGCTGATGATGAAGTGGAGTATGAGGAAAGAGATGGCTGGCTTTATTATATTCGTTATCGCGTAGTCAATAGTCATGAAGAGATTATTGTAGCCACAACCCGTCCTGAAACTTTGTTGGGAGATACAGCTATTGCTGTTTCTCCTGAGGATCCGCGGTATGCTCATTTGTTAGGTTCTAAGGTTTACTTACCTTTTGTTCATCGGGAGATTCCTATTATTGGTGATATTTCTGTAGATCCTTCATTTGGAACAGGAGCGGTAAAAGTAACTCCAGCTCATGATAAGGATGATTATCGTATAGGGCTACAACATCAGTTGCCTATGGTAAATATTTTCACTCCTACGGGAGAGATTAATGAGGAAGGAGAACGATTTACAGGTTTAAGTCGGGAACAAGCTCGTGAGAAGATTATTTTAGAATTAGATGCTTTAGGACTGTTTGTGAAAAAAGAACCCTATAAGTTACGCGTAGGAGTTTCTTATCGTTCTGGGGCCGTTATCGAGCCGTATTTATCGAAGCAATGGTTTATTGCTGTAAATCATTTTCGTGATTCTTTAAGAGAATTTGTATGTAATGAGGATATAAAGATTTTTCCCCCAGAGTTTACGAAAAATTATTTGTCCTGGGTAAATAATTTAAAAGATTGGTGCATTAGCCGACAGTTGTGGTGGGGACATCGTATCCCTGTGTGGCATCATAAAGAGGATCCCAATCGTAAGATTTGTTATGAAGGCGAGGGTATTCCAAAGGAAGTAGCTGCGGATCCTGATTCTTGGTATCAAGATCCTGATGTTCTGGATACTTGGTTTTCTTCTGGGTTATGGCCATTGACTTGTTTGGGTTGGCCGGATCTCGCTTCTAAAGATTTTGAAAAGTTTTACCCTACAGCGCTATTGGTTACAGGACATGATATCTTATTTTTCTGGGTAACGCGTATGGTCTTGCTGTGTAGTGCTATGGTAGGAAAACAACCGTTTTCTCATGTATTTTTACACGGACTGATTTTTGGGAAGTCGTACAAACGTTACAATGCTTTGGGAGAATGGACGTACATTTCTGGTGAAGAAAAACGCGCTTATGATTTGGGGCAAGCTTTACCTGAAGATGTTGTTGCTAAATGGGAAAAGCTTTCTAAGTCTAAAGGCAATGTGATAGACCCTCTGGAGATGATTGCGTCTTATGGTGCTGATGCTGTACGCATGACTTTATGTTCTTGCGCTAATCGTGGGGAGCAAATTGATTTAGATTATCGTTTATTTGAGGAATATAAAAATTTCGCGAATAAGATATGGAATGGAGCAAGATTTATTACTAGCCATATTTCTCAGCTTACTGGGGATAACCTTGCTCAAGGTATAGATACCCAAGATTTGGGGTTAGAGGATTATGTCATTATTGATAAGTTTAATTGTTTATTGAGACAATTGGAATCTGCTTATACTACCTATGCTTTTGATAAGATGATTTCTATGGCATATGAGTTCTTTAAAAATGATTTTTGTTCGACGTACATAGAAATCATCAAACCTGTTTTATTTGGTAAACGAGGCAGCGAAAAATCTCGTTTAGCTAAGCAGAAGTTATTATTAGTTATATTAGTGAATGTACTTGGGGTATTGCATCCTATTGCACCTTTTATTACGGATACTCTGTTTGCAAAAGTAAAAAATTCTCTTGGAGACTTACCAGCCAATAGTTCCGATGTAATTATGGGTCATGCATTATCTATGTTACAAGGGGATTCCTATATGTATTCTCCTTACCCTAAGGAAATTAAGATTCCATTTCCTGATCATCTTCAGGAATCATGGTCTCTTGCGGAACGCCTTGTCTATACAATTAGGAATATTCGAGGAGAAATGCAGTTAGATTCTCGGGTATCCTTAGATGCTTTTGTTCTTTGCCCCTCAGAGATAGCTATAGATGTCTATGTTCCTATTATGTGTGCTTTAGGTGGTTTATCTTCTGTGGAGTTGTTAAAAGAGGAACCTAAAGGTCGTCTGTATAGTTTTGGGGTAGTTGACACAATTCGTTTAGGTGTGTTTGTCCCTTCTCAACACCTTGTTAAGGAGAAAGGTCGCTTAGAAAAAGAAAAAAAACGTTTAGAAAGTGCTATAGAAAGTGCTTCAAATTTATTAGCGAGTGAAAGTTTTCGTACGAGAGCAAATCCTGATCTTGTGCATGCTAAAGAAGAAGCTTTGAAGAATTATCGTGTAGAATTGCAAAACATTCTGAATAAGTTAGCATCATTTTCATAAAGAGAAAGGTAAGAGGGGTAGGACTCTTTGCAGCGTTATGATATTATCAGAATGATTGGTAAAGGAGGTATGGGAGAGGTATATTTAGCCTACGACTCTATATGCTCGCGTAAGATAGCTTTAAAGAGAATACGTGAGGACCTCTCTAGTCATGTTTTATTAAAAAAGCGTTTTCTTAGAGAAGCCAAAATTGCTGCTGATCTTGTCCATCCTGGGATTGTTCCTGTTTTTACTATTTGTAGTGATCGTGACCCTGTGTATTATACTATGCCTTATATTGAAGGGTATACATTAAAGAGCCTTTTGAAAAAGGCATGGGGAGATGATCCCTTATCTGAGGAACTTGCTGAGCAAACTTCTGTAGAAAATTTACTTTCTATTTTTCATAAAATTTGTTCCACAGTAGAGTATGTGCATTCTCGTGGTATTCTTCATCGGGATTTAAAGCCTGACAATGTATTGCTGGGGTTATTTAGTGAAGTTGTTATCCTAGATTGGGGAGCCGCAGTATTCAAAGAAATGAAGGAAGATCCCTGTATGGATATCGATGTTCCCTTAGATCACTTTTCTTTTAGGAACATGACTGTCCCAGGAAAAGTTGTTGGCACTCCCGATTATATGGCTCCTGAGCGTTTATCAGGAGCCCCTGCCTCAGAAAAAACGGATATTTATGCTTTAGGTGTGATTCTTTATCAGATGCTGACGCTATCTTTTCCTTTTCGCACGAAAAAAGGTAAGGCAATGCGTCGTCAAGGAATCAGTTTCCCTGAGGATGTTGCTCCTCATCGGGAGATACCTCCTTTCCTATCACAAGTAGTTATGAAAGCTCTAGCTGCAGATCCTAGAGAGCGTTATTCTTCCGTACGGGAATTAAAATTAGCTATTGAACAATATTTACGAGGCAGTCCCTCGTGGTTCCCTAAAGTTATATTGCATATTCAAGATACTAGTTGCTGGAGATTTCATGAGCCAATTTTGCTATCAAAATATTTTCCTACATTGAAGATATCACCTGCATTGTGGTGTAGCTTAGCGATATCGAAAATAGAAAGTTTCTCAGAAGTGCGTTTGGAATATACCTTAACTCGTAAGGGGTTGATTGAAGGGTTTGGTATGTTTCTCCCTCCTTTTGAGGAGAATAATTATCGGGATTTTTATCGTGGTTACGGTTTTTGGTTGCATTTATGTGATGATATCCTTTTTGTATCTTTGGTAAAAGATGGTTTAGAAATTCAAAAGACTTCCCACCATGTTCCTTCTGAAAAACAAAAGTTTTCTCTTGCTTTTGAACGGCAAAACCATCGTTTGTCTCTACTTGTTGATCATGCAGTGGTTATGCTACATATGGATTATTTCCCGGGCCGTGGAGGATGCATTGGGGTGATTATCCAGGATATGGCTGATCTTTGTAGTGGGATTACTGTTTTGGAAAGCAGTAGTTCTTTACAGGTCAGTTGTTTGGCAGTTCCTGATGCGTTTCTTAATGAGAAGTTATATGACCACGCGATTACGTTTTATCGTAGAATTGTTGAGTCTTTTCCTGGCCGTCGGGAGGGATATGAAGCCCAATTTCGGATAGGAATTGCTAAGTTAGAAAAAGCATCTTCTTTAAGTGATGCGCGGGGATTTAGTGAAGCTCTTGAAGAATTTTCTGTTTTACACCACAGTCCTGTAGCTCCGCTAGAATACTTAGGAAAGGCCTTGGTTTATCAACGACTTAAAGAGTATAATGAGGAAATTAAGAGTTTAGTTTTAGCGTTAAAACGGTACCCACAGTGTTCAGAAATTTCTCGTGTTCGTGATCATGTTATTTATCGGTTGCGGGAGGCTTTATATCGTGGGCATCGGTTAACTTTAGTGCTTATGCTTCTTGTACTCCATATTGCTCCCCAATCGATAGCACCTGCAGAAGAAAAGTATTTCTTCTGTGGCCTGCAGGAAAAGATTTCAGCAACTTTATTCTGTAATTTAGATGTTTCTCCTGTAGATTTTCGGTCATCTAAAATGGAGTTGCTCCTGAGTTTTTGGTCAGGATTTACTGCATTTCTACCTGGGTTGTTTCAAAGGTCTTGGGATTTAAAGGATTATCGTGGTCTTGCAGATATCTTATATTCTGCTATGGAAATTGGAGATAAGGAGTTTGTGGTTGAGCATTCTGAGATATTACGTCAAAATTTATTGCATATCCCCAGGTCTGAAGACATAGTAGAAATTCATCCGGAAAAATTGCTAGTATTTCTTTTAGCGTTACAGGACATGATCCATGGTGAACTACCTAAGAAAATTTTTTCTCGTGTAGAAGATTTGGATTCTGTTTTGATTGTCTATTTGTTTGATCTTTTTGCTAAAGAGGCGTTAATCCAGGGGCAAGGAGAGCAGATACTCAACGTTATCCCTTTACTTGTACCGTATCTTTCGGACCAACAGTATAGAGAATACCTGCTTCCCTACGAAATTTTTGCTTATTTGTGGTTGAAAGAAGATCGTAAGGTAGGTGATCTTTTATCTAGGAATTACTCAACAGATGAATGGCTAGACAGCCGTAGTTATGCATTTATTTTTTATGGTTGTTGGCTAGCACTTACTGAAGATCCTCAGTTAGCTTATATTCATTTTTCTGGATATTCTGATGACTCTGTTTCTCCAAAATCGTTGCTTGGTTGGGCATACAGCGCTTTAGGATTGCCTAGTCAGGATACAAATTTAAGCTATCAAGAACAAAAAATATTACTCTTGCAGAAGTTTGTCTTTGCTCATTGTTTAGGAAACCATGAGGAAAGAGATAGCTATCAGGCAGCTTATCATCTGTGTAGACAAGAACGTCCTTTATAACTTAGCTTAGGTACGTTTTTAATATAGATGCAGTTGCTGTTGTTATGTCTTTAGGATGACCTGAAAACAGAATATTTCCCCCATGTTTCCCAGATCCAGGTCCAAGTTCAATGATGAAGTCTGCCCGTTTTAGTAATTCGAGATCATGATCTATATAGATAATCGAGTGGCCTTGAGATGTTAAAGAACGGAATACCTTATATAAGGAATTCTTTTTGTCCTTATCTAGTGATGTCGAGACTTCGTCTAAGAGAAATAATGTGGGTTTTTTCGGGGGTAGGTAGAGAGCCTTGGTTATTTTTATAGAAATTTTTTCGCTAAGAGATAGAGAAGCAAGATTTTGTCCCAAGGGGAGATACCCAAGTCCTCCTTGGATTAATGCTTGGAGAGGCGCTTGGATATTCTTAAGAAAAGCAAACATTTTTGCTACTTCAACTATGGGAAGCTGTAAGAGCTTTCCAAAGTGTATGCCTTCATAAACCACTTCTTGGGTAAGCGGTTGAATACGGTATCCTGAACATGTGGGACATGTACGTTTTTCTAATGCATAGAATGCACGATCTATGAGGTGGTATCCTAACCCTAAACAATCAGAACATTGTCCTTGTTTTGTGTTTGTACTAAACATACTAGGAGATAGATTTAATGCTTGGGCTTGTGTAAGAGAAGCATAGAAATTTCTCAAATGAGGAGCCACATGGAAATACGTGCTGATATCTGAACGTTGTAAAGAGGATATAGGATGCGAGTCTAGAAGGACAACATGGGAGAAGTAAGGAGAAGCTCCCTTAGTGATGAGTTGCTGCGCGTGTTTATAAAAACCTTCTACTAATAATGAGGTTTTTCCTGATCCAGATACTCCTGCAATCGCCACGATTCTCTGCACAGGAACTTCGACATGAAGGTTGTTAATATTATGAATAGACAGGTTTATAGAGAAAATTTCTGGTGTAGTAGAAGATTCCAGTGGAAAGTAGTCTATAGGTACAGGTTGGTATGTGGTTATGTAGCCTCCTTGTGGTCCGGGTCCAGGGCCTAAGGTAATCGTGTGATCTGCGTAGGATAGAGATTCTGTATTGCAGTCTGTAGCGATTACTGTGTTGTGATTGGAAACAAGCTCTTTGAGAAGATTGACTATTATAGGGAAATCGTGAGGATGAAGACCAGAAAGGGGATTTTCTAATAAGTACACAATATCCGTGAGATTTGTAGAGATTTTTTTTGCTAAGTGTAGACGGTAGTACTCCCCATCACTGAGAGTATGTTGTTCTTGGCTTAAGGTAATGTAGCTTAACCCTACTTTATCAATGTAATTCAGGCAGATAGTTAATTTTTGTACTAGGGGTTGTGCAGAAGGATCGTCAATAGTACTGAGGAATTTCCTAAGAAAATGTGTGTCCTCTTGGTAAATTTGGACAAGAGAAACTGTATGGATACGTACTTCTTGAGCATAGGGGTGTATTCCCCAACCATGGCAAGAAGGACATGTCTTAGAAGATATGAGGGGATGTAGTAAAGAGCATGAGGAATCTAGGTGCCATGCATCTAAAAAGATCTTTTCTAAGCTATCGTTGCTTTCCTTAAGAAATAACTGTTGCTCTTCTGAAGAGGAAAAATCTTTAATTTTTTTATGTTTGGGAATTCTTAGTGTTTTAAGTAGATGGAGGACAGGCTGAGGAGAGCTTTCAGGAAAGAAATAATGAAAAAGATCAAGAGGTGTGTAGTCACAGATTTTTTCTTTATGTTCCAAGAAGGAGAGCTTTTCTACTGTTCCTGATCCTAGGCATTGTGGGCACTGGCCTTCTCTATGTTCTCGAGAGAGGTGTTTATGTGTAATATGGGGATACTGTACGCCCTGTGAATCTTGCCAACCTAAAGCGTAAGAAAGAGTTTCTGTTTTTTGTGGAGAATGGTGAATATGCAAACGTATTGTCGAAGACAAAGAAAAGGCTAATGTTATAGAGGACAACAATGAAGATATGTGATTTTTAGTGATTTTCATGTGTTGCACTACAATAGCTGGATCTTTGAGAACTTGAGGAAGAGGCTCTTCAAGATCATAACATGTATTGTTTGCAAATACTTTTAAATACCCCTCTTTTTGTTTTGTTTTTAGAGATAGATCAATGTCTTCATCTGGAGATAGGGGGGAAGTAATTGTTACATAAGAATTTAAGTAATGCGCAAGCAGGTGATCCACAATTGTTTGAGGAGTAATTTTTATCAGTGCTTCTCCTGTCACTGGAGAATGTGGTTTTCCTAAAAGAGAAAAAAGTTTTTCTAGGTTTTTTGTAATACCTAAAGAAGAAGCTAAAGAATGCCTTGAGTTTTTTCTGATTCCTGTTTTTTTTATCGCGACAACAGGAGATAATCCACGCACACTTTTTACTTGAGGTAGGGGAGTTTGTTTAATTAATGCTTCCCGAATATATGTAGGGAATAGCTCTGCATAAGTAATATTTCCTGAGGCATAGAGAATATCAAACACTAAAGAGTGCTTTCCTGAGGCCGAAGGTCCTGAAATTATTGTAAAAGAATTGCGAGGGATAGAGACATCAATGTGTTTCAGATTATGATGATATGCATCGCGAACGATGATTTCCTTAGGAAAGGAAGGCACGGGAGTAGGATGTAGTTGCTCAGAAAGTTGCAGAGTATTGTTTCTATAGGGTCGTAAGGCTTTAGCTGTGGGAGTGTCTAAGTGAATCAATTCCTCGGGAGAACAGGAGGCGAGTAGATATCCTCCCCGTTCTCCACCTTCAGGGCCGAGTTCAAGAATGTGGTCAGCAATTTTCACCATATGCATGTTGTGTTCGATCAGTATGACTGTGTGTCCTTGGTATGTTAATGAAAGCAATACAGGAATCAGCGAATGAACGTCATGGGTGTGTAAGCCTGTTGTAGGCTCATCAAGAATATATAAGGTAGGTTTTTTACCAGGGGAGAGGAGTTCATAGGCAAGTTTTAGCCTTTGGATTTCTCCTCCCGATAAGCTGGATAAGGGACGACCTAAGGGAAGATGATCAAGACCTAACATGCATAGGGCATGGATTTTTTCATGTATACTCGGGGTAGTGATGAAAAATTTTTCAGCTTCGTATGCTGTCATTTCTAAGATATCAGCAATACTTTTCCCTTGATACTGAACTTCTAGAATTTGAGGTTGGAAGCGTTTCCCTTGGCACAAGCTACATGGGATAGGAACGAGATCTTCTGACACAGCAATAGAGCCAAGCCCTTGACATTCTGAGCATGAGCCTAGAGATAGGTTAAAACTAAAATGTCCTTTGGTTAATCCCAAGCGTTTGCTTTTTGCTTGTTGAGCAAAGAGATTTCTGAGTTCATCGAACGCTTTAATGTAGGTTAAAGGAATGGAGCGTTGTGAGCGTCCAGGAAGGTCACGAGTACTATGTACTAAGCGTTCGATTTTCCCTCCAGATATTGTTAGGAAGGGAGAGGGATTTCCTTGAATTATGTTTTCCACAGCAGGGACTAGAGTATCATTGATCAATGAAGATTTTCCTGATCCTGATACACCGGTGACAGCTGTGATTCTTTCTAAAGGTAAGGTAATCGTAATATCTTTTAAGTTGTTTGTTGTTATATGAGTCAAAGAAATCTGTGCTGTTGTTGGAGGGCGTTTTTGAGGAATTTCTATTTTGAGTTCTTGACGGAGGTATTTTGCTGTTAGAGATTGACATGACTGAAGAAAGTCTTTGGGAGAACCATTGAATAAGACTTCTCCTCCAAAAATTCCTGCTCCAGGGCCAATATCAATAATACGATCCACAAAGGAAATCATCTTTTCATCATGTTCTACAAGCAGAACAGAATTACCCTGATTGCGGAGTTTTTGAATCACACGAATGAGTTTATGTGTATCTTGAGGATGTAGCCCTATGGAAGGCTCGTCTAAGATGTAGGTAATTCCGGATAATTCTGCTCCTAGGTGTTTTGCTAATACTGTGCGCTCTTGTTCTCCTCCTGAGAGGGTAGATAATGTTCTGTCTAAGGTGAGATAAGGAAGTCCCAAGTCTATAAGAAGGGAGAGACGATTGCGTAAGCCATCTAAAACTTCTGAAATCGCTTGCGATTCTCCTTGTACAGTAGAAAGAAAGTAGAAAAGATCATTTAAAGGCATTTTTTGGAATTCTACAAAGGTTTTTCCTTTCCATGTTGCTGCACAAGCATATTCTTCAATTCCACTTCCTTGGCATGTGGGGCAGGGGCATGCTGAGGTCCCCGGGGGAAGATGCTCTTTGGGTTTCGCAGAGTAACGGACTTTTTCTCCGATATCATTAAGGATGCCTTTCCAGAGTTTATGAGAAAGCATCTTTTTTCCCAGGGTAGAGTCAAATAGACGTACGGGAAGAACAAGGTAACCTTTGCCATATAAAAATGCTTGTTGCACTTCTTGAGAAAGATCTTTCCAGGGAGTGTCTAAACTAAAGTGCAGAGTATCTGCAAGAGCTTGGTATAGGGTGTGATAAAAATAGGTTGAGCAGTTGCCTGCTAATGTGCAGCAATTTTCACGAATTGATAGATTTTGTTGAATAAGAGATGGATTATCGATAGTTACTAGGATTCCTGTTCCTTGACAAGATAAACAGCGCCCTTGGAGGCTATGAGGGGAGAATGCTTGTGGAGTTAGAGGGGTGTAGGTTCGTTGTGTTTCTGGGACATAGATTTGTGTAGAAAAGGTTTCTTCATAATCCGGGGTTACTAAGTGGCACTGTCCTTCTCCTAAGCTAAGGGCAGCAAGGAGGCTTACTTTTAAACGTGCTTTATTTGTTTCATTTTTTATTAAGGTATCCACGACAATATCAACAGGCGCTTTATCATCAAGGGGTTGAGAAAGAAAGGGATAAATGGGAGTAATCGTCTTATCATGAATACGTACTTTAGTATACCCTTGTCTTATGCATTCTTGAATTGAGGCTATGCTTGTGTCTTTTAGAGGGGCAAGTAGAGTAATTTGTGTATTATTGGGAAGATTTTCTACAATCGTGAGTATTTTTTCTTTACTCTGTAGCTGAAGAATTTTTTTTGTACTTGGGTCACGAGCTTCACCATCCAAAGAGAATAACAAAGCTAAATGTTGAGATAATTCTGTAGCAGAACCTACAGTAGCATGTACGTGATGAGAATATGGCTGTTGTTTCACAGCGATTGTGGGAGATAATCCAACCAGATGTTCTATAGCTGGATCAGGGAGAGTTGCTAGGGTAGTGGCAAAAAATGCGGGAAGTGTAGATACATAATTCTTTCTACCTGCGGCATAAATTGTATCAAATGCTAATGAAGATTTCCCAGAACCTGAGACTCCCGTGAGTAAAATAATTTCTCCTGGGAGGAACTCTATAGAAATATTTTTGAGATTACGAACAGTAATGCCACAAATACGTACGGGATGTTTGATGTTCATAATAGAGACATGAGTGGTTAAAGAGGTTAGAGTATTAGTTTGATGTACTTAGAACTTTATAGAAAGAGAAAAAATCCCTTATTAGAATTTCCTAAGTTTATAGAAGAGTAAGAAATTAGGGATTTCAACATACAAATTAACATTAAATAGTGTACTTTATGTATTGTACATGATGAGGTTAGAGTTCTCAGGATAGAATAAAGTTTTTACTATATCTTATCTTGTAGTAGAGGAAATTTAGTAGTTGGAGATCGGGAGTAAGAATACGATGATCATAAGGACGAAAATAATTTGTACTATAGGACCAGCAACGGATACTCCCGAAATGCTTGAAGAGCTTTTAGATGCGGGGATGAATGTAGCTAGGCTAAATTTTAGTCATGGGGATCATGAAAGTCATGGAAAGACGATCCGTATTCTTAAAGAATTACGAGAGAGAAAAGGTGTTCCTTTAGCTATTATGCTAGATACGAAAGGTCCTGAAATTCGTCTAGGAAATATTTCTAAGCCAATTCCTGTTTCTCGAGGTCAAAAGATCACTTTAGTAAATAAAGAGGTCGAAGGATCTCTAGAGGATGGAGTTACTTTGCATCCTCATGGTGTTTTTCCTTATGTACGAGAGGGGGCTGAGGTATTAATTGATGATGGATATATCCAAGCTGTCGTTTCCTCAGTTCATGAAGATTATTTAAAATTAGAATTTGTGAATTCAGGAGAATTAAAGTCGTATAAGTCATTAAGCATCCGAGGTATTGAGCTAGCGCTTCCGTTTATGACGGATCAGGATATCCGAGATTTAAAGTTTGGTGTGGAACAAGGGGTAGATTGTATAGCTGCTTCTTTTGTCCGTTGCTCCGAAGATATTGAAATTATGCGGAAGTGTTTGGCGGATTACGGTCGTCCTGACATGCCCATTATTGCTAAAATTGAAAATCGTTTGGGAGTAGAGAATTTTTCTCAGATTGCTCAATGTTGCGATGGCATTATGGTGGCTCGTGGAGATTTGGGAATTGAACTTTCGGTTGTAGAAGTCCCCAATTTACAGAAAATGATGACGAAGGTGTCGCGAGAAACTGGGCGTTTTTGTATTACTGCTACCCAAATGTTAGAATCCATGATTCGTAATATGCTACCCACGCGTGCCGAGGTTTCTGATATTGCTAATGCAATTTATGACGGGACATCATCAGTTATGCTTTCAGGAGAAACAGCATCAGGGAATTATCCCACGGCTTCTGTAAAAATTATGCGTTCCGTAATCCAGGAGACGGAAAAGAACTTGGATTACTCTGCGTTTTTAAATTTTGACGATGAGCGTAGTGCGGTTAAGGTATCCCCTTACCTTCAAGCAATTGGTTTATCAGGAATCCATATTGCAGAGAAGGCACAAGTTAAGGCTATTATCGTGTATACAGAAACAGGAGGATCACCAATTTTTCTTTCCAAATACCGTCCTCGTTTTCCTATTATTGCGGTTACGCCTAATCGTACTATATACTATCGTTTGGCTTTAGAATGGGGAGTATATCCTATGATTACTCATGAGTCAGATCGTGCTGTATGGAGATACCAAGCATGTGTTTATGGTATTGAACGTGGGATTATATCTAACTATGATAAGGTTTTAGTTTTAAGTCGTGGTGCTCAAATGAGAGATACCAATAACCTTACATTAACCACAGTAAATGATATCTTTGTTGCCTCAAGATAATATATTGAAAAAATGTCCATTTATATTGGGAAATGGTACCTTGCTTTCAAACATCCCGAGGATAAAGATGCGGCAACTAGGGCGATAATGAGTAGGAGAGGAGTAAATATATAGGGTTTGATTCCCCATAAGTCGCTGGAAATCGTAATAGTTCCCATATAAATGAGGACGAAGGTTGTCATGGCTATGATTGCTAAGTAACCGAGAATAAGGCCAGAAATCAAAGCTATGGTACGTTTGTTTTTTGAGTTCTCTTCGCAAAAGCACATGCAGTGTAAGCTATATTCAAATGTAGATGCTAGGCACTCTGTTAAGCACATAAGAATTGCACACTTTATAGTAATCAAGAAGAAAGCATTGTGTAATAAATCAAGAAAAAGGAGAAACAAAATCTTTTGGTCTTTGAGGCGTTCTAAGAATGCCGCGTAATGCGTTAATTAAAGGATCTTGTGGATGAGTTAATTTTTTTTCTAATTTTTTATGAGTATAAATCGCTAGGGATCCCGTTTTTTTAAAATGCTGGCGTATAGTTCTTGGCAGTCCTTGAAGATCGAAAACTGCATGAAACACATTAGGGATGCGAGTTAAGTCTTTGAGGGTATGATATTGTTGTATGCTATAGGATGAGGAAACTTCTTCTATGTATGCGGGAGCCTGTTGCTTTTGCAAAGCAAGTGTAAGTTGGGCACCTAAATAAAAATCCTTTAAGTCGTGCAGGAATTGTCTTTGTTTCTCTTCCAGGAATTTGGGGGGAATAACAAGAATATAACTGTAGGCGTATTTCTTTTTTATTTTGTTATGAAGTTTTTTTTTCCATCGCTTATGCATCCACATCCATTGTTCTGGTCGACAAGCGATTCCTTTTTCTAAGAAACTCATTAGGTTGTTCATTAATAGAGGTATGGATTCTTTAATAGGTAGGGATTTATCAGCATAGAACTTTTTACTAGGAATAATTGTATAGCCATTGGATTGACGACATACGGATATAGCCATAACAGGTCTCCCTGTTTTGTAGGCCAATAATGCTGGAGTCGTTGTTGTAAAGGCTTCATGACCAAATAGAGGATATGCATAAGAAGATATAAGTAGTGCCTGGTCTCCTACAATACCGATAATGTGTCCTTTGTTTAGGGCTTGAAGAGCACTAGGAATTCCTTGTTTCGGGGAGACAATTTTGCCTTTAAACATTTCTCGTAATGAGAATATCTTCTTATTTAATCGTACATTTTTTATAGGCTTTGCAAACGCTAGTCCAGGGAAATCGCGGGTAATATAAAGAAAAGGCAATTCCCAATTTGCCTGGTGACCACAAAAGAGAATAATTCCCTGGTTATTTTTTAATTCAGTAAATGTTTCTTCTAGTTCTTCTTTAGTGATGACTTCATGGTTAGAAAAACCTTCGGGATGTGTATCCGAGGTTGCTATGGAGATATATTCATCCAGTTTATGAGCTAAACCTTCTACTGCTAATAGTTCTAATAAGGTAATCATCACATGTTGAATGGATTGCTTAGCAAGCAGATACTTTTCTGAAAAAGGTTTTTGAGGAAATGCTAGGGAAAGATTAGTTAACGCTGTTTTTCGATAATTAGGAACAATATAAAAAACGGCTGTACCTAATACTTTTCCTAAGTACTGTAGCCAGGGGAGAGGAAAGAATTTAAAGATATAAATAGAAGAAGTTCCTAAAAAATAAATACAGAAATCAACGATCGTTTTTTTTAAGTGACGCAGTATAGTAAACATTATGATAGCCAAACTAGAACGAAATTAAATATTTTGGAAGATTCTTATTTGTTCTAAGAAGTGTTTTTTCGTTAAATTGATTTTAACAATAGCATGATTAAGTCTTCTAAGAAATTTTATGCCTTACTTTTCTTTTGTATGAAATTTAGTATTTTCAATAACTTTTGAATGAATAATTACTTTATTATGAGAAACTTCAGGAAACAAATGCAGTGGCAAGCCATCTTTACCAAATAAAGAAAGCTTTCTTAAGTACTCACGAAATCGGTGTCGTATACTGGTTTCATCAATTAAAGCAAAATCATGAAGGACGCCATGTTCTTGAGCAAGAATAGCCTGAACATAGGTGTCTTCAAGAGTTTTTTCATCTATAAATTCTACAGCCCAATTCATGAAATTGTTCCTCTGAGAAGGAGCCATAACAATGGCTATGACAATATTATTTTTTACTACATCTAAGAAAAGTTTACTGACATCTTTAGCATATAAAGGAATGTTGATTTGGTAGATCCCTTGATTGAGGATAATAGGGGGTGAAGGCTCTAAGTGATAAGCCAAGGGGTTAAAGATATGACTATATTTTACTGGAAAGAAAAGTAAAACAGGAAGATTCAGATTAAGAGGGATCAATTCTTGCTTCAGAAATAGTAAACGAAGAAAATCTGCTTGGGGATCATTTAACTGTTCATAGGTATTTGTATTGCCAAACGGAATGAGAATTTTTTTCCACTCTTTAGGAATAGGGAAAATAATTTCATCATGATTTCCTTGAGCAATACGATTTCTTTCCAGCTCTTCGAAAGACACCTTATTTAAGTTAAAGGTGAGCTCTAAGCCTTGTTCTTTTAAAGCATTGACATATTCTTTTGGTCCACTGACCTTTTGAACAAGATATTTAGGCCAGACATCAAGATATTCATATCCTTTAGGGGGACTACCCACGGGAGTGGTGATTGTTACTGTGATGTCCTCAGTAATGTATTGTGTCAGGCGAATGAAAATATCATCGGCAGATACACTTTGGATATCTCTACGGATATTGGTTTCTTCATCTAAGCTTACCAAGTTGTATTTATCAATAGTGGCAATCCAACTTTCTGTATGACCGGCAGCGCTAATGACGACTTCTAAATTCGTGGGACGTAAATCATGAACAGTATTTTTATTTCCTGTAATAGTTATAGAGACCTTTTTATCAAGTAACCCATTGCTTTTAAGGCCTAATACTGTTTGTTCTGGAGAAAGATCTACAATACGTACGGAAACATTATTTAACGTGCGAGTAATGGTTACAGATTGTCCTACGAGAATCCAAATAATAATAGCAAACCCTAAAGAAACAATTTTTCTAAGCCAATTGCGAGTGAAAAAACGAGAAAAAAAATTGATCATTTTTTCCAGATCCATGAGCTAAAGGGTTTGCGTTTATGTTCTTTAAGAGCAAGGAGACTTCTAAGTACAGACTTAAACCGGTCCATCTTCACTCCACGAGTTAAAATTCCATCTCGAGATAAGGAAACCTGACCGTTTTCTTCGGATACAGTGATAATTAATGCATCAGTACGTTGGCTAGCACCTAAAGCAGCTCGATGACGTGTTCCCATAGAACGGGATAATTGTGTAGTATCATGGGCTAAAGGCAGAACAACACGTGCATAAGCAATGGTGTCTCCACGGAGAATGACTGCTCCATCATGTAGTGGGGAGGAAGGTTCGAATATAGTTTCTAGGAGCTCTTCTGAAAAGTTTGCGTTAATTTTTACTGAGGAAAAGCTCAGAAATTCATCAAAGGAATTTTTATTTTCAAGAACAACGAGAGCTCCGATTTGTCTTTCCGATAGTTGGTAAATACAGGATGTTAAATGATCAATAAATTGGTCTTGCAAATCAATAGCAAATTTTTTTCCAGGAAAGCGTACACGAGATAAAGCTAAGCGTATTTCTGGTTGGAAAATAATAAAAACAACAATAGCAGCTATATTAACGACATGTAACATTAAGCGTCGAATGATGGGGAAATGAAGTTTATCTGCTAAAACGAATAGACAAAGAAAAACGAGTAAACCAAAAATAACGTCCATAGCTCGTGTTCCCCATAGGAACTTTAATAAATAGTTAAGGATTAACCAAATTAAAAGAATTTCCAGTAAGGGGGTTGTATAGTAAGTGATATCTATGGGCATATTTTACTAGTTTCCTAGAAATGGAATACTCGACGAGATGCTTACCATTATGGGGAAGCAAATGCTTTGTAAAAGAGGATAATACACCACTGTAGCATACAAAAGAGTTAACAGCAAAGTATTTTATAGTTGCAATAGTTTGTCTTATACTTCACATTACAGGTGTTTTATTTATTCTTTGATTTTCTGGCGGACTTATGGATGTAGTGATGTTATCTAGGATACAGTTTGGGTTATTCATTGCCTTTCATTACTTGTTTGTGCCTTTGAGCATGGGTATAAGCATGATGCTCGTAGTTATGGAAGGCTTGTATCTCATTACGAAGAAGAATATCTATAAACAGATGACATGGTTTTGGACCAATATATTTGCGTTAACCTTTGTTGTGGGTGTAGTTACAGGAATCATGCAGATTTTTTCGTTTGGTTCTAACTGGTCAAGATTTTCAGAATACACCGGAAACATTTTTGGTACTTTACTAGGTAGTGAGGGGATTTTTGCATTTTTCTTAGAATCAGGATTTTTAGGGGTTTTATTATTTGGGCGTTACAAAGTGTCGAAAAATATGCATTTCTTTGCTACGTGCATGGTAGCTTTGGGTGCTCATATGAGTGCTTTTTGGATTGTTTGTGCGAATTCTTGGATGCAAACACCTTCAGGTTATTCCCTAGCTATGCATAATGGTCGGATGGTTCCTATGTTATCTTCATTTTGGGAAGTAGTTTTTTCTCCTTCAAGCATGTCCCGATTTGTCCATGTGGTACTAGGAACATGGTTATCGGGAATTTTTCTTGTTATTAGTGTAAGTGCTTTTTATTTACTTAAGCAGCGTTATGAGGCTTTTGCTCGTCAGGGAATGAAGTTAGGAGCCATTCTAGGAATGATAGTCTTGATTTTACAGCTATGGTCAGCAGATGTTTCTGCTCGTGGAGTTGCTAAACATCAACCTGCGAAATTAGCTGCTTTTGAAGGAGTGTTTAAAACGAAAGAATATACACCTATCTATTTATTTGGAATTGTTGATGTTAAGAATCAGAAGGTGCGAGGTCTACCCATTCCAGGAGCTTTATCGTTTTTAGTTCATAGAAATATAAAAACTCCTGTTGTCGGTTTGGATCAGGTTCCTCAAGACGAATGGCCAAATGTCCCTGTTGTTTTTCAGTTGTATCATCTTATGGTGATGCTTTGGGGGGTTATGGTGCTTCTCGCCTTAGTGGCTTGGTGTGTTTATAAAAAGCAACGTTGGGCACTAAAACCTTGGATTTTATGCCTACTATCTTTTTCTGTTTTCTGTCCTGAAATCTGTAATGAGATTGGGTGGTGTGCTGCTGAAATAGGAAGACAGCCCTGGATTGTGTATGGCTTATTAAAAACAAAAGATGCTGTTTCTCCTATAATCCAGAAAGGACAAGTTATTCAGTCTTTAGTTTTATTTAGTTTAGTGTTTATTTGCCTTTTGTCTCTATTTATTTTTCTTTTATGTAAAAAGGTACAGCGAGGACCTGATCAAAATGACCTTAATGAGGTGGAAATATCATGATGGAATTTTCTTTAGCTTCAATTTTACCTATTGCTTGGTACGCCATACTTATGGTTGCCGTATTTGCTTATTCTCTAGGAGATGGTTTTGATTTAGGGATGAGTACGATTTATTTTATTTCTCGAGATGATAAAGAGAGACGGAGTTTATTAAACTCCATAGGCCCGGTTTGGGATGGGAATGAAGTCTGGCTTATCATTATTTTTGGTGGTCTTTTCGCAGGTTTTCCATCAGCTTATGGGATGTTACTGTCTATGTTTTATATGCCCATATGGACTCTAGTTTTACTATATATTTTTCGGGGATGCGCCTTAGAATTTCGTAGTAAAACAGAATCTAAACAGTGGAAAGGGTTTTGGGATATTCTGTTTTGCGTTTCAGGATTACTGATTAGTTTTTTCTTAGGCATATTAGTAGGCAATTTACTTTTAGGGTTGCCCTTGTCTCCAACAACTCCTTATGCTTCTGTATCTTGGGTGCTTTTTTTTCGTCCTTATGCCTTATTATGTGGATTACTTGTTACTTGTGTATTTGCCATTCACGCAATTACTTTCGCATTAATGAAGATTTCAGGGGATTTACAACAGCGTTTGATTAAACGTTTTCCTTATTTTCTGTCCGCATTTCTTGTAGTCTACTTACTATTAATTAGTGCGTCTCTTTTAATGATTCCACAGACAAAAGGCAATGCTTTCTCCGTAGGGAACTTCCCTGGAATTCCTGCATACCCCTTATTGATTCTTTTCATGTCCATGATTTTATGTGGTTGTTTGGCTGTAAAGACTTGTATAGTAAAACAACGTTATAGACGCGCTTTTTGCTATTCTTCCTATAACTTGCTGCTTTTAATTTTATCCACGGTCATCGTGCTTTTCCCTAATCTTTTGTTCTCAACAGTAAGTTCGGAGTATAGTTATACTATTTATAATGCCGCAGCAAGTACGAAGACTTTACAAACATTACTCCTTATTGTGCTTATTGGATTACCATTAATCATTGGTTATACTATTTATGTTTATCGTGTGTTCCGGGGTAAGACGGATTTTCCTTCTGTGTATTAACACAAAACCTAGCAAGTCGTTACACGATCTTGCTAGGTTTTACTGTATTATCGGGCTTTTAGAATAAAGGGCTTCGTTCTTACTTCTATGTTAGTAAAATTTAGAAGCCTAGGAAATTTCTTTAATGCTGATGATATGATAAGCAGGAAAAGCAAAGTAGTTGTTAGGACGCGGAAGGCATTCTACGGATACACGTTTCCCTAGCCATTTTTCCAAGTCAATTTTGGTTGCGTAAACAAAGGCTACTACATTTTCTTTATCTTTGAGTAAGTAATCGCCGGGATTGTTTTTTACAACATGGGGATAAATATCTAACTCACCAACTAAAATTTGTTTTTTCTTTTGTTCTTCTTCATAGAAGGCTTCTAAAGTCAATTTTTTCGGATTACCTTGGGGTTGCATGTCTAACCAAACTTTATATAACGAATACTCAAGGTTTTCACGGCTTTGTACTTTAGGAGAAGTTTTGATTTTAGTTTGTTTACGGATATGTTGAGATAATAACGATTGAGTAGGAGTAGACGTTTCTACATGAGAAACTTCTAAACCTCTCAAAGAATGGATCCCCGAATCTTTGTTTTGATTTAGCAGAGACTTGGAGAGATAGGTATCTTGGATTTCCTCCAGTGCTTTTTGTATAAGAGGTTGTAGACCAGGAATGTTTTTGAACTCTTCTGATTGTACAAGATTAATTTTCTTATAAATGGATTCAAGATCAATAGCATCTAAAGTTTTTTGAAGCTCTTCTTTAGCAAATGCCTTGGCTGATTCTAGGAGATCTAAAGCGATTTTTTTCTGGCCTTCTCTATGTTTGTAGAGATCTAGTGGCCCTTTATTCGTAACGAAATTTTTAGCAATATAGAAGGAACACTGATTAGGGAGGATGATTTCCAACCATTTCCCTTGAGGTTGATTTGAAGTTGTTTGGATTTCTGTTCCTCGAGATAGGCGGGCTAGCACTGGAGAAGATGTTGAAGGCTCTAGACGAACATTCACTTGTTCTCCTTCAATAATGTTATCTAACACAAATGTGCGAAATATATAACCTTTAAGTCCCTCGGGAGCAGATACTATGTAGTAATCCTTACTTTCTCCAATAACAGCAACATAATCTCCTTTAGAAAGCTCCTTGATAATAGAACTATCTACATGAGGTGCTAGGCGTAGACGAACCCGCTCTCCTTTAATTTCTCCAGTGAATGGGGTAAATGCAGACGTTTCTACTGGTTGACCTGAGATTTTTGACGTACTCGCTGCATGTGCGGTAGATAAGTTATCTCCCGTAATGATGGCCAACAAAAGCATAGAAATCGTTAGAATTCGCATGCTTTACTCCTACAATGCGTTCACAAAATCAATACAAAAGCGAGACTTGAGCACCGTCCCTTGAAAAGAGAATTATATCGACTATAGTGAAAAAGTCAATTGTCTTACTAAGTTACCTTAAGTATAGAGAACAGCTTTGACATGCTCACAATTTAATTGTCCACATGTACATCCTATGGGTGTACCTAAATAGACACTGAATTGTTCATTAGGATCTAGGGGATTAGTTACAACATAGAGTTTGTTTCCACTTTGGCTGATATCCCATGTACGAAAAGATAAGTCTTGTTCAGAAACAGGAGCCTCTTCTTCTTCACCAATCACTCTACCAATTTGGCAGTGCATACAGTTGCAATGTGGCTCTGGCTTAGGTAGAAAAGAGGGATTGTTCCCTACAAGAGCGCGAATAGCGGTGACCATTTTTTCTAAGATATCCGTGGGAGCATCTGGATGATCTTTATGCTCTGGGTTATGTTGTAAGATCATTTCTATGGGATTTGCCCCAAATAATGGAGACATTAAGCTTTTGGGTGAAAATATGTGGATATCCGTGTCTTTAGATAGTTGTTGCAGTACATTGATTAATGCACCTAGCTTATCCTCTTCACGTCCACTTTCATCTCGATGTGCTTGTGAAGATTCAAGGTAGAGTAGGTGTTCCTGAAAAGCAATATCAATGATAGCTTGATCTAAGTTAGGGATGGAAACGACTTTCCCATCAATTAAGTGGAGTTTTAGAGTAGCTTGATCCTTAATTTCTCCCTCTTGTGATTCAATAAAAGCTATTTGATTCCAGCGTGCAGAGATGTAGGGGGGAATGCAGATGAGTTGATCGTTAATTTTCAATTTCATAGCGCCTCAGTAGTAACTTTTATTGTTCTTGATCGTCATTTTAGGGAAGTTATGTTTTTTTGACAATTAAATTAGCAGTTGGATCTATAGAATGCTAAATTTTGTCCCAATTTCTTTATCGTATTCAGAAGGAATAAGGATAGAGTTTTTTTTATTGAGAATTATATAAAAAGCTTGAGGAGCTTCTAATAAATTTTTATCGTTGGAATTCCTTAGGATTGTTACTTTATTGTATACGCACAATGCATAGAATTTGGTATTCGTAGATCTAGATTTAGTAGAAAATTCAATGGTCAACCTCTTTATTGCTTTAGGGAGTGAATGAAAAAAATGAACAAAACCATGGTCATTGATACAAGTGTATTCATTTATGATCCTGAAGCTTTATCTTCTTTTGAAGATACGCGTATCATTATTCCTTTTACTGTGATTGAGGAGTTAGAGGGATGTGCTAAGTTTCGTGATGAATCGGCTAAAAATGCTTCACGTGCTTTGAGTAATATTCGTTTGCTTTTAGAAAGAGAGGGAAATCATATTGACGGTATTATCTTGCCTAATGGCAGTGAATTGCGTATCGAGGTCTCTTCTATAACTAATTTATCGAATGAAGAAAAACGTCGAAAACTCCTGACTTTAGAATTATTACAAATTATTGCTCAGCGTGAACCGATGGTTTTTGTGACAAAAAGTCTAAGTCGGCGTGTGCGTGCAGAGGCTCTAGGCATAGAATCTAAGGATTATGAAAACAAAAGGTTTTCCTTCCGTTCATTGTATCGTGGATATAGGGAGCTTCGAGTATCTGTATCCGATATAGAAAGTTTTTATGCTCGGGGATATGTAGATATATGTCCGGAGACTCTCCCGTCACCTAATGAGTATTTTTTCCTGTCTAGTGAGGGGAACTATTTTGCTTTAGGTCGTTACTCAGAGAAAGAAAAACGCATAATTGCTTTGAAGGATCTTCCACAGAATATTTGGGGAATCCAACCATTAAATATGGAGCAAAAGTGTGCTTTGGATCTACTTTTGCGGGATGATATTAAGTTAGTGACTTTAATGGGTCAAGCAGGATCAGGGAAAACAGTTCTGGCATTAGCTGCAGCTATGTATCAGGTGTTTGACAAAGGAAACTACAATAAGTTATTAATTAGCCGTCCAATTGTTCCTATGGGGAAAGACATCGGTTTCCTCCCAGGCTTAAAAGAAGAGAAACTTTTACATTGGATGCAGCCCATTTATGATAACATGGAATTTCTCTTTAATATTTATGGTATGGGAGATTTTTCCGAAGCTCTCCACTCTTTAATGGAGGCAAAAAAGTTAGAGATGGAAGCTTTGACTTATATTCGTGGAAGATCCTTGCCCAAAGTATTTATGATTATTGATGAAGCTCAAAATTTGACTCCTCATGAGATTAAAACCATTATTTCTCGTGCAGGTAAGGGAACTAAAATTGTTTTGACAGGGGATCCCACGCAAATTGATAGTCTCTACTTTGATGAAAACTCTAATGGGCTTACCTATTTAGTAGGTAAGTTTCACCATCTTTCTTTATATGGCCATATGTTTATGACAAAGACAGAGCGTTCCGAGCTTGCAGCAGCGGCAGCAGCAATTTTATAGTGGGGACGATACACTCTTCTAGTTTATCAAATCTAAAATTTTTTCTTGTGGGGATTTTATTGGTTTGCTTCGGGGACATTTTAGTATATGTCGGCAATAAGCTAAGAAAAAGCATACAACTTTAACTACTAAGTGATAGATCATGAATAAACCTTTAATTCCCAAGAGCTCTAGCCAAGCCTGTCGTTTAATGGAAACAAGATCAGAATTGATTGTTATACAAGGATAAAAAGGACACCGTGTACCGACTCCGTGGATGCGGATTTCTAAACTTTCTTTTATTGCAGAAAGACCTAAAAAAGCTCGGATTCCCGTGCATGTACTGAATAGAGGAAAGTAACTTAGCGCTTTCTCAAAACATGACCGGTATAAAGGATTTTGGATAATAATTATTGATGTTCTCTCAAGAGAATTTACTGGATATCCCTTAGGAGTGTGATAGTGATTAAAACAAATCACTTGTCTAGAGATCATGCTCATATTGAGATGAAGTTTCCCCTAGATTGTAGAAATGCTCTTATAATAAAGAGAATTATAACAAATAACAATAAAAAATTTAAAACATGCAATGATAATTGGAGGTGGAGAGACTCGAACTCTCGTCCTTAGCAAACTCCCTGTTAATATCTACATGCTTAGTTCCTAGTCGTGTTACATTGACCTCCCTTAGCTAAGAACGTCTATAGGAGACAACGACTCTCAGAAATCTCGAATGAACTCCTTTGAGAATTAGAAGGAGCAAATTCCAACCAGATGGATGACGGCGCTTCTTAAGCCTCTGGTGGAGCCCAAGAGCGCCGGGTTATCTAAATTTAGATAACAACTTTTGCTAATTAAGCAGCTAATCTTTCTTCAGAGAGAGAAGAGAAGCTGATAATTTCGCATTCAGCCTTAGGTTCGGCATTTATTGTTTTGTCGGCTTTTTAGGAGGCCAGCCAACGCCCTCCGCATGCTATTAACACTTCATTTCCAAGTCGAAACCTATACACCCCCGAAACATTTACGTCTTTTTTCGGTTTTTTTGTCACCTTAGTATCTCTTTGTCATACATTTTGTCAATAGAATGAGATTTTTTGAATTCTAGGGAGGTGGACGAAAACCAGAAAACCCTTTATTTTAATGGAGATTTCAAATTTATACATACTTCATGGCTAAGGAAATGGATACGGAATATAAGGATGGATTGGTAGATAGAGAAGAACAAATACTAGAATTTTGGAACCGTAATCATATTTTCCAGAAGTCGTTACAACTGCGTTTGGGTAAGCCTATATACGCATTTTATGATGGGCCGCCGTTTGCTACAGGGCTTCCTCATTATGGACATTTGCTGGCTGGAACGATCAAAGATGCTGTTTGTCGTTTTGCGACTATGAATGGTTATTATGTTCCCCGAAGGTTTGGCTGGGACTGTCATGGTGTACCCGTAGAATATGAAGTAGAGAAGTCTTTGAATTTGACAACTCCGGGAGCTATTGAGAATTTTGGGATCGGTGCGTTTAATGAAGAATGTCGCAATATTGTTTTACGCTACGTTAAAGAATGGCAACATTATGTTAATCGTATAGGAAGATGGGTAGATTTTTCTGCGACATGGAAGACCATGGATGCTTCATTCATGGAAAGCGTTTGGTGGGTATTTTCTTCTTTATATAAGCAGGGACTTGTTTATGAGAGTGTAAAAGTCGTTCCCTTTTCTACAAAGCTGGGGACCCCACTATCTAATTTTGAAGCGGGACAAAATTATAAAGAAGTTAATGATCCTTCTATAATCGTGAAGTTTTCCTTAGTTGATGATCCCGCGTCTTTACTTGTATGGACAACAACTCCATGGACGTTGGTATCCAATATGGCTGTTGCAGTAGGACCAGAACTTATTTATGTACGTATTATTGATAAAAGTTCTGGAGAGCAGTGGATTTTAGGCCAGGAGTGTGTAGCACGTTGGTTTTCTGATTCTACATCCTACGAGATTCTAGAGAGTTTTCCTGGGACATCCCTTGTGGGTAAGAATTACTTACCTCCTTTTGATATTTTTACTCATAAACGTCAGGAAGGAGCTTTTCGCGTTATTCCCGGTCCTTTTGTCGAGGAAAATGAAGGGACGGGTGTTGTCCATATGGCACCTGCATTTGGAGAAGCAGATTTTTTTGTTTGTAAAGAACACCATATTCCTGTTGTTTGTCCTATAGATAATCATGGGTATTTCACTGGAGAGGTTCCTGAGTATCAAGGAAAGTATATTAAGGATTGTGACAAGGAGATTGTCAGAAAGTTAAAAGGACTTGGTAAAGTATTTTATCAAGGCACAATCATGCATAGGTATCCTTTTTGTTGGAGGACAGATACTCCATTAATTTATAAGACTGTAAACTCCTGGTTTATTGCTGTTGAAGAGATAAAAGATCGAATGTTGCAGGAGAACCAAAAGATCCATTGGGTCCCTGAGCATATTAAGGAAGGGCGTTTTGGTAAGTGGTTAGAAGGGGCTCGGGATTGGGCAATAAGTAGAAACCGTTATTGGGGGACACCGATTCCTATTTGGAAAAGTGCAGATGGAGAAATTCTAGTTGTGGGTTCTATTAAAGAACTCGAAGAACTTTCAGGAGAAAAGATTTCCGATTTGCATTGTCATTTTATTGATCAATTAAAAATTCAAAAGAATGGTAAGTCTTTCCAACGTGTTCCTTATGTTTTTGATTGTTGGTTTGATTCAGGAGCTATGCCTTACGCTCAAAACCACTATCCTTTTGAAAATCAACAACAAACGGAATCCAGTTTTCCTGCCGATTTTATTGCTGAAGGATTAGATCAAACGCGAGGTTGGTTTTACACGCTTACAGTCATTTCTACAGCGTTGTTTAACCAGCCGGCATTTAAGAATGCGATAGTCAATGGGATTATTTTAGCAGAAGACGGAAACAAAATGTCTAAGAGATTAAATAATTATCCCAGTCCTATGCATATTATGAATACCTACGGAGCTGATGCCTTAAGATTATATTTATTGCATAGTGTTGTTGTTAAAGCTGAAGATTTACGGTTTTCCGATAAAGGTGTTGAGTCCATTTTGAAGCAGATACTTCTTCCTTTAACCAACGTATTAACATTTTTTAAGACGTACACAGATTTATATGGTTTCGACAAGAGTCAGTTTGGGAAGGAGGGTTGTGCCTATACTGAGATTGATCGATGGATTCTATCGAATCTCAATACTGTTATTGGCAAGGTTCGTGATAGTATGGGTGCTTATAATTTGCATATGGCAGTTCATCCTTTTGTAGCATTTATTGATGATCTGACTAATTGGTATATTCGTCGCTCTCGGCGTCGCTTTTGGGAGTCTGAAGACACTTTAGATAGAAGAGCTGCATTTGCAACTCTTTATGAGGTTCTTTTAGTTTTTTCCAAGGTGATTGCTCCATTTATTCCATTTATATCGGAAGATATTTATCAGCAAATTCGACACACATCTTCTGAAGAGTCTGTACATTTATGTGATTTTCCACATAAGAATCTTGATAAGGTATTCCCTGAGTTAGAACAACGTATGAGTGATGTACGGGAAATTGTTGGTTTAGGCCATTCGTTGCGCAAAGAATACAAATTGAAAGTACGTCAACCTTTATCTAATTTTTATATTATTGGGCCTAAGGAGCGTTTAGATGTTTTAACTTCTTTTGAGCAGTTGATTGCTGAGGAACTTAATATAAAAAATATAGTCTTTTATAAAGAGACGCCTCACTTTATTAGAACAACAGTGAAGCCGAATTTCCGTTCTTTAGGGAAGAAGGTAGGGAGTAAAATTAACGAAGTGAAAAAGGCATTAGCTTCCCTATCTCAAGAAGCAATACAACGGTTTCTACAACAGCAATATGTGTCTCTTCTTTTGGGTGATACCCAGATGACACTCGAGCTCGATGATGTACTCATTTCTTGGGAAACAGAGCCTGGGTATGTGGCGCGTAGCTCTACACTATTTACAGTTGTTTTGGATTGTCAATTGACAGAAGATCTCATTACAGAGGCCCTTTCTAGGGAGATTGTAAATAAAATTAACACGATGCGTAGGAACCGCAAACTTCAGGTTTCTGACCGTATTTCCTTGCAGATGAAAACGTCATCAGAAGTACAAGCAGCATTCATGAAATATAAAGAGTATATTTGCGAGGAAACATTGACCCAGCAATACCAGTTTGCAGATCTCTTAGAAGGAGAGGAATGGGATATTAATGGGTACCCAACGACTATTGCTTTTAACGTAGTATCCAGTCCATGTAAATGAAAAAAAGCCTCTTGTAAATGGAGGCTCTTTTCTAATTTATTATTTTTGATTTTTGGGGAATAAGCGACGGCGCTTTTTAAAGTAAGAATGGCTTGCAACATATAGAAGAGCTGCTAAAGCAAGGCCATTGACTGTATAGCCAGGCAATGTCGTGGGAGACGAGACATTTTTTAAGTGTTGGAAATGTCCTAAGGGCCAGAAAATCCATAAAGGTGTTCCGAGCAAATTTTCTACGGGGACAAAGCCAAATTCTCGACTGTCTGCACTCATGGAGTAATTATCTCCTAAGACTAATATGTGTCTTTCTGGAACGTGTATTCCGAAGTTACGAATAAATGTAGCAAATTCTTCAGGATTGTTAGGGGGGGGGCCGCGATCGATAAATCCTATATAAGGTTGACTTTCGGAAGAAGCTTCTTGTTTTGCTTTTTCTAGCTCCACAAATTTTTGTAATGCCGGGTCACTTTGAATGAAAATGGGTGAGTCCATGATATAGAGGTTGCCGTGATTATAGAAGGCATAACGGTTAGGTAGTGGACTGTGTTTAGGATTTGTAGGGATATAAAACGAATTAAAATTCATTCCACAATTAAATAAATCAATAACTTGATTATCATTTAATTGCATAAGCGGATGAGTGGGTTTAAGTTTGTAACGAATTCCACCAAACCCAATTTTGTAAGCTTCTCCTTTAAAGTATTCATAACAGCCGTTTTCAACCCCTGGGAAGGGTAAGGCAAAAATGCGTGATGCTGGGTCGAGCTTTAACACATTGGGTTGATACTTATAAGCAACACCCTCAGAAATGATAAAACGTGATGTATTGAGGTTATTCCTAATTAAATGAATGTGTTCCTGTCTTAGAGGAAGGAGAGTTGTCATAGGACGTAGGGTAGGGAATAACTGTTGATTATAACTATGAATTTGTGGTGGGGGATAGGAAGTATTTGGAGTATGGTTGATTTCTAGGTAGGCTATGGCGGGGGAAGTTGGTGTTATATGGGATAGGCTGGCTTGTTTATGAGTAAGAATACGTACCATAGCGTAATTTCCCATACCAAAAAGATCTGCATAGCTTACTGGCTTTTGATGTGGGTATTTTAAAGCATTTGGTGTATCGTTATTCCACGTATTCTGGTTGAAAAATTGCCCATAAGATTCTTCGCGAGGGAAGACGAGTTTCCCACAAGGTTGATTCATTTGTTTGAAGCATATTGTTGTTTTTTCTCCTTTTGTCATTTCTGTAGAGCCATCAAAGGAGATGTAGGGAACGTGGTAAAGCTGATCTAAACCATGCTCTGTAGGAAATGTAATAGGATCTCCCTTATGATCTAAACCATAAATTTTCCCCCCGTAAAAGTATACAATATCACCGGGTTTTCCCATACAGCGCTTGATATAGCGTTTTTTTCCTGTAAAAAACCAAAAATATTGTGTGTTAGGGTTAGGAATGGGAAGATCACCTACGGTAAAGACGACTAGGCCACCACGAGTCACAGCTTCAGGACGGAATCCCCAAGGTTGTTTAATAAAAGGAAAATGAAGGCCAAACGTAGTTTTAGAAACAATCAGGCGGTCTTGTTCTAAAATTGTGGGCCGCATGGATCCGGTAGGAACTTCATAAAGTTCAAACCAAAATTGACGAATACAGAAAGCTAGAATAGCTGCGAAGAAAATAGCTTTTGTAAATTCCCAAATTTTTTTTACCAGAGAAGATGGGTATGTTTTTTGGAATTGCTGAGCTCTTTTAGCTAGTTGGCTGGCCAATTCCCTGTCTTTTTGGAAAATAGCTTCTTCTAATTGTTCTAAAAGGATTTTCCCTTCTTTTTGAGCATTGGGGTGACAGGCAACTTTTTTGCTTTTAAGCAGCTTATATGTAGAATGAAGTATTTGGCGACTTTTATTTAGAGAATACTGTTGTTTCATAAAAAATGCCCGTAGCAATCCTGAATTACTGAATGGTATTGTACTGACGCTAGTCTCTATAATGCATAGAGAAGTACTTAAGGCTTGAGGGAAGTTCTTTTATTGAAATCCATGATTTTTAAAGAAACATACGAGCCTTGTCATCTTTATTGCTAAACAATCATGTTTAGGTATTGAAGGCTATTTTACTGTATTAGATTTTTCAATCAAAAATATTTTCTAGGTAAGGAGCAAGATTTTTCTTTTTTTATTGAAGAAATCATTGCCACTTTACATTTAGAATGTAGAGTTATTTTATAGTTGGTAAAGAGTATGTTAGAGGGGAGGTGGCGTCGTGTCCCACATCGATTGCTCGGACGATTACTTCTCCCTTGGGGGTATCTATACTTATCCAAATAGGAAAGACAGAGATGTCGGGCACGGTGAAATACATCAGGATACTTCTGCCTGATAATGCAGAAGTGTCTGGAGGCCAGAACGTATGTTTGGCTTGTGTAGGTATTTTCACAGAGGGCATGCCATTCAAGGATACTTTAGGAGACCAGGGAGTCTGGTCTTTCCCTTGAGTTTTGATTAAATGTGTGGGAGCATTTCTTAAAGAAAGATGTAATAAGGTAGAAAGAAAAGGATTTAAGTCATTTTGGTTTGAGGGAATCCAGGAGTGGGTTTTGCTGTTAAAACTGAACACCCGAGTGTCTTGATAGGATAAGTAAATCAAAGAGATCTTTTTATGTGCTTTTAATGTATGAATCAGGGTTTTCCATGGAGTATCTTTAACTAAAGTACGCTCAGAAGGAGATAAGTGGGGGAACTCGGTTATTTCTAGCCATACAGCATCGGGAGAAATAGATTTTACAAGTAAAAATATTTTTTGACTTCCTTTGCTGAGAACTGCATAGTCGCCTGGGTGTGCAAGAAAAATATTTTTTTTAAATGAAGATATTTCCTGAGCTTTCAGTCCAAAGGGAAGGGACAAAAACATGATTAGAAAAAGTTGAAATAGCATAGGGAGTGGGTGCATTTTTTCTTGCCTTTTCATAGGGTATTTCGGTACACTTTTTCTGAGTTTCTTAGTAAGGTTTCTCGTATACTAAGATGGTGATTTTGGAGTTGTCAATATGAAAAAGAACACTCATCCTGAATATAGACAGGTTTTATTTGTAGATTCTTCTACTGGATATAAATTTGTCTGCGGATCTACGTATCAAACTGACAAAACAGAAGTTTTTGAAGGAAAAGAGTATCCCGTTTGTTACGTCAGCGTTTCTTCAGCCTCACATCCCTTCTTTACAGGAAGCAAGAAATTTGTAGATGCTGAGGGGCGTGTTGATAAATTTTTAAAACGCTATAGCAATATTAAAGCTCCATCTCCCGTTGAAGAGACCGCTGCCCCTGCTAAAGGGAAAAAGAAGGGTTCCACAAAGAAAAAGAAGTAAGTTTCTTTAATATTTCTTATAAGTCACGTGTTTTTGGCTGTTTACAAGTCTTTTCTTATCTTTCTAGGAAGTCTCTGCACATATTGACGAGATGTAATTAGCAAATGTATAAAGACTTCTAGCAATGTTAACTCGTAACGGCTTGAGGTAGTTGGGCAAAGAGGTCTCTTTGAGTTGTCTTTGTGCGTTGAGGTAGTTTTATCGGCGAGTTATCCTTGAATAGAGGTAGTTTTTAGGTTTAGGCTGATGCAGCTTTCTGGTTTTTCTATTATTTATCTGGAAGTATTGCAGGGATGCTTGATTAGGAAAGAGGCCCATGGAAAAAAAGATTCTAGAGTATTTAAAACGCCTAGAAGAAATTGAAGTTAAGATTTCTGATCCACAGATTTTTGAAAATCCTAAAGAGTATAGTAGTTTAAGTAAGGAACATGCACGTCTTTCTGAACTTAAAAATGTATACGATCGTTTATTGAGTACTGAGAAGATTTTGAGGGATGATAAGCAGGCTTTAGCTCAAGAGAAGGATCCCGAAATGATAGCTATGTTAGAAGAGGGGATACAACTTGAGAAGGATGAGATAGAGAAATTAACTAAAATTTTAGAGAATTTATTAGTGCCGCCGGATCCTGAGGATGACTTAAACGTAATTATGGAATTGCGTGCAGGGACTGGAGGGGATGAGGCAGCTCTTTTTGTAGGAGACTGTGTACGTATGTATCATCTGTATTCAGATTCTAAGGGGTGGAAATATGAGGTTCTTTCTGCTTCAGAATCGGATATTGGTGGATACAAAGAATATGTCATGGGAATTTCAGGGACAGGCGTGAAGCGTTTGCTTCAGTATGAAGCAGGAACGCATCGAGTCCAAAGGGTGCCGGAAACAGAAACTCAAGGACGTGTCCATACTTCGGCAATTACTATTGCTGTATTGCCCGAACCTTCTGAGGAAGAAGAGGAAGTATTTATTAATGAAAAAGATTTGAAAATAGATACCTTTCGTGCTTCTGGGGCAGGAGGGCAGCATGTCAATGTTACTGATTCTGCGGTCAGGATTACTCACTTACCCACAGGAGTCGTGGTTACTTGTCAGGATGAACGTAGTCAGCATAAGAATAAAGCCAAGGCCATGCGTATCCTAAAAGCTCGCATACGGGATGCTGAGATGCAGAGACGGCATCAAGAGGCGACGGCGATGCGTTCTGCTCAAGTAGGAAGTGGGGATCGCTCAGAAAGGATCCGTACGTATAATTTTTCACAAAATCGTGTGACGGATCATCGTATTGGGCTCACCCTATATAGTTTGGATAAAGTTATGGATGGCGATTTGGATGTGATTACATCAGCTCTAGTGAGCCATGCTTATCATCAATTATTACAAAGCAGTGATGAAGAAAATTCTTAAGCAAGCTGCTGATTATCTTGCTTACCATGGTATAGCTTTTCCTAATAGAGAAGCTGAAGATGTTTTAATGGATCTTGTTGGCGTAACATCTAGGACATGTTTATCCACGATGTCTTTGGATGAAGCACAATTATTAGATTATTGGCAACGAATCCATAAGCGATCCCAACGCATGCCTGCGGCCTATATTCATGGCCATATATCTTTTTTGGGTATGCCCCTATTCGTAGATCCTCGGGTGTTGATTCCTAGAGCAGAAACAGAACTTTTGGCGGAAAAGGTTATCCATTATCTAAGAGCACACCCGGAAATTAAGAGATTGTATGATGTGTGTTGCGGTAGTGGATGCCTAGGTTTAGCTGTGAAAAAATATTGTCCTTCTGTTGATGTGGTGCTTTCTGATATTTGTCCCAAAGCAGTAGAGATTTCGCGATTGAATGCTGAGTATAATCATTTAAATGTTGAAATTTTGCTTGGAGATCTTTTTTCTCCTTATACCCATAGGGCAGATGCCTTTGTTTGTAATCCGCCATATCTTTCGTTTAAGGAAATTTTATCCACTGATCCTGAAGTACGTTGTTATGAGCCTTGGAAAGCTTTGGTTGGAGGGAATTCTGGAACGGAATTTTATGAACGTATAGCCAGAGATATTCATAAAATTTTAGCTCCTAGAGGCGTTGCCTGGCTGGAAATCGGTTATCAACAGGGATGTCAAGTAACAAAAATTTTTGAAAAATATAAAATTTCTGGTTGTTTATATCAAGACCTCTCAGGGTGGGATAGGATTTTTTTCTTGAAAATCATGTAACAGATTCTGTATCCTCATGGGATGATTCTTGCATTTTTGCTGAGTAGATGATCAGTTCTTTATCGCAAAAACTATCTTCAATTTTTTCTTCATTAATTTCTTCTCGAAGGATTACTGAAGGCAACATCTCCGAAGCAATCCGGGAGGTGCGCTTAGCTTTGCTAGACGCTGACGTTAATTATCACGTTGTTAAAGATTTTATTGCTAAGGTCAAGCAAAGAATCTTGGGAGAGGAAGTGTGGAAGCATGTTTCTCCCGGTCAGCAGTTTGTAAAATATTTGCATGAAGAGTTGGTGGGGCTGCTTGATGGAAAAACGGAGTTGACTATTTCGGGAAATCCTAGCGTGATTTTGCTCTGTGGATTGCAAGGAACTGGTAAAACGACTACGTGTGCAAAACTGGCTTCTTATGTAATTCGCGAACGTAAGGCAAAGAAAGTGCTTGTTGTCCCTTGTGATTTGAAGCGCCTTGCAGCTGTAGATCAGTTAAGAAATTTGATTTCTGCGACTTCTGCTGAATTTTATACTAGTAGTAGTCAAAATCCTGTTGAGGTGGCTTTACAAGCTGTTGATTATGCACGGTCTTCTGGTCATGACCTAGTTTTGATTGATACAGCAGGTCGTTTGCATGTGGACGATGATTTAATGCAGGAGCTTGTCTCTATACATAAAGTTGCGTTCTCGTGTGAGCGGTTATTTGTCATGAATCTTGCCATGGGACAGGATGCTGTTGCGACGGCTAAGGCTTTTGATCAGTATCTTGATCTCACGGGAGTGATTGTTACGATGACAGATGGAGATGCTCGTGCGGGAGCTGTTTTGTCTATGAAAAATCTTCTTGGTAAACCTATAAAGTTTGAGGGGTGCGGAGAAAAGATAGAAGATCTTCGTCTATTTAATGCGGAATCGATGGCCGATCGTATTTTGGGTATGGGAGATACTGTGCATTTTGTTCAAAAAATGCGTGAGTGTATCTCAGAGAAAGAAGATCAGGAATTTGGGAAAAAACTAGTAGAAGCTACGTTTACTTATGAAGATTATTATAAGCAAATGAAAGCTTTTCGTCGTATGGGGCCTCTTCGTAAGCTTATGGGTATGATGCCAAGTTTTGGCGGTGTAAGACCAAGTGATAAGGAGATAGAAGACTCTGAAAAGCATATGAAAAGAACTGAGGCGATGATTCTTTCCATGACCCCTCAAGAAAGAAAAGAGGAAGTGGAGCTTGATATGAGTCGAATGAAAAGAATTGCTTCGGGATGTGGGTTGACATTAGGAGATGTAAATCAGTTTCGTAAGCATATGGCGAAATCAAAAAAGTTTTTTAAAAATATGAGTAAGGAAAAATTGGAACAAATGAGAAAAAAAATGTCAGGAGGAAATCTGTGGCGTTAAAAATTCGTTTACGACAACAAGGGCGAAGAAATCATGTTGTTTATAGATTAGTGCTTGCTGATGCTGAGTTTCCTCGCGATGGTAAGTATATAGAGCTATTAGGTTGGTATGACCCTCATAGCGATGTGAACTATCAACTGAAAAGCGAACGGATTTTTTATTGGTTGAATCATGGTGCTGAGCTCACAGAAAAGGCCGCCGCCTTAGTAAGGCAGGGAGCTCCTGGGGTCTATAGTGAGTTAGTTGCTAAAAAGATGGCTCGTCGAGCAGCTGTATGTCAAAAACGTCGTGCTTACCGTCGTCGCCGCTCGTTAAAAAGAGCTGAATCTGCTCAAGCTGCTGCAAAGTAATTTTTAAGGTAAGGGAACGAATGAAGATAGACATACTTTCTTTGTTCCCCGACTATTTTGATAGTCCTTTGCAAGCGAGTGTTTTGGGGAGAGCGATTCGCAGTGGTCTTTTAGAGATTCGCTCTAGGAATATTAGAGATTTTGGCTTAGGAAAATGGAAGCAAGTAGACGACGTCCCTTTTAGTGGTAATGGAATGCTTCTTATGGCTGAGCCTGTAGTCCGAGCGATACGCAGCATTAAAAGAAAGAATTCTAAAGTTATTTATCTTTCTCCCCAAGGATCTCTTTTAACGGCTCGTAAGAGTCGAGAGCTTGCACAGCACCCTCATTTAATATTTTTATGTGGACACTATGAAGGAATAGATGAGCGTGCTTTAACTGAGGTGGATGAAGAGATTAGTATTGGAGATTATGTAGTAACTAATGGTGGAATAGCCGCTTTAGTTGTCATTGATGCCTTATCTCGATTTATTCCTGGAGTGCTTGGTAACCAAGACAGTGTAGAAATGGATTCACTAGAAAATGGGTTGCTGAAGGGGCCTCAATATACGCGTCCACGTGTTTTTGAGGATAAACAAGTTCCTGAGGTTTTATTTCAAGGAAATCATCGAGAAATTGCCCAGTGGAGGCATCAAGAAAGTTTAGATAGAACACGGACGCGGCGTCCTGATTTATATTTACGCTATCTTTATCGTGATTTAGGGAATAACAAAAAAGAGTCAGAGTTACATGAGACTCCACAGATAGTTAAGGAGTTTGGGGTAGTATTAGAAGTTGAAAATATTCAACGATCTAAAAAGTTTTATTCAAAACTTTTTAAAGTAGATCTACCTGTGAATAATGCATTATGCGTTCCAGGAGAAACGCCAATATTTTTATATTTTCAACATGGGGGATTGAGAAGGAAACAGATAGCTAATCTCGCCCTATGTTTGGATTATGAAGATAATTATTTGCATTTTTTAAAACGATGGAAGATGCTTGGCGGTACTTTAGCACAAGCTGATGATCGGGAGGAAGTGAGATTAGCCAGTGATTTAGACGGTCATGTCTGGGCTATCTCGTTCAAAAATGAAATAGAGAGAATTTAGGTGATTGTATGGGCAACTTATTACAAGAATTACAGCAAGAACAGTGCCGATCGGATATTACAGATTTCCGTGTAGGAGATACAATTCGTGTGGCAACAAAAATTGTCGATGGCGGTAAAGAGCGTATACAGGTATTTCAGGGGACAGTTATGGCTCGTAAGGGTGAGGGAGCTGGAGAAACTGTATCCTTACATCGTGTCGCTTATGGCGAAGGAATGGAAAAGAGTTTTCTACTTCATAGCCCCAAGATCGTGAGCATCGAGGTAGTCAAACGCGGTAAAGTTGCTCGTGCTCGTTTATACTATTTGCGAGGCAAAACAGGTAAAGCAGCCAAAATTAAAGAATATATTGGATCTAAATCAGCAAAAAAATAATTTAATTGCTTGATTTAATGCGTTTTTAATTTTGCTAGAGCTATCTATTGATGAAGTCTTCCACCGTAGATATGGAACAACAATTTTTATCTAAAACTATCTTAGAACAAGAAGTTTTTAACGAAGGTTTTTCCATTATAGCGGGAGTAGATGAAGTTGGCCGCGGACCTTTGGCTGGTCCGGTAGTTGCTGGGGCCTGTATTCTTCCTCGTAATAAGATTTTTCTCGGTGTGGATGATAGTAAAAAATTGGCTCCTGAAGCAAGAAAACGAGTCCGCGATATGCTTGTAAATGATCCTGATGTATATTGTGGAATAGGCGTTGTTTCTGTAGAGCGTATTGATGAGATTAATATCTTGGAAGCGACTAAGGAAGCCATGATTCAAGCTATCAGCAGCCTTCCCCTATCTCCCGATTTCCTTCTTGTAGATGGCTTGTATCTTCCTCACGACATTCCTTGTAAAAAGGTGATCAAGGGAGATTCGAAATCGGTATCTATAGCTGCAGCATCGATTCTAGCTAAAGAATATAGAGATGACCTTATGGTGGAATTGCATCAGCGCTATCCTGGTTATGGGTTTGATAAGCATAAGGGTTATGGAACGGCAGCCCATTTAGCAGCTTTGGAGTTGTTAGGTCCTTGTGATTGTCATAGAAAAAGTTTTTCTCCTGTACGTAGGTATTCTAAAATTGTATGAAAAATCGTGTATTTCATCCCTTTTCTTGCGACAATCCTCTGTGTTGCCCGAAGCTATTTACTATTAGTGCTCCTGCAGGAGCAGGTAAGACAACTTTAGTGCGTATGTTGTCACAAGAATTTCCTGATACATTTCAGAAAACGGTTTCTTTAACAACACGGGCGCCGCGTAGGGAAGAACTTCCAGGTATAGACTATCATTTTGTTTCTCAAGAAGAGTTCAACAGTCGTTTACACTGTGGCGATTTCCTTGAATGGGTAGTACTTTTTGGAGAACACTATGGAACAAGTCGTTTGGAAATTGATAAAATTTGGGAGTCAGGGAAACATGCAATTGCTGTGATTGATGTGCAAGGAGCTTTAGCATTAAAAGAAAAAATTCCCACTGTCTCTATTTTTATTTCCGCACCCTCGGTAGAAGAATTAGAAAGGCGTTTAAAAGAACGAGGATCGGAACAGGATGCACAAAGGCGTGAGAGAGTAGAGCATAGTGTGGTTGAACAGGCCTCTGCGGATCAGTTTGATTATGTCATTATGAATGAAGAATTACAGAAGGCTTACAAGATTTTAAAAAGCATTTTTATAGCAGAAGAACATAGGAACGTATTATGAGTACAAAGGATCGTTTAACAAATGAAAAACTAAATAAGTTTTTCGAAAGCCCATTTAGTTTGGTTAATTATGCTATTCAGCAAGCTAAACATAAAATAGCTCGGGGTGATGTGCGTTCTGCAAACGCTGCTATTGAGGTATTAATGTTATTAGAAAAAGAGGGCATACAAGAAGGAGCTCCTGAGGAAAGTAAAGATGTTGTCTCTTCCCCAGTTCAAGAGAAGAAAAGAGAGGGAAGAATTTCTTCAGGAATGCGAAAAGATCCTTCTGCCTATACATGGAGTGATATGAAGTAATGCCTGCACGTGTTTTAATTACATCAGCATTGCCCTATGCGAACGGGCCCCTACATTTTGGTCATATAGCTGGAGCGTATCTTCCTGCAGATGTTTATGCTCGGTTTCGTCGGTTGCTGGGAGATGAAGTGCTGTATTTATGTGGTTCGGATGAATATGGTATAGCCATTACATTAAATGCTGAACGTGCAGGTTTGGGTTATCAAGAGTATGTGGATATGTATCATAAGATACATAAAGACACGTTTAAAAAATTAAGAATTTCTCTGGATTTCTTTTCTCGAACTACAAATCCTTTTCATCAGGCGATTGTTCAGGAATTTTATACGCAACTTAAGTCTAAAGGTTTTATAGAAAATCACGTTTCTCAGCAGTTATATTCTGAGGCGGAGGGGCGTTTTTTAGCCGATCGTTATGTAGAGGGAACTTGTCCTAAGTGTGGGTTTTCTGGTGCTCGTGGTGATGAATGCCAACGGTGTGGAGCTGATTATGAAGCTGTAGATTTAATTAATCCACGGTCTAAGTTGTCGGGGGATCCGCTTGTTCTTAAAGCTACAGAGCATGCATATTTGCATTTAGAGCGTTTTGTAGAGCCTCTACTGTCATTTATTCATAAAACCTATCTTCTTGAGCATGTACGTAAATTTGTTATAGATTACATAAAAAATTTACGTCCACGAGCAATTACGAGGGATTTATCTTGGGGAGTTCCTGTTCCTGATTTCCCTGACAAAGTTTTTTATGTCTGGTTTGATGCTCCAATTGGCTATATAAGTGGTACGATGGATTGGGCAGCATCTATGGGTAATCCTGATGCTTGGAAGGACTTTTGGCTGGATTCTTCTGTAGAGTATGTGCAATTTATAGGTAAGGATAATCTTCCTTTTCATTCTGCTATATTTCCTGCTATGGAACTAGGGATAGACTCCACATATAAGAAGGTCGATGCTTTGATTTCTTCTGAATTTTATTTGTTTGAGGGAGCGCAGTTTAGTAAATCTGAAGGTAACTATGTAGATATGGATGCCTTTTTAGATGCCTATGCTTTAGATAAATTACGTTATGTCTTAGCTGCTACAGCTCCTGAAACTGCTGATAGCGAGTTTACTTTTGCAGATTTTAAAACGCGGTGTAACTCTGAACTTGTTGGAAAGTTTGGTAATTTTATTAACCGCGTGTTAGCTTTTGCCGAGAAAAATCAGTTTCAAACACTCGCATATTGTGCGGAGTCCTTAGAAGATGGGGATCACCAATTCTTACAGGAGGCACAAAGGATTGTTCATAAAGCAGAATCCTATTATCGAGAGTATAGCTTAAGAAAGGCTTGTTCTGCAATTATGGAGCTTGCTGCTTTAGGAAATGGGTATTTTAATGATCAGGCGCCTTGGAAATTACTTAAGGAAGGGGCTTCCCGTCGTGTAGAAACAGTACTTTTTTGTGCATGCTATTGCCAGAAGCTTCTTGCACTAATTTCCTACCCCATTCTCCCAGGTGCCGCGTGGGATATATGGAACATGCTTTCTCCAAAGTCCTTACATTTATCAGATCATCATCCCGATCGTGCAGCTAATCTCTGGAACTCAGAATTTTTTGATGTTTCTGAAGAAGTGTTTTCTTTGAAAACCCCACAATTATTATTTACACCTGTTGAATGAAAGTTTTACGAATAGCAGGCAGCTGTTGCTGGGTGGGAAAGGTGATTTAAGGCTTGTATTAGTCCTGTACATCGGTGTTGTACTTTGTTATTTTTTGTGGCGATAGCAATTGCCTTTTTTGTTCCTACTAAAACCACCAGCTGTTTTCCTCTTGTGATGGCTGTATAAAGAAGATTTCTATAGAGCATCATGAAGTGTGATGTGTGTATGGGTAGGATAATGCAAGGACTTTCACTACCCTGGTACTTATGTACGGAAGTAGCATAGGCTAGTGTTAAGTCATCAAGTTCTGAAAAGGAATAGGGTACATATCTTCCATCAATATTAACAATCACACGTTTAGTTTCGAAGTTAATCATAGATATATAGCCAATATCCCCATTAAAGACTTCTTTGTTATAATTATTTCGTATTTGCATTACTTTATCTCCTACAGCATAGGAGTAGAATTTCCCATGGAGATTTGTTTGCTTGGGATTGAGTGCGGATTTTAACACTTTATTTAGATTATGAATCCCTAAAATCCCTTTTTTCATAGGGGAAAGAATTTGGATATCCTTAGAGTAAATATGGTATTTTTTGGGAACGAATTGTGTGACTAAATGTACAATCTGCTCCAAAGCTTCTTGAGGATCGTCTTTGTGAAAAAATAAAAAATCTTTACGACCAGATTTTGAATATAATATGGGAAGCTCGCCTTCATTAACTTTATGTGCATTAGTAATGATTGTAGAATCATGTACTTGGCGAAAAATCTTGTTTAGTTGAGTTACAGTAATTTTCTTAGATTCAATAATGTCTTTGAGAATATTTCCTGGACCTACACTAGGAAGCTGATAGACATCACCAATAAAAATGATGATTACATAATCAGGTAGAGCTTTTAATAAATGATAGAGTAGATAAGTATCGATCATTCCCGATTCATCAATGATAATTAGATCACAATCGATAGGATTTTCATGGTTTTTACGGAAGGATCGTGTTTTAAAATCATATTGTAGTAGAGAGTGGATAGTTACAGCGTGCTTCCCCGTGATTTCCGTCATACGCTTCGCAGCTTTTCCTGTAGGGGCAGCAAGGATAATTTTGTATGTGATTTGTTCAAATATTTTTAGTATTGCTTTTGTAATCGTACTTTTACCTGTTCCCGGACCTCCAGTGATAATATGAATTTTTTCCGAAAATGATGCGCGAACTGCTGTTTTTTGGCTATGTTCTAAATAGAGGTTTAAGTTTTTTTCCACCCATTGAATCGCTTTCATACTATTGATAGAACGGATTTTCCTTGAAGAAAATAGAATTCTCTTTAGGTCCTGTGCTATGGTTTGTTCTGCCAGATAGCTATGCTTTATCCAAACATACGTAGATTTGTCTATTTCTTGAATATGTAAGAGATTTTGTTTTTGCATACTATACATCTGAGAAATGATTTCTTCTATGGATATTAGTGTATGGGACATGTTTTGGTTTAGGAGTGTGGCGACAATTTGCGTAAGATTATGTAGAGGGTAACAAGTATGACCATCTTCCTGTAATTCTTTTAAGGAGTGTTGTATCCCTGCAGATAGACGGCTTTGAGAATTTAATGGTACTCCCAGACGTATTGCAATTAGATCTGCAGTTTTGAACCCAATTCCTTCCATTTCTCTAGCAAGTAAAAAAGGGTCTTCACAAATTTTTTCTATCGTTTTCTCTTGGTATTTTTTATAAATCCTAATTCCATAGTGGATAGCAATATCATATTGTTGAAGAAAGAGTAAGGTTGCTCGGAGTCTTTTCTGTTCGTTTAATTGTTTGCAGAGGCTATCGCAACGTGCTTGGCTAATGCCAGGAATTTCAATGAGTCTTTCTGGTTGATTATCAAGGATATGCGCTGTTTCATTTTTAAACTTTTGAATAATCTTTTCTGTAATTTTAGGTCCTATGCCTTTGATCAGTTTAGATGTAAGGTAGTTGATAATTCCTTGAGTATCTCGAGTTTCTGAATCGTTATAGCTATATACCTGGAAGTACTTCTCGATATCCGGATCTTCAGACCATTTGCCATATAGAAAGAGTTGTCTACCTGGTTGAAGAAAAGAATCGGAGAATCGACCTTTGATGACGATAAGAGACCTTTTATAGGGTATACGGATTTTGGCAAATGTTTCTTGCGAATGGCTATCTGTAAAGAGAATGCTTTCCAGTGTTCCGGAAATTTTTTCCATAGAGTTCCTCAATCTAATTTCAAAGAACGAGTTTTTTAGGAAAACTCAAGGCATGTGGTTATTCTAATCTGAAAACCGGAACGGGATTTTCTTTTCAAAGCCTGTTCGTGGGGTTCCTTATTCTTTTCTCGTCAAGATTATGCATTTGTGGAATTGTTTTTGGTATTATCCACAACATAAAAGCTTTTTACTTATAGGTATTACTATAGTATTTAGAGGTAGTCCGGATATGTACTATCTCCAGTACCATTAAATAATGGTTAGTTTATATTTTTATCTCGATTTACTAATTAGTATAAGAAGTGTAGCTGAAGGTAAATTTTTTATTCGATGAGTATTTTTAGATCTATTTGCACTCTCAATACATCTTTAGTTACATTGTTAATTTGCTGTTTTCAAATCAAAGTTCAAAGACAACATGATTCATTATACAAAGATATAGAGAAATCCTATTTTTATTTAAAAAACTTTTATAAAAAGAAAAGACTAGGTTGGGTCTGCGGAAGACATGATTTCGGTTGGGTCTTCTTGTTTTTGCTGTGTTTTTTTCCCAAAAAGGATCAAGCAGGTTAGACTGCCCCCTAACATAAGAAAAATCCCTAAACCTTCTTGATAGGAAGGAAGAGTATGTTTACAGAAATAAGATAAACATAATCCAAAGACAGGCTCTAATATAAGCAAAGCTCCAAGAAGAGATGGAGAGAGATGCAGGCTAGCTTTATTCCAAGAGGTGATGGCTAATGATGATGAAAATATACCCATTACCCCACATAGGGTAATAAAAAGTAATTTTTCAGAGAGAGGTACATGAAATAATAAAGTTGAGGTAATTCGGGTAATCCCGAGGAAATCTCCAAGAATAATGAGGGGTAGGCAGAGAATAAGGGACGCGAGTCCTAGAATGCAACCCCATAGATTGGGAGAGATATCTGGGTTTTTAGATAAGAAGTTGTAGTTATATATAATATAGCTCACCCAGACTCCTGTAGCGATGATCACACAGACGAGACCTATGAAGTATTTTATAAGGTGAATTTCTACATTCGCCTGAATTTTTGAGATATTTGTTAAGACAATACCAAGAAAGATTATACTGCTGAGTAAAGAGAGGGTAGTGTAGGAGATTTCTTTCTTTTTAATATTTGAGTGAAAAAGAACCGCTATGGGGGCTAGGCCAGCAATGATAATCGTAACGGCAGCACCGATACAGCGGATAGCATAGGCTATTCCTAGGTAATACAAAATATTGACTAGAAAGGCCCAGAAAATACCCTGTTTCCAGATAGATAAAGGGATAGCTTTCAAGATATTTTGTCGTTTCCATAGGAGGGAAAGTAGGGAAAAAATGCCAAAAGTTGTGTATCGTGCGAGTACGATATCAAGTTCTTGAAAGGAATGCAATAAGTCAGGAATAACAAAGACAATCCCCCAGTAGAAGCAGGCAAGTAAGCTATGAAATATTCCAAAAGATACATTACGGGATTGTTTGATTTGTGGCTTATTAAGTAACATATCTATCTGAAGTTATGTGGATAATTTTTTTAAACTAGGGTTAACGAAAAGCTATTTTATCATAAATGATCATTTTTATGGACGACGCTTCTTATATAATATTTATAGGATTCTAAACCAAGAGGAACTTAGTTTTTGGGATTATGAAAACAAAGGTACTTGTGTATGCAGATGAGGGGGTGTCTCCCTACTATTTACGTCATTTAATCCGGTGGTTGAAGCAGGCTCTTCCTACTGAAGCCAATCTAGAAATCTGTCGGGTAGGCGCAGATTTTCTTCTTTATGATCCTGTATGGGAACTTTCCACTCGGTTATTAGTTATTCCTGGGGGGGCGGATCGTCCTTATCATAAGAAGCTCCATGGGTTAGGGACGGTGAGGATTGATAATTATGTTCGTGAGGGAGGGAGTTATCTTGGGATTTGTGCTGGTGCCTACTTTGCTTGTAAAAGCTTAAGATTTGATGAGCCCAATGGAGAGGTACTAGTAGCTTCTCGAGGATTGGGGTTTTTCCCTGGGGTTGCTGTTGGCCCTGCTTATGGTAATTTATTTTCTTATACTAGTCCCGTAGGAGTTCGGGCTGCTTCCTTGGTTCTTGAGCATTTTGGGAGCTCAAGGTGCTCAGCTCTATTTAATGGAGGACCGTACTTTGATCAGGCAGATTCTTATCCTGAAATTACTGTAGAAGCTCGCTATGAAGACCTTCCTTCTCAGCCAGCAGCAATTATTTCTAGACAAATAGAAAAGGGGCGAGTTGTTCTTTCTGGCCTTCATATAGAATATCTTCCTGAGTATTGTCATATGGGAGAAGATAATGTTGTGGAAGCTAGAGAAAAATTAAAGGCTACGGCTATAGTTTTAGATAAATATCGAGAATATCTCTTGTCTTATTTGCTAACTCATGAGCTTAATGTGACAGAGCTATTAGGATCATAGCTAGTTTTTTTAAGATGCTTGTTTGACAGTAAACATAGACAGGAGATGCGCGCACACTTTTCTTCCCAAGATGAATGTCCTTCTTAGTTGTGGGTTTACGCGGGTCGAGGTCTTTTAGTTAAAAACTTGAATAGTTTTTCCGTGTCTTCGGGTGATATATCTGCCAGTATGATATGACAAGTATTCGTATAACGTGCGCGATTTATATTGATGGAAGACATTGAGTGAGAAAGTGTGCTAGGATGGTCAACAAGACCAAAATAAGAAGCTTCTCTACTGAATGAAACTAGGTCTTTATGGACGAAGATACTCCAGTAGTCTACGGGAGAGAGGATATAGAGCGGGGTATTACTTGCATCTATGGATAGGCTATGGGTGCGTGGTAAGCACGTTGGAACGAATCGTAATTGCTCAATAGCACATAGGAGAGCTAGCCATTCCATTTGCTGTGCGATAGGATATTTATGACCTAAAGAGAGGGGTCTTAAGATTAGGGTAGTTTCTTGAGAAATGCTGTGATTTAAGGCTAAGTAGTATCTACTAAAACAACAACGAAATATTTGGTATAGAGATATTTGTAAGCTTTCTGTAGTTGAAAAGTCTAAGGGTATGCTAGGAAGAATGGGAAGAATATAAGGAACATTTTGTAAGACAGTTCTTATTGCCTTACTACCACTGGGTATTGCATGTCGTTCTGCTGTTTGTTGCGAGATTTGGTGTATGCAGCAATGATTTTCTTCTTGTACTGCAGAGCGAATTTCATCAATGGTGTTACTTGTAAGAATTAATGAAAACTTTGTGTAATCCCGATAGAGTTCTAGACAATCTTCAGTTTCTGAGGGATTGATATACCAAGATGCTAGGGCACTATTTAATAGGAATTCGGGATTGCGAAGAAATGTTTCTCTCCATGATTCAAATTCTGTAAAGAAGGAATTTTCATGTGTATGAGAAAGGTTAGTAATTGATGATGTATTTAAGTTACGAATAATGTTCGAAGAAAGTTGAGGAGGAGGTACTGATGAATATTCCTCTATTTTTTGTGGAATATATTGCTTGTTATACACATGTAAAGTAAGAAGAAGAGCTCCTATAGCTATTGAGAACAAAGTGATTAAAATAATTAACATTTGCTCAGGAAACAGAAACAAGAAAGAAAACATAAGTGATGCTAAAAAGGAAAGCATTATTGATGCTAGGGCAATAATGACTAAACCTGAAGCTGAAACCTTACCACTATTAGATGCTGGGAAAAAGTAGGATGCTAGAGCTATTTTTGTTTCTCTGGGGAAAGGTGGGGTAGGCAATACAAAATTACTTTTTTATGCTATTAATAAACACGGTAATAACAAAAAAACTCCGGAGGATGGGTTCGAACCAACGACCAATGGATTAACAGTCCACTGCTCTACCGCTGAGCTACTCCGGAACAGCGAATTTAAGAAGTTAATTCTAAGTTAAATAGCAAAAAAGTCAACATATTTTCCTAATGATTTTCTTTGTAGCTTATTTTCACAATGGATTAGTGAAAAAATAGCTCTCGTACAAACCCTAGGATTTCTTCTGTAGACTTTTGATTTCCAGCAATTTCTGGGGTTTTATAGTCTTTTAACATGGGGTAGGAAGAAGTAAAATACGTATGTGCTTGTTGAGATAGGGGTTGAACAATATCACCAGGAAGATTGGCGTGACATAAGCTTTCTTCTACAGCAAGGTAGAGGAGAAAAGCGAATGCTGAGGATAAATCGGGAAGAGAATTCTGTTTATTGATTGTACTATGAAATTCTAAGGAAGGAACTGCGAAGTGGGTAACCTCTTTATTATTTGATTTTAACCCGTGGATACGCGTGTTAACGAAGAGACAACGTTTGATAAGTACTGGGATATTGTCTAGTTTTGAAGAATATAATGGAGGAAATGTTGCGTTTTCCTTCCCTTGAGGAATGAAATTTTTCCATAATAAAAACCAATTTGTTTTCGAGGAATGAGTGTCGTAGGGAAGAATGGTAAAATTTGCTCCATGAATTAGCAGATCGGATATCTCGATTTTTTTAGATAAAAGCATGGATATAAGGGAAAAGCGTAAATTGATGTATTCAATTTCCATGGCATATGGGAATCGTTCTGAGGGTATGGGATTATGAATACAAAGATAGCGAATTTTTATTCCTGAAGTTCTTGGTGTAATTCTACCTATCGAGACTTGAGTATGTAGTTTGGCCGATAGCCAATGCTCAACAATACTTTCCTTACGAATCCAAAAGTAAATAATGATGCAGAAAGCCAGGAGAAATATATTTTTTAATAGCTTAAACATGAATGATCGAGATTAGTTATTATCCTAGGTCTTAAGATAGAGGAAGAAAGAAATATTAGAAAATAAAAAAGGCCTCCCTTCTTAAAGAAGATAGCGGAGGCCCTAGAAATTAAGGACAAAAGCCTTTTGCGTAAAATGATTAGTAGTCCATTCCCGCAGGCATTGCAGGAGCAGCTGCAGAAGATTTTTCTTCAGGAATATCTGCAATCAAAGCTTCTGTCGTCAATAGAAGACCAGCAACGGATGCTGCACTTTCTAAAGCAGAACGCGTAACTTTAGTAGGGTCAACAATACCAGCCTCAATCATATCCGTATAGGCATCACGTAAAGCGTCATATCCTTCATTAGCACCTCGAGAGAGCACTTGTTGGCAGATAATAGCGCCTTCTTTTCCTGCATTTGTAGCGATTTGCTTTAATGGAGCTGATAAGGCTTTAAGAACAATGCGGGCCCCAATTTGTTCGTCTTCATTTGTAAGAATAGGAATGAAAGCTTCTAAAGTAGGTATACAACGAACTAAAGCAGTTCCACCTCCAGGTAAAATACCTTCTTCCACAGCAGCGATGGTTGCGTGTTGAGCATCATCTACTCTGTCTTTTTTCTCTTTCATTTCGATTTCAGTAGCAGCACCTACACGGATTACAGCAACACCTCCGGAAAGTTTTGCTAATCGTTCTTGTAATTTTTCTTTATCATAATCAGAAGTACTATCTTCAATTTGCTTTTTGATATTTTCGCATCTTGCTTCGATATCTTCCTTGCTTCCTAACCCTTCAACAATTGTTGTATCTTCTTTAGTAATGATGACTTTTTTGGCTTTTCCTAACATAGGTAGAGTCGTATTTTCTAATTTCATTCCCAACTCTTCGCTGATCAACTGACCCCCAGTTAAGATAGCAATATCTTCTAGCATAGCTTTTCTTCTGTCACCGAATCCAGGAGCTTTAACTGCACAAACTCTGAATCCAGCACGTAATCTGTTAACAACTAGAGTTGCTAGAGCTTCACCTTCAATGTCTTCAGCAATAATGAGTAGAGGGCGGCCAGACTCTGCTACTTGTTGTAATACAGGAAGGAAGTCCTTAATTCCGGAGATTTTTTTATCATAAATAAGGACGAGAGAATCTTCTAAAATGCACTCTTGTGTTTCTGGATTTGTTGAGAAGTAACTGGATAAATATCCACGATTGAAATTCATTCCTTCAACAACATCAAGAACAGTTTCAAATCCTTTAGCTTCTTCTACTGTAATAGAACCATTTTTACCGACTTTCTCCATAGCTTCTGCAATGAGATTACCAATTTCGGCATCGTTGTTTGCGGAAATGGTGGCGACTTGAGCAATTTCCTTATGATGTTGTACGGGCTTACTAATTTTTTTAATTTGATCAATAACAACTTTTACAGCTTTATCAATACCTCTTTTGAGGTCCATAGGATTAGCTCCGGCTGTAACGTTTCTTAGTCCTTCACTATAAATAGCTTCAGCTAAAACAGTTGCTGTAGTTGTTCCGTCTCCAGCTTTATCTGCTGTCTTGCTGGCGACTTCTTTAACCATTTGAGCTCCCATATTCTCGTGTTTATCTTCGAGCTCAATTTCTTTAGCAACTGTAACTCCGTCTTTAGTAACTTGAGGGGATCCGAAACTTTTATCAATAACTACATGTCGTCCTTTAGGGCCTAATGTCACTTTTACAGCTTCAGCAAGAGTCTTAACTCCTTTATGAATTTTTTTTCTGGCGTCTTCATTGTATTTGATGTTTTTTGCTGCCATTGTTTACTCCTTAACTTTTTGCAATCTATAAATAATTATCTTTACTTATTTGAGAACTGCCATAATTTCGCTCGCTGGAACAATGACGTAATCTTCACCGTCAATGGTAAGTTCTTGTCCTGCATATTTATCTATTAGAACAATATCGCCGACTTCAACTTCAAAAGGCACCACATTACCATCTTTATCGCGCTTTCCTGAGCCTAAAACAAGTACTTCAGCTCGGTCTTGTTTTTTCTTCGCTGTATCAGGTAAAATAATCCCACCACGAGCTGTAGAACTTTCTTCCTCTCTTTTTACTAAGATTCTATCGCCCAAGGGCTTAATCCTAAGAGTCGTTGCTTGATCTGACATGTTATAAGCTCCTTATGTTTCATGTTCTGAGAGACTTTTGTGATTTTAAGGAAACGATACCAAAAGTCCTTCTTTTTTTGCAATAATTTTGGCACTTGGCAACATTAAGTGCTATTTTTTTGTTTAATCGTTTGAAATTAAATGTGATAACTCGTCTATTTTCTTGTTTATGAAGCTAAAAGCTAGGTATAGAGGCGCGTTAGTTGTCATATCTAATCCAGATTTTTTCAGAATTTCTAAAGGAAAATCTGAGCCCCCGCTTTTTAAGAAATCCAAGTAAGATGTTAGAGCATTCTCTTCATTAGCAAGGATTTTTTCGAGAAAATATAGGGCCGCGATGATTCCCGTAGCGTACTGATAGACGTAGAAGTTATAGTAGAAGTGAGGAATTCTTGCCCATTCCATGTGAGAGAGATCATCAAAAGTAATAATATCCCCATAAAATTCCTTTTGTAAATTACTATAGGTTGAAGAGAAGAATTCTGTAGTTAATGGGATTCCTTGCTCTGCAGCAGAATGTATTTCGTACTCAAAAGCTGCAAAGAGTGTCTGACGAAACAGAGTAGCAAAAAGCGTATCCAGGCATCGAGAGATAATGGTAATTTTTTCTTGAGTGGAATGGCTAGTGTTAAGTAAAGCGTGCATAAGCAACATTTCATTCAACGTGGAAGCTATTTCTGCTAGGAAAATGGGGTATTGTGCGTTATGAAATAGTTGGTGTTTGCGACTAAAGTACGAATGCATACTATGCCCGCCTTCATGAGCGACCACAGAGACATCATATAGGGTTCCCGTGTAATTTAATAAAATGTAGGGATGGCTGTCGTAACAACCCGAGGAATAGGCTCCAGAACGTTTATTTAGATTTTCGTATTTATCTACCCAACCTTGAGTTGTTAATCCCTTCTTTAAAATGTCTACATATTCTGAACCTAAAGGTGATAAACTAGAGCAAACAAGATCAACAGCTTCTTGATATGAGTACTTTTTCTCCTCTGCTTGACCGATAGGAGTATAAACATCATAAAAATGGAAATCTTTTAGATTTAATATTTTCTGTTTAAGAGAGTAGTACTTGGTAATTAGTGAAGCATGTTGTTTTGTTACTGCGATAAGGTTCGTATATACTATTGTAGGAATATTATTTTGATAGAGTGCTGCTTCTAAGCAGGAATCATATTTGCGCCCTTTAGCGTAGAATACATGGGCTTTGGTTTGGCCTCCAAGTAGGTTGGCAAAGGTATGACGGTATTTATAGTATCTTTCACATTGAGCAAGATACGTGGTTTTCCTCAATTCCCGATCACGAGATTGCATGTATAAAGAGGCTAGTGCGTGGGAGAGAGGATGAGAATTACCCTCAGAGTCTGTAGCATTCCCAAAAGGGATTTCAGAATCGCTAAGAGAAGAAAAAACTTTATTTGCTACTTCAAGAGGAGAAAAGGCTAAAGCTAACACACGCTCTTCTTCGGGAGTCCCAGTATGTGAGGATAGCCGAAAGATTTTTTCTAAATAAAACCTATAAGAAGATAAACATGGTGCTGATAAATGTTTAGCAATTACTTCTTTAGGGAGATTAATTAGGGTTGGTTGGATCCACGAGATTTCTTCTTTGAATAAGGTGTACAGATGAATCACAGATTGCAGATCTGCCGTACTTTCGGGGCAGGTAATGTCTTGATCATGCACCAAATGCGCATAAGTATAGAGTTTGTCTAATTTCCTCTCTATAGATAGGAGCTGTTTTAATAATGATTCTAAATCTTCTGAATTCTCTATTTGATAATAGTTGTCTTGGAGTTGTGGCCATACAGGAGATCCATCTGTTGTTAGCTTAAAGGTATCTAGATCTCGTTGCCATTCTTTTCTATTGAGGTATAAAGAGGAAATATCCCAGCAATCTTCGGGGGGAACTGTGTTTCGTGGAGCTACAGTAGTCATCACTATTCTTAATGTTTATCTGACAGGTTAAAAACAAATCACTATAAGACAAGTTTAAGGAAAAAGCCAAGCAGGATTGTTCTATTTTTTACATTTAGAATGGGTTTGAGGTATCTATAAACATAGTGGGGATGTGGAGTTGATTTTCAAGGTAGTCGGCGAGTGCTTGTGGGCCGACTTTTTCAGTCGCTGTATGCCCGAAAGCAAGAAAGTGCGTTTGGTTTTCCCATGCGATTGACCAGGCAGGTTCATCAAAATTTCCAGTAATAAAGCAGGGAATGTTATTTTTAATTGCTTGAGGTAACTCTTTATACGCTCCTCCAGAAAGGATAGCTGCAGAAGAAATAGACTTAGGCCCGCCAAGAGCTTGAGCTTTTATTGGCGTGTTATAATATTTGGAGAGTATCGAAATAAATTCTTCTATAGGGAGAGGAGAAAAGGTCCCTTGTACTCCTATATAGGGCAGAGAACTCCCAAAAGGTTGTAAGTTTTCCCATTGCAAATCTAAAGCAACCTTCCAATTATTTCCTAAAGTTTCATGTGCATCTAGGGGAAGATGGTAGGCAAAAAGATGTATATGATTTCTGATTAGCTGTTGCATACGTGTATGCAACATTCCTGTTATAGGATAGGGCATCCCCTTCCAAAATAGTCCATGATGGACAACTAAAACATTTGCTTTGAGTCGCACAGCTTCCTGTATGGTTGCTAGATCAGCAGAAACAGCTACAGCGATTTTAGAGACCGAAGAATTTAGATCACCTACTTGCAGTCCATTGGGACAGTAATCTGAAAAAAGTTGGGGAGAAAGTAGATCATTTAAGAAGGAAAGAAGATCAGCAACGTTCATTTTAATTAGGCTAGTTGATTTGCTTTCACATTAATCCACAAATAAAATTCTATGCAATCTTAATAGCCTCATGATCTTAGGTTCCTATCCGGAATAGATGATTTAAAGCATGCTTAGACTTTTAAGGAATTATGATAATTTAGATAAAAAAATTTATAACTCGTGAGAGATTTATGATAGCACCTTTATCTCATCATCTCATTCCTTCAGGATTTTTAGAAAAGTTGAAAACGAGTTTGAATAATACACTCACTTTATGTGTGCATGGTATACTTCTTGTTTTTCTGGTTAGCGGTCTTTTAACTTGGGGATTAGGATTATCTTCTTCTAGCTTTGTAGTGTTAAGTTTAGCATTATTACTAGTGCTAGGAAGCGTGTTATTGATGTCCTTATTGAATGTTCGACAAAAGCTTTTTTCTAGCTATCTCCCTTCCTCACCAACAGTTTCAGTAGCTTTGCCTAAACCTTTTTTATCTGTTCTCCGAAAATTATATCCTGAATCTATTCATAATTTTTGCGTGGAGAAGCAAGTGGCCATTTGGGAGCTTGAAAGTGTTCTTGCCGCATTAAGGGCAGGAGATCTAAGTATGATGTCTGCAGAGGTTAGGAATAAAGTAGAATCTTTTGGTTGGCAAAGTTTGCAGCAAGCGTGTTCTACAGGCAGACTCCCTTCTTTAGAATCTATTTTAATACAAAACTGCCCTTGGCAGTTCATTTTGAAATTTGTTTCTCTTGGCGAAAAGAGTGTTCCTCGAGAGACGGGATTAGCTCCTGAGTTATACTGGACTCAGAATGGAGAAAATCACATATTCAATCATTTTACTTGGTTATTTTCGCATGTTGTATTGCAGGAGGAATATGAGCAGCTTTTACTTCATGTGGAAGAAGACCGAATTCATTTTAGCCAAGAGGGTTTACTTAAGAGTTTAGCTGAGCGAATGAGAGCATTTAGCGATACTGTCCCAAACGATCTTTCCAAAGAGCAAAAGGAAGAGTTGAAGGCGTGCATTGTCTGTGATCCTCGGGGTTTATTATTTTATTTATTACGATTACGAGTAAATTGGGAGCAAATACTGTTATTTAAACAGCTTTCTTTTGATTGTGCTTATGTATTCTCATTATATAGCTTTGCTGTAGAAGAGGTAATAAACGAGCTTAGGGAGGACTCCCCTGAGTATGACCCTGAAATAGCTCTTTTAACCTGGGAAGATGGTGATCCTCTAGGGATAGCAGAAGAAAGGCGGCTTATGGGCATTTTGTAAAGAAATTGCAAATAAAATTTATAGGCAGGATTGAGTAAAAAATGAGGTATTTTTGTTATCATAGTTTATATCTTTTTAAAACTAGGTTAAATTCAAAAATGAATCCCATTACCCTGCCTTCAAGTACTTTTACTGCCCAAGCTGTGAATTCGGTAGAGAAAAAACAGTTTCTTGCTCGTGTACAAGTTTTGGCTGGTATTATTAGTGCTGTGTTTGTTTCTGTACTGGCTGTTGTTATGGCCTTGGGGATAGTGCATCCTGCGATTATTGTTTTAGCTTCAATATTAGGGTTGATAGCTTTTGCATCTTTGATGAAATGTGCTGTGGACGTATGCAGGAAGCAAATTATGCCGTCTCCCTCGATTCCTTCGGGGTGTTTACAAGTTATTTGTGACAACTACCCTTTAGTTATTGGTGATTTGTGTAAACAAGAGAGGTTGACGATTCAGGAGTTACGTCAGGTTCTTTCTATATTGGGGGGATCGGGGGATCTGGGGTTAGAAAATATTTCTATAGATTTGCGTAAGAAGTTAGATTCTTTTGGTTGGGAGCGGGTAGTTCAAAGTTGTGAGGGGAGTACCTTACCTTCTTTAGATGATGAGTTAACGCGATCCTGTTGCTTATATTTTTTGAAGAGGTTTATTGATTTAGGTCCTAAGGATATTCCTATTTCTGAAGGTATGGCACCAGAAGTTTATTGGATGAGTAATCCTGGATTAGTCGATGTGCCGCTATCAGCTGTGGGTGTGACATCTTGGTTGCTTGCTAGTGTGGTTACTGAAGAAGAGTATAAATCATTGCGAGAAGATGCTAGAAGTAATAACTGGGGTGATGAACAGCAACAGAAATGTCGTGACCTCGTAGCGCGTGCAAGGATTTTCTTTAGATCGCAGTCGGAGATCCTTAGTGAGACATTAGTTCCGCGTGTTTGCTGGTGTAGATACTTTTTCTCTCACGGTATGAGTTGGGAGCAGATACAATTGATAAAAGGACTATCGTGTGACCAAGCACTATTCTTTGGAGGAGACGACGAAAGTAAGGGGTGCTTTGATAGTGTTAGAACGGTGAATGATTGGATCTGTTTTTTACCTCAAATTTTCCCTTATCTTGATGAATCTTCTCCTAAGTATGATCCAGGCGTGGCATTAATTACTTGGCAAGAATTTCAAACTGCAATGGCTAAAGAAAACAAAAAAATCTTTAAAAAGCGTACTGAAGGCTATGCTAAGCGTGCTGTTTTTGCTTTAAATATTCTGAATCGTTATGCTTACTACACTAAATTTTCCCCTGTCCCATTAAGTAGTCTTAGTGACCAATGGAAAGTGTGTCTTTATGAATATCAAGAAGGGCAACGTCTAAGCAGACAGAGAGTATAAGGGGTGTTAGAAAATGAACAAGATAGTACCAACTTTATTACAAAGTAGCTGTTGCGTCAAATATCTCATGTTGAATGGAGAAGAGAAAAAACAGTTTCTTGCTCGTGTACAAGTTTTGGCTGGTATTATTAGTGCTGTGTTTGTTTCTGTGCTGGCTGTTGTTATGGCTTTAGGGATAGTGCATCCTGCGATTATTGTTTTAGCTTCAATATTAGGGTTGATAGCTTTTGCATCTTTGATGAAATGTGCTGTGGACGTATGCAGGAAGCAAATTATGCCGTCTCCCTCGATTCCTTCGGGGTGTTTACAAGTTATTTGTGACAACTACCCTTTAGTTATTGGTGATTTGTGTAAACAAGAGAGGTTGACGATTCAGGAGTTACGTCAGGTTCTTTCTATATTGGGGGGATCGGGGGATCTGGGGTTAGAAAATATTTCTATAGATTTGCGTAAGAAGTTAGATTCTTTTGGTTGGGAGCGGGTAGTTCAAAGTTGTGAGGGGAGTACCTTACCTTCTTTAGATGATGAGTTAACGCGATCCTGTTGCTTATATTTTTTGAAGAGGTTTATTGATTTAGGTCCTAAGGATATTCCTATTTCTGAAGGTATGGCACCAGAAGTTTATTGGATGAGCCCCGGAGGACTTTGCGATTCAGGGGCAGTAGCCTTTAGTTATGTTGGTTGGTTGCTTTCTAATGTAATTACTGAAGAAGAGTATGACTTATTGAGTGCATCCGCTCGAAATAATACTTGGAAGACAGAGGAAGTACAACGTATACGCAGCGATATAGTACGACGCTGCAAGGACCTGGCCAAAACACAAAATCTATGGAAGGAGGTAAGCTCATCTTTTGCATTATCACATGACTTTTCTTTCTTCCGTCACGGTATGAATTGGGAACAGGTGCAATTGATAAAAGCTATGCCACTTGGCATGGTAAAATTATTTGGAGATTACGAGAATATGGGGCGAATAAGGGGACTTGGCTGGGTAACGCTTGTGTTCTATTTTTATCCTTATCTTGATGAATCTTCTCCTAAGTATGATCCAGGCATAGCATTGATTACTTATAGGGAATTAGTAGACGAGGTAGTGGCGATTTCGTCTGGGCTAGGGTATCATTCTGATCAGAATTTTGATAAGATTGTAATAGCGATAGCAAAGCATTCACTCCGAGGTAACACCGCAAGTAATCCCCAATGGGTTTATAATTATTTTTGGGAAAATAGACGTGCTCAGTTGTATAATTATTCAGGTTTCGTAAGAGGTAACTCTGTTTTCAGTGACTAGTGCTTGTTTTAATTTAATGAGGCTAAGTTACTCATTAGCTTAGCTTTTTTTTTGAGAACGAGAATACCCTCTCCCATCTATTGCGCATTTTATAGAGTCTTTTATTAAAAACTTATTGATGTTTTTAGCCAAAATCATTTCTTTTATTTTGCATAGCACTTTCTTAGTTTGCGGGGTTAAAGCCTAAGGGACCGTTCTACGGTATTGCTTTTATCCTGGGATAAGCTTAGATCCTTATTTGACCTGTCAATGAGTATTTAATATACTCAAAGGTTTTGTTATCCGGAGATGTGAAGAATAGATGGTGGATCCTTATTTAAGTATAAAGAAACGCTTGGCGTATGAAGCTGCTGCTTTAGTCATGTCAGGCATGATTGTTGGATTAGGAAGTGGTTCGACATCTAGAGAGTTTATTCGCGCTGTTGCTAAGAGAAGACATCATGAGGATTTAGATATTCGAGCAATAGCTTCTTCAAAGGATTCTTATTTTTTAGCCACTAGCTTGGGAATTCCTATGCTGAATGATGAGGAATTCACAGATGTAGATCTTGTGGTTGATGGGGCAGATGAAGTTGATCAACAATTACGGATGATTAAAGGAGGTGGTGGGGCTGTTTTTCGTGAGAAAATTTTACTTCAAGCAGGTCGGCAGCGCATTATTCTTGCAGATGAAAGTAAAAACGTAGATGTTTTAGGAAAATTTGGAGTTCCCCTAGAGATCAGTCCTTTTGGTAAAGAAACAATTATTCGAGCTTTAAAGTCCGAGGGATATTTCGGTAATTTACGGAAAGAACCGGGGGGGAAGGTATTTATTACGAACAATGGCAATTATATTTATGACATCCATACACCCAGTTCTTATCCTCATCCCGAAGAGGCTTTGTTACAATTGTTACAAATTCATGGTATTATTGAGGTCGGGTTTGTTATAGAGAATGTTGAAGTATGGTTGGGTTATGCCAACGGTCAGATTAGTAAAAAGAATACCGGAACACGATGAATAGAGACAGAGAGTTGTTGCAGGATTCTCATTTGGTTTTGCTTAACTTTTATAAATTAGTTAGTTTTTGCCATTATGCAGGGATTATTTTAGGTACCGAAGAAAAGAAATTTGCTGTGTATGGCCATGTATCTATGGGCAAAGCCTTTCATAAGTTTGAAACTCAGGCAATGCCCTTTTCTCGTCCTCTTACGCATGATTTGCTTAATTTTGTTTTTTCAGGTTTTGATATTCACATATCGCGTGTGGTTATTAATGATTACAAAGATAATGTTTTTTATACACGAATGTTTTTAGAACAAAAGCAGGGAGATTTTCTTTATATTGCGGATATTGATGCGCGTCCGAGTGATAGCATTCCCTTTGCTTTAGAGCATAAAGTGCCTATTCTTTGTGTAAAATCGGTATTTGATGACACTGTTCCTTACCAAGAGTAAAATAGGCGATATCTTATGAAAATTCCTTATGCGATTTTAGAAAAAGGCTCTTTACTTCTTGCCTCCCCAGATACGGATCAAGGGGTTTTTTCTCGTAGTGTGATTTTATTATGTGAGCATAGTTTAAACGGATCTTTCGGTTTAATTTTGAATAAAACATTAGAATTAGAAATTTCTAGTGATGTTTTTTCTATTGATAGGGTGGATCAGGATAATGTGCGTTTTTGTATGGGAGGCCCTTTGCAAGCGAACCAAATGATGTTATTGCATTCTTGCTCAGAGATTCCTGAGCAGACTCTGGAAATTTGTCCTTCGGTATATTTGGGTGGCGATTTAGCCTTTTTGCAAGATGTGGCTTCTAGTGAAGGGGGGGCCCGTGTGTATTTATGTTTTGGATATAGTGGTTGGCAGGCAGGGCAGTTAGAGAGGGAATTTTTAGATGGTAATTGGTTCTTAGCACCTGCTAGTTATGACTACGTATTTACCGATGATCCAGAGAATCTTTGGTCTCAGATTTTAAAGGATCTTGGTGGACGCTATGCTTCATTAGCTACGGTTCCGGAAAATCTTTTTTTAAATTAATTTTTTTATATTATTTCTGGGTTTATTTTAAATTCTCATTTCCGGAATACTTCCTCTAGCTAATGCGAGATTATGCCGGTTGTGAATACGATGACGGTAACATATTCTGAAGCTTGTAGGTATTTTCCTGGGGGAGTGAACTCTCCTGTACGTTCTTGTCGTACTGTAGGCGTTGTTCCTCCGATTGTTTCTAGGGCTTCTCGTGATGTTTTTATTGATAGTTTGGGTCAGGAGTATATTGACTTTTGTGGTTCTTGGGGCTCTTTGATTCATGGGCACAGCCATCCACAGATTATAGAAGCGATTACTCATTATGCTCCTTTAGGAACTTCTTTTGGCCTTACGTCAGAACGTGAAGTGGCTTTTGCTTCGACATTATTTTCCATTTTAGGTTGTAAAGAGCATAAAATCCGTTTTGTTTCCTCTGGGACAGAGGCAACAATGACTGCGGTGCGTCTTGCCTGTGGGGTAACATCAAGGTCCGTGATTATCAAGTTTTTAGGAGGATATCATGGTCATGCGGATGTGCTATTATCGGGAACATGTATTAGTGAAGAAACTCTTTCTTCTTTAAATTCTATCATAGATACGTATAGGTCAGTTCACTCCTCTCTTCCTTTGACATTACTTCTGCCTTATAATGACCTCTTCTTGTTTCAGGAGGTTATGGATCGTATTGGAGACCATATTGCTTGTGTGATTTGTGAGCCTGTTTGTGCAAATATGGGGGTAGTTCTTCCTATACCAGGATTTCTGGAAGGTATAGTATCGACGTGCCGGAAGTTTTCTTCTTTATCTATTATTGATGAAGTTGTCACAGGGTTTCGTTTAGGATTGCATGGCGCTTGTGGAGAGTTTTCTCTAGTTCCTGATATTACTGTGTATGGGAAGATCCTTGGTGGTGGCATGGCGGTAGCTGCCTTAGTGGGGCATCATAAAATTTTGGATCATTTGCAGCCTGTAGGTAATGTTTTCCAGGCCGGGACATTATCGGGAAATCCCATAGCTATGGCTGCAGGAAAGGCTTCCATAGAATTATGTAGTTTCCCAGGATTTTATGAGACACTACATACCTGTGCTTCTGTGTTTTTTCGCCCCGTAGAGGAAGAGATTCGTTCGAGAGGCTTTCCTGTATCTTTAGTGTCTGCGGGCTCGATGTTTACGTTTTTCTTTCGTGAGACTCCTCCGAGGAATTTTAGTGAAGTTCAACAAAGTGATTTTTTGAAATTTGGAAGGTTTTATCGTCAGGTATTTTCCCGGGGGGTATATTTATCTCCTTCGCCTTTAGAAGCCAGCTTCTTATCTTCTGTCCATAGTCAGGAAAATCTTGCCTATACGCAAAATGTTCTTATTGATAGTTTAAGTGATTGTTTTTGAGAATAAGAAGATGAAAAGAATTCTCAGAAATTGAGGAAGAATGGAGAGAAAAAAACACTCACATCTTTTTCGTGTGCTTTCTGTATTCCCATTAGAATTAGGTAGATGGCTGCGGTTCACTGTTTCTGTCATGGAGAGTTTTTCCCTTCGGCAGAGGTTATTGCATTCTGTTAGTATTCAGGGGTATGCGATAGGCGTGACTTCTTTACCTGTAGTTATGCTTACAGGAGCGGTTACAGGTATTGTTTTAGCGTTACAATCCTATTATCAATTGGGAGTCCACGGCTTGTCCTGTGCTATTGGGTTTTTTGTTGTTAAAAGTACTTTAGTAGAAATAGGCCCTGTTCTTACGGCTCTTGCTCTTTCTGGAAGAGTAGGTGGAGCAATTTCAGCATTTTTAGGCACCGTACGTATGACAGAGCAAGTCAGTGCTATGGAAACCTTAGGGGTGAATCCCCTAGCTTATTTTGCTTTGCCACGAATCATTGCTGGGGTGATTTCTATGCCAGCTCTGGTCATTGCCGCAGTATGGTCGGGAATTTTCTGTGGCTACTTATTGTGCAGGTACGCCTTTCATATTTCTTTTCAAGTGTATTTGTATATGGTGTCAGGACATGTATTCATGTCAGATGTTCTTATGGTAGTGATTAAGTCAGTAATCTTTGGATTTATTATCACTTCATTAGCTTGCTACCAAGGCTTAGGGAAGCATTCTCGTATTACGGATGTGGCTAAAATCACTACTGCTGGAGTAGTAACTTCTTATGTTTCTATTTTATTTGTAAATTGCTTCATTACTACGATATTTCATGTGTTTGGTTATTAGGGAAATCAGTGAAAAAGCCTTGGATTGTTGTAGACAACATTGATAAAAGTTATTGTGATTCTGAGGGGCAGAAGTACCAAGTATTGCATAGCGTCTCTTTGCAGGTATTTCCAGATGAATTTTTAGTGATTTTAGGGAAATCAGGAACAGGGAAAAGCGTTTTGCTTCGTCATATTATGGGTTTAGAGATTCCTGACTCTGGGGAGGTGCGGTATGCTGAAGCTTTGACATACAAGGGGCGTTTAAAAGAATTAACGATTGGTATGGTATTTCAGGGAGGAGCTCTTTTTGATTTTCTTTCTGTACGGGATAATGTTGCTTTTGGTCTTCATTCTTATAATGAACGATATCAAGAGTTCTCGTGTCAAGAGATAGAGGATAAGGTAAATCAGGCCTTAGCTAATGTGGGCTTGGCTTACGCTGCGGATTTCCTGCCTAATAAACTTTCTGGGGGTATGGTCAAGCGTGTTGCTTTAGCACGTTCTCTAGTTTATTCTCCAAAGCTTGTTCTTTATGATGAACCCACTGCAGGTTTGGATCCCATCACGAGTCGAGAAATGACTTTGTTAATTGCTCGCGTACGTAAAGAACAGGGAATTGGGGGGATTATTATTACTCATGATATTACATTAGCTCTTGCTCTTGCTGATCGCATTGCTATTCATGATCAGGGAACGATAGCACATGTCTATACTCGAGAGGAGTTTATTCAAACAGAGAATCCTTTAGCTAAGCAATTTTTATCTATACAGTAGAGGGGAGGCAGAATGTCTGAAGAAGATCGTAAATCCTTATACTTTGGATTTTTCCTATGCATAGGAATCATAGGGCTATTTTCGGTTATGTTCTTTTTCCCGAAGAATCAAGGGGATAGTAAACAAGAAATTCGCGTGGCTTTCACTCATTTAAGTGGTGTAAGTAAGGGAATGAATGTATGCTTAGCAGGAAAGTGTATTGGTTCTGTGGTTAAAGTACAGGATATTCTCGATAAGCGTGTTTATGGAGATGAGGGGCAATTATATTGTTATGAGCTAGTATTAAAAATTGATTCTAGTGTTGCTTTATATCAAGATGATATTTTTGCTATGTATTCTCCTAAGGTTATAGGAGAATCGATTATTAATATTATTCCGGGGGCAGAGAGAAAAGAGAAGCAACGCTTGGGGTCCACAGATCTTGTGTATGGAAGGAATATTGATCCCATGGAGAAGTTAATTCAATTTATTGATAAGGCGGACAAGGCAATCAATCAATTGGAAAATGAAACCCTACGTATTTCTTCTCAATTATCTACATTATTGGATATAGAAAACGAGTTTTCATTAGTGAAGCAAATGCATTTAATTACTGAGGCAATACATAAAAGTGCTGAAGGTATTACCCAGTGTTTGGATAATGAACGAGTACAGCGCATTGATAGGCTTATGGAAGATTGTAGAGATATTGCAGCTATGATGAAAGAGTATGGTTTGTTATATCAGTATAATGCACAATGGAAAAAGCAACAAAGATTAAAAGATAAATAAATATTTTTATCTTTAAGAGTAAGGATATACTGGGAAAATAAGTTAGTTTTTGTTTAGTTCTCTATATACGCGGAGCAGTGAGGCTAGAAGATGGATAAGATCTCTGATGCTGTAAGTGAAGCTCTTGAAAAGGCTTTTGAACTTGCTAAGTCGTTAAAAAATCCTTATGTAAATGAAAATCATTTTCTAAAATGTCTGTTAGAAAACACAGAAGCACTATTTTATATAATTATTAAGGATATACAGAGTAATCCCAAATTGCTAATTTCTGCGGTAGATGAGGCTTTGAATCTCGAGCCCAAAATTGTAGATGGAAGTTCTTTACCCAAGCCATCTCCTGGATTGCAGAGTTTAATTTTAGATGCTAAGCATATTGCTAAAGACTTAGGGGATGAATACCTATCCGGAGACCATGTACTTCTGGCTTTTTGGAATTCTAGTAAGGAGCCTTTTTCTTCATGGAAAAAGACTATAAAAATGTCTTTGGAAGATGTGAAAAATTTAATTATTAAATTACGTCGTGGCCATCGTATGGATTCTCCGAGCTCTGATACCAGTTTACATGGTTTAGAAAAATTTTGTAAGAACCTAACAGTACTCGCTAAAGAAGGAAAATTAGATCCTGTCATCGGTAGGGATGAGGAAATTCGTCGTACAATTCAAGTTTTATCGCGTAGGACAAAAAATAACCCTATGCTTATTGGGGAGCCTGGAGTAGGGAAAACAGCAATTGCTGAAGGATTAGCTCTTCGCATTATTCAGGGAGATGTGCCTGATAGTTTAAAAGGAAAGCAGCTATATGTTTTAGATATGGGAGGGTTAATTGCAGGGGCTAAGTATCGCGGAGAATTCGAAGAGAGACTGAAAAGTGTTCTTAAAGATGTTGAAGCTTCTGAAAACGAAAGTATTTTATTTATTGATGAGGTGCATACTCTTGTTGGTGCTGGAGCTACCGATGGGGCAATGGATGCTGCGAATTTATTGAAGCCCGCCTTAGCTCGAGGAACCCTTCATTGTATAGGGGCAACGACTTTAAATGAATATCAAAAGTATATTGAAAAGGATGCAGCGTTAGAAAGGCGTTTCCAGCCAATTTTTGTTACAGAGCCTTCTTTGGAAGATGCGGTATTTATTTTACGTGGCTTACGAGAGAAATATGAGATTTTCCATGGCGTGCGTATTACAGAGGGGGCGTTAAACGCTGCAGTATTGCTTTCCTATCGTTATATTGCTGATCGATTTCTTCCTGATAAGGCGATTGATTTAATAGATGAAGCGGCAAGTTTAATTCGTATGCAAATAGGAAGTCTACCTTTACCTATCGATGAAAAAGAGCGTGAGCTTGCAGCATTGATAGTGAAGCAGCAAGCCATTCATCGTGAAAAAGCTCCAGCATATCAGGAAGAGGCGGCTGCTATACAAGTTTCTATAGATAAGCTTGAAGAGGAACTAAAAATACTACGTGCTCAATGGGATGAAGAAAAAAAACTTATTGCTGGTCTTAAAGAGAAGAAAAATTCTTTAGAAAATATGAAATTTTCAGAAGAAGAAGCAGAGCGTGTGGCTGATTATAATCGGGTAGCGGAGCTACGTTATAGCTTAATCCCTGCTCTTGAAGAGGAAATTCGTCAAGATGAGGCAGCTTTAAATCAAAGAGATAACCGTCTTCTTCAAGAAGAAGTTGATGAACGTTTGATTGCTCAAGTCGTAGCGAATTGGACAGGAATTCCTGTGCAAAAAATGTTAGAAGGCGAAGCAGAAAAACTTTTAGCTTTAGAGGAATCTTTAGAAGAGCGCGTTGTCGGACAACCCTTTGCTATTGCTGCTGTTTGTGATTCTATTCGTGCCGCACGTGTAGGCCTGAGTGATCCTCAACGTCCCTTAGGGGTATTTTTATTTTTAGGTCCTACAGGAGTAGGAAAAACAGAGTTAGCCAAAGCACTTGCGGATCTTTTATTTAATAAAGAAGAAGCAATGATACGTTTTGATATGACAGAATATATGGAAAAGCATTCTGTAGCCAAGTTAATTGGATCGCCTCCAGGTTATGTAGGTTACGAAGAAGGGGGAAGTCTGTCTGAAGCTATCAGGCGTCGCCCTTATTCTGTTGTGCTCTTTGATGAAATTGAAAAAGCAGATAAAGAAGTCTTTAATATTCTTTTGCAAATTTTTGATGAGGGAATTCTCACAGATAGTAAAAAACGGAAAGTCAATTGTAAAAACTCCTTATTCATTATGACTTCAAATATTGGTTCTCATGAGCTTGCAGAATACTGTAGTAAGAAAGGGAGTGATATTAATAAAGACAAGGTCTTATCTGTAGTATCTCCTATTTTAAAAAAATATTTCACTCCAGAGTTCATTAATCGTATTGATGACATTTTGCCTTTTGTACCTTTAAGTACGGAAGATATTGTAAAAATTGTGGGTATACAAATGCGTAGAGTGGCTCAGCGAATGGCAGAAAGACGTGTCACATTAACATGGGATGATTCTGTAACTTTATATTTAAGTGAACAAGGCTATGACAGCACTTTTGGAGCCCGTCCCCTGAAACGCTTGATTCAGCAAAAAATTGTTACTCTTTTATCTAAGGCCTTGCTTAAGGGAGACATTCTTCCAGATACTTCTATTGAGCTTACGATGTCTAAGGATGTATTGGTATTTAAACAAATAGAAGCGCAATCATAAGAAAGTAAACCCCACTCCCGTGAGGGAGTAGGGGAGGTGAAGTAGAATTAGAACTGGAATTTTGTTCCAAGGTCTACGGTGTAATTTCGAGAAGAACCTCGCAACTCGAAACCAAATTGAGAGAAA